>JASMLW010000212.1 GCA_030748485.1 Pirellulaceae bacterium
CAGGCTACGGTGAATTTGGCCTACGGCCAAAATGGAATCGATTCGGCGCTCGGCGCGAAAATGCTCGCGCGCGTTCGCAGATGTGGCCATTGTTCCTGGGGCGTTGCCCCAGGCTACGGTGAATTTGGCCTACGGCCAAAAATGTGGGTAATGGCAAGCCCAGAAGTCCGACTCGGAAGTCCGACTCACGATTGAACTCAAAAGGGAATTCTGGCGAATCCCATCTACGTTCTGGCCGAGTCGTTACTTCTCGACAAAGCGGTAGATGCTTTTGCCGCTCGCCGTCTGGATGGTGTAGTAGACTTCGCCGCGCTCATCCTCACCGAACGAAATGACGGGAATCCCGTTCGTGGGGATCCGCCAGAGTTTGCTGACTCGATTCGCTTTGGTGTCGTACTTGAGCGCCCAGATCTTGCCGCTGACGTAGTCGGCGTAGAGATAACATCCTTGCAGAGCGGGGATCGCCTCGCCACGGTAGACGAATCCACCGGTGATCGATTTGCCGATGCGGTGATCGTACTCCCAGACTGGGTCGAGCGGCTCGTCCTGAATCTTGGCGGGCACGTTGTTGAAGCCGTACCGCGCTTCGCGAGTGCTCCATCCGTAGTTGCCGCCCGGTTTGACGATGTTGATTTCCTCCCACAAGTCCTGCCCGACATCGCCAACCCACAGGCGTCCGTCTTGGCGATCGAACGCCATGCGCCAGATGTTGCGGAATCCGTACGCGTAGATCTCCGGGCGGGCTCCCTGGCGTTTTACGAATGGATTGTCAGCGGGGATCGCGTAGGCTCGATCGCCTTCCTTCTTGTCGACATCGATGCGGAGGATGCAACCCATCCACGTGCTGAGATTCTGGCCGTGGTGCATCGGATCGTTGCGGCCGCCGCCGTCGCCGAGTCCGATGTAGAGATAGCCATCCGGGCCGAACGCGATGCAACCGCCGTTGTGGTTGGCGAACGGCTGCGGAATCTTCATCACCAACTGCTCGTCGTCCGCGTCGATCGGTGAGCCGTCTTTCGGCAGCGTGAATCGTGAAACGATCGACGTCCGCAGGTCGCTCGCCGACGAGTAGTAGACGTAGATCTGGCCGTTCTCTTTGAAGTTGGGATGCAGCGCCATGCCCAGCATTCCCTCTTCGTCCTCGGAGCGCCAGTCCATCACCCGATCGCGGATGTCGAGAATCAACTTCGCTCGCTTGGCGGATTGATTGCCGGGGAACGTATGAATCAATCCGCTCTGCACGGCGGTAAACACCCGGTTCGAACCATCGCCGGCGTGGGTCAGCACGAGCGGGCGGAGCGGATGGATTTTGCCTCTGTCGTCGACACCCTTCCAGCCTTCCCATTCGAGGTTTGGAAAGGCGACTTCCGTCTTGATCGGCAGCTCGCCATCGACGTTATCCGGCGCGACGCCGTCGGCGGGCAACTTGCGCAGCTTGATGTTGCGGTAGGCGACGGGGTTGCCGTGGTCCTGCAGACAGATGTGTCCCTTACCGGCCTTGCCGAAGTTCTCATAGCGTGAGAATTTGCTTTTTGCGACGCGCTCGTTCCACTCGTCATCGCCGAGCCGGAAATAGTAATAGCCGACCCCATTCACGACGACTTCACACTGTTGCTTGGTAATCCGCAGATAGACGTGGTTCCATTGTCCGGGGGGTTTCGTGGCGTCGACGACCTCCGGGCTCTTGAAACCAACCTGCGCTTCGAATCGTTTGGCCCAAGCGGGTTTCACCGGTTTGTAGAGTTGGTACAGCCACCCCGACTTCTGCGGGTCGTGGCCATCGATGTTGTCCTGCACTTGGATTTCCGGACCCGAGTGCCAGGGCGCTCGGTTGTCTTCGGTCACATGAAACATGATGCCGCTGTTGCCGCCCTTGGAGATCTGATACTCGAGCGACATTTCGAAGTTGTCGTACTGTTGCACTGTGACAATGTCGCCGGCTCTCCGCGCGGCGCGGCGCAAAGCACCGTCATCCACGACCCAGCCGTCGCTCAACGTCTCCTGCCGGTAGTTACGCCAACCCTTTGTCGACTTGCCATCGAACAGCAGTTGCCAGCCGCCGCGGGATTCCGCTTGAGTCAACCCATTGAGCGGAGGCGCGCCGTTGGCCGCTAGTGGAATCGAGCAAGCGATGATCAAGAGAAAGGTCTGGACTTGTCGCATGGATTTGGTTCCCGACAGGACGTGGATTTGGTTGTCCTGGCCAGCATAATCAGCTGCCGCCAGTGGATAAAGAGGGCGGCGAGCAACCGTTGGGCCACCCATTCGGGTTTGCCGGCGGGTGTGGGGGAATGATACGATAGTGGTCTCGCATCAATCCGTGAGGGTCCCATGTATCGCTGTCACACATGCTACGTCGCCGTTCCCATCCTCGCATTGTTTCTGTGCGGGGTGTTTCTGTGCGGGATGTTTGGTTGCGGACCGCAAGATCAGGTCTCCGCCAAACCGGCGGGCGGCGAGGTTACGACCCAGTCGAGCAACGTCGGTTCTCAGACCGCAGACGACAACACCGGTCAAACGCCGGCCGCTGGGAACTCTGACCCTGATAGCGGCGATCCTGATAGTGGCGATCCTGATAGTGGCGATCCTGGCAGTGGCGATCCGGACAGTGGCGGCAATTCGGGCGGAACCAGCGAATTAGACCCCGAAGCCAACCCGGCGTCCGCCGGAAACGGCGAAGTTATCGATATCTCTTTTGACGACATCATTCTCCAGATCCAAGCGGACATCGCCTTCCGTCCCTGGATGCTGACCGCCCGAGTGAAAGAACTCGACGGCAAGCGGATTCGCATCTCGGGCTACATGCTCCCCGACTCGAAGCTCAAGGGCATCGACCAGTTCGTGCTGCTGAGAAACACGGAGTGCAAGTACGGCCCCGGCGGCCAAGCCGATCACTTGCTCAACGTGACGATGCGGAAAAAAGCCAGGATCGACTACCGCTCAAAACCCATTTCGATCGAAGGCGTGATTCAGGTCAGACCATTCCAAGGGCCCGACGGCAATACGTGGTCCATCTACGACCTGAACGAGGCGGACAACGTGACGAACGTGCGCCGCAGGTAGTCTCTAAGAGCGTCGGGCCACTCACCTCTCACATCGATCCGGTTGCGCGCAACTGCGCGCGAAAATGAGCGGAGGAGATTCGCCAAGCGTGAGGTTACGGCGGGCCCCAAAAAAACCCTCTATAGGCGGCAGGGGATGCCTATAGAGGGTGGCGGCACAAGGCCGCGCAATGGATTGTTGTTATCGACCAGAATGATCGGGCACGTCAGGCGATTAGCCGCCAATAAGGAATTACCCAATCCGGATTTCGCGGCTAGGGCAACTCTTCGTTCGGGCGAAACGTTCCAGCGTGCGCCGCCAGGTGAACGAGGTCGACGATGCTGTCGACGCCAAGTTTTTCGTAGAGTCGACTGCGGTGGGCGGCGACGGTCTTTTCACGGATGTCCAATTGCTTGGCGATCTGTTTTGTCTGTTTTCCGGAGACAAACAGGTCGAGCACTTGGCGCTCGCGATCGGACAGCGACTTGAATCGTTCGCGGGCGGCGTTTTGAGCGGCAATTCTCGCCCGTCGCTCGTCGTCAGTTGCCAACGCGCGGCGAATCGACTCCAGCAACTGTTGATCCTTACAGGGTTTTTCAATGAAATCGACGGCGCCTTTACGCATGCCGCGGACGGTCATCGGCACATCGCCGTGTCCGCTGAGAAAGATGACGGGCAACGGCGACTCGTGCTCTTCAAGCCATTCCTGCAGTTCCAGGCCGCTCATCCCAGGCATGCGGATGTCGAGCACCAAACAGCCCGATCGTGTGGGATCGTAGCTCGAAATGAAGGCGTCCGCCGAATCGAAGCTCTCGGTGGCGATGCCGACAGAGCGGAGCAGAAACCCGACCGCGTCGCGACCGGCCGGGTCATCGTCGACGAGGAAGACAGTTTGATCGCTCATGGGATGGATTTAGTTGTGGTGACGTGGCAATGTGAAGCGAAATTCGGCGCCGCCCCATACATTGGAACCTACCGTCATCGCTCCCTGATGGTCGGCCATGATGGATTGGCAAATCGACAAACCCATGCCCATGCCATCGGGCTTCGTCGTCACGAACGGGTCAAAGGCCCGTTCGAACACATCCTCAGCGATCCCTGGTCCGTCGTCACAGACGGATATCGTTACTGTATCGTCGCTGCTGCGTAAAGTCTTCATGAGAATTTTTCCGTCTGTGCGGTCTGAGCCCTGGATCGCCTCAATGCTGTTCCGCATGAGGTTGAGCAGCACTTGCTGGATCTGGGTGGCGTCAACGATCACAAACGTGCGGCGCGGCGGGATTTCGCAGGCGATCGTGATTCCCGCCGCCGAGCACTCGCGACGCAGCAGCTTGACAGCCGTTTGCATCAGTTCGGCCAGGTCGTGAGTGGAGCGGCGGGGCTCGCGGCGGCGGACGAGGCTGCGGATGCTGCGGACGACTTCGCCCGCCCGCAGCGCTTCATCGGCGATCCGCTGGATCGGGCCGCGGAGATCCTCGGGGTCAAGCTGTGGTTGTTCGAGAAACCTGAGGAAGCCCTGCGAGTAGGCTGTGATGGCCGCCAGCGGCTGGTTGAGTTCGTGGGCCAGCCCGGCCGCCAACTCGCCCATCGTGCTCAGCCGCGCGAAGTGCGACAACTCGGCCTGTTTCAGCGAAATCTCCTCCTCGGCCTTCTTGCGGCCGGTCACGTCGACACATGAGCCGATGTATCCCGCAAACTCGCCGTTTTCGTCTCGCCGCGGAATCCCGTTGTTCAAGACCCACCGATACTCGCCGTCCCGATGCAACATGCGGTGCTCCAGCGCGAACGGCAGAAACTGATCGGCCGCGCTCTGGTAGGAGCGCAGACACTCGTCCAGGTCGTCGGGGTGAACTCCCTTTGTCCAACCGTCCCCCAACTCAGCCTCCATATTCCCGCCGCGGAACAACAGCCACTGGGCGTTGACGAAGATAAACCGGCGGTCGACCCCGGACATCCAGATCATCTCAGGCAAACTGTCGACCATGCGGCGAAATCGCAGCTCGCTCTTGCGGAGCATGGCCTCACTCCGCTTCCGCTCGGTGATATCGACCAGCGTCACAATGGACTGAGTCGGGGCTCCGTCGACATCGCGGACCATCGCCGCACTGATCTCCGGTTCCATCGCCACCCCGTCGCCGCGTTTCGCCGAGCTTTCGCCGCGCCAAGCGCCGTTTCGAAACACGGATCGAGCGATCTCTTGGGCGCGGCGAACTTCGCCGGGGAGATCCGCGTTGCGTCGACCGACGACTTCCTGGCGATTCTGGATTCCCCAGAGATCGAGGAACGCTTGGTTGGCGTATGTGATTCGTCCCTCCGGGTCCGAGAACGCCGTAGCCGTCAGCGACGACTCGAGCGCCCGTTCCCGCAGTCGCAATTGACGTTCGTACTCGCGGCGCTTCGTGCTGTTGATCGACGCCCCGGTCATGCGAGTCGGTTTGCCGTCTTCGTCTCGTTCGACAACACGGCCGCGATCGCTGACCCAGATCCACTCGCCGTTGCGCGAGCGCAATCGATACTCGCACTCGTAGTGCGGAACGGTCTGGTCGAAGTGGCTCCGCAGAGCTTGCACGACGCGCACTCGATCGCGCGGGTGGATCGCCTCTTTCCAGGCATGGATGCTGTCGGCGAATTGGCCCGGCGGATATCCCAGCATTTCACTCCACTTGTCGCTGAAATACGCCTTGCCTGTCGAAATGCTCCAATCCCAGATTCCACCTTCCAAGGCGTCGAGCGCCAGCGCCAGCCGCTCTTCGCTTTGCGTGAGCGTCGGCCAGGAGCCTTCCGAATCGTCACCGATGGGCAAGTCCATATTGGCCGACTCGACGTCCGCCCCGTCGTCTCCGTGATGCGGCACGACTTCGTTGGGCGTCGGCTCCAATGACGGAGATCTCGACTCGGCCTTTTGAATTACGGGAAGCAGATCTCCCAGCCGCGTCAGCATGCCCAACAGCCGGCTGCTCGAATCATCGCTCTGGACGACTCCCCCGCGGCCGTGAAACCAGACGTATTCGCCGCTGCGATTGCGCAGACGGAACGCTCGCTGAAACGATCGCCCGGCATTCGGAGAATACCGTGCGGACATCGGCGTCCTCGGGGTGCAACCGGTCAAACAGGGCGTCGAGTGTGCAGCCGAGCTCGTCGTCTGGATGAATCAGATCAAGTAAGGCGTGCACTTGTGGAGAGTAGCGAGCCTGGCGAGTCCGCGCGTCGATCTCAAATACACCATCGCTCTCCGCCAGCGCCATCTCCAGTTCATGGGCGCTGGCGGCGCTGAACCCCTGCAGTTGCGGCTTGGTGTCTTGTGTTTTTGACATGACGAGTGTATGTCAGTTTGATTTCGATCAAACGCAGTCGGGATCAATCCGTTGACGCCGGCCCGTCCCGGTGTCGGTTTTCTCTACTGAGCTCCCCAAAAAAAGGGAGGCCGGATCAGGCGAACAAGTCGCCAACGACCTTTCCATAGATGTCGGTGAGGCGGAAATCTCGGCCCGCGTACCGATAGGTCACTCGCTTGTGGTCCAGTCCGAGCGAGTGCATCATCGTGGCGTGAATATCGTGCATGTGGACTCGATCGATCGTCGCGTAGTAGCCGAATTCATCGGTCTGCCCGTAGGCGAAGCCCCGCCTCACGCCGCCGCCGGCCATCCACATCGTGAATCCTTGCGGATTGTGGTCGCGGCCGTTCGATCCCTGGACGATTGGGGTGCGTCCGAATTCACCTCCCCAAACGACAAGCGTGTCCTCGAGCAGCCCGCGCTGTTTGAGATCGACCAGCAGACCGGCGATCGGCTTGTCGACCGCGAGCGAGTTTTTCTGGTGGCCTTTGACAAGATTGCTGTGTTGATCCCAAACGCTTCCCGTCGACAACTCGACGTAACGCACGCCCGCTTCGACGAGCCGCCGTGCGAGGAGGCACTGTCGGCCAAAATTCTCCGTCTCCGCCTCGTCGACACCGTAGAGCTTTTGTGTCGCTGTCGTCTCACGCGACAGGTCGAGAACTCGTGGAGCCGTCTGTTGCATGCGAAAGGCGAGGTCGAGAGAATCGATTGCCCCACTGACCTGAGCGTCTGGACCGCCACGCGCCAAGCGGCTGCGGTTTAGCGACTGGATCAATTCCAGTTGGCGCCGTTGCTCGACCAATTCACCGCCATTCAAGTGGGCGATCTCGCCGTTACCGAGTTTTCCTTGGCGGCCAATGGTTGTCGCCTGGTGGGCTGCTGGGAGAAACGCCGCCCCGTACTTGCGAGGTCCACCATGACCGCTCGACGGCGCGATCGCGACGAACGACGGCAGGGCGTCGTTTTGGGATCCCAATCCGAATGAAACCCAAGCGCCGACCGATGGTCGCACCAAGTTGTCGCTACCGGTGTGCAGCATCGAAACCGCCTGCCCGTGCGACTGACCTCGACTATACACGGAGCGGACGATGCAGAGTTCGTCTACTTGTCGGGCGACATGCGGAAACAACTCAGACACCCACAGGCCCGACTCGCCGTGGCGTTGGAATTTCCAGGGCGACTTCATCAGCACCGGCTTGGCGTCGATGTTCTTGGGGCGCTCGAACGGCAGCGGCTTGCCGTCGTTCGCCTGCAGCGCACGTTTGTAGTCGAACGTGTCGACGTGGCTTGGACCGCCGTGCATGAACAAGAAGATCACCCGCTGTGCGCGGGCCGCGTGGTGGAGCGTTCCCTGCTGCCCACGAGCCACTCCCCAGGCTCCACCCACCGACAGCCCGGCCAAGCCGGCAGTCGTTCGCAGGAATTGTCGTCGGCCAATGTTGGCGTCCATCGTGATCTCGCTGAGGCTATTCGAGGATGCGGAATTCCGCCGAGGCAATGATGGCGTGAATCAGTCGCCGCCAAGCGACGTCGACCTGGACGCCATGCGCCGTCTCGCCCTTGATGAACTCGCGCGTCGCAGCCCGCTCATCAGGTAGCGGATGGCGCGATAACAGTGTCAGGTAGATCCTGTCCAAGTCGTGACCGCGCTCCGCCCACCTGCTGGCCGTGGCGGCCGCGCATTGCTTTACAAACGGGCTGTTCAGCAACAGCAATGACTGGGTTGGCGTGCTGGTCGCCGCGCGTTGTCCGGTGGAGAAATCGGGGTCGGCGAAGTCGAAAGCCGTGAGCATCGCCGGCAGCTCATTGCGAATGATCGGCAAGAACACGGTTCGCCGAGTGCTGCTCTTCTGTTGGTAGTTTTCCGCGTCCGGTCGATTTGTCGTGACAAGCACGCCGAGATGCTCGACGGGCGAGGCGGCCCTCGTCTCATCCAGCTGGCCGCTGACCAACAGCATCGCGTCGCGAATCGCTTCGGCCTCGAGTCTCTTTCGATGCGCTCGCCAGAGCAATTCGTTTTCGGGGTCGATCCGCCGCGCCGCCGCCACATCTGCACTCGACGAACGATACGCCCGGCTGCAGACGATTTCCCGCACGAGTCGTTTGACGCTCCCGTCGGCCGAGATCAGCTCACCCGCCAAGGCGTCCAACAGCTGGGGATGCGTGGGCGTTTGACCAAGCGTGCCGAAGTTGTCCACGCTGGGAACGACGCCGCGTCCCATCAGCCGCGCCCAAACTCGATTCGCGAAGACCCGCGAAGTAAGCGGATTGCGATGGTCGGCCAGCCAGTCGGCCAATTCGCGGCGACCGCTTTCCGAGGCGCCGAACGACGGCTGCGCGCCGATCGGAATCACCTGGAGGAATCCGCGAGGCACTACGGCGCCTCGGTTGCCGTGCTCGCCGCGAATCCGCAATTCACAATCGGCAATCTGCTTCGCGTCGCGAACCGCCAAAGCGCGCGGCTTCTGGGGAGCTTCTTTTTTCAGTCCAGCGAGCTGTTTTTCCAGTTCGACCAAGCGGCCGCGGAGCGCTGCCAATTCTACGCCGTCGTCATCGTTCGCCGACTTGTCCCGCCCCTTCTCAGTCGACACGAACTGCACGGCGTCGGCGATGACGTGTCCTGTCGTACCCGCATTCGAGAGCGTGACGGTCGCCCGTGAGGCGAACCGGTAGCGTCCGACGACGTGAAACAGATTGGCCAGCTCGGGAGCGGCCGTTTGATCGACGAAGACGTCAGCCGATCCGTCGGCGTGTTCAATGCGCAGCGGAACTTTCTTGGCTCGGCCATTTCCGGCCGTGTACGAGATCCGCACTTCGTATTCGCCCGGCGCCGGCAAGTCGGCGGTGAACGTCACCCGCTTGTCGCCCTTCCCCTTCTTCTCGTCGTGAATGTACTCCGCGCCGACGAATTGCGGCGAGAAGGTCGAGTTTTTCCACACACCGACGACTTTGGCGTCGCGGTTGTCGACGACGACTCCCTCCTTCAACAGCGACTGCACGGCGCCGTCATGCTGTTTGATTTGCGCCTTGACGCCGTCCACTTGCCGTTGCTGTACGGCGATTCGCTCAGCGAAATCGGCAGCAGCTACCTCGACTTCCGGTGGCACAGGCAGCGGCTCGCGCACCCAATTGGAGACGTACTTCTGGATTTCTCCATCGAGCGTCTGCGTGCTCTGGAAAAATCCGGCGAGCGCGTAGTAGTCGGTGCTGGGGATCGGGTCGTACTTGTGGTCGTGGCACCGCGCGCAACCGAGCGTCATGGCCAGGAAGGCGCGCCCCAAGCTGTCGATCTGCTCATCCACGACGTCCATCTGCAACTTGCTCTTGTCGCGTTCGCTGAGCATCTTCGGGCCGAGCATCAGCAAGCCGGTCGCCACCAGCTGCCGTTCGCGCTGCTCGACGGAATCGTACGGCAGCAAATCTCCCGCCACCTGGCGCCGCACGAATTCGAAAAACGAGAGGTCCTCATTGAACACGTCGATCACATAGTTGCGGTACCGCCAAGCGTTGTGGAACGTCGCGTTGAAGTCGCCGCCGTTGGAATCGGCGTAGCGGGCGACATCCAACCAATGGCGGCCCCAGCGCTCACCGAATCGGGGTGAAGCGAGCAAGCGGTCGACCAGACGCTCGAAGGCGTCGGGACTCGCATCGCTGAGAAACCGCTGCAACTGGTCGGCGGTGGGAGGCAGTCCCGTCAGGTCGTAGTGAACTCGTCTGGTGAGCGTCGCCGAGTTGGCTTCGCGCGGAACGGGCAACCCCTGCGCGGACAACCGCGCTTGAACATAGCCGTCGATCCAATGGCGGGCTCCGGCGGCGGTGGTTGGAGTGCGGGGAGTCTGCAGTGGCCGGAAAGCCCAATAGCGACGACCCTGCTCGATGTCGACACTCCGCGGCTTGACCGGTTTGGCCGATTCAACCCGCGGGTCCGGAGCACCGAGCAAGATCCATTTTTCGAAATCCGCGACGATCGCCGGGGCGAGCCGGCCGTCGGGCGGCATCTCCAATTCGTCGTGACGCATGGCTGACAACAGCAAACTGTCGGCCGGTTTTCCCGGTTGGATGGCGGGGCCCGATTCACCGCCCCGCCGCATCGCAGCGCGACTATCCAGCCGCAGGCCGCCTTTGATCGACTTCGGGTCGCCCGCGTGGCACTCGTAACAGTGCTTGACCAGCGCCGGACGGATCTTCGCTTCAAAAAACTCGACGCCACCATCGCCCCGACCGTTCGTCGGAAACGCCAGGCACGCGACAAACACCGTCGCCAATAGCGGATAACTGGCGAGAGTTGAGCCGGTTCGAGTAATCCGTGTGATCGCCATTTGCACCCTGAGCTAAGGAAGAAAACGTCTACCCAGTATAACGAGCAGTGAGTTTTACCTTGAGACACCGAGGAGGGTTCGTGCGGCAATTTCCACGGAATGTCAGCATTCTGCTAGTATTTTGGCAACAACCGTGGCAATTTCACACGCGCGAGCAACCGGAGTTCATCAATGAGCGTATACCACCACACCCAGCGCGCGCCGCTTTACTGGTTGTTGCTCGTCATTGGAGTTGTCCAGTTTTCGGTCTCGTTCTCTTTGGAGCCGCCGTGGGTGAGAATCCTCTTGCAGGTCACCGGCTCATTGTTTGCCGTGTTGGCGGTGAGTTTCAAGTCGCTCACCGTCGCCGACATGAACGATTCGCTCTCCGTTCGTTTCGGACCTCTGCCCGTTTTTGGAACGCGCCTCCCGTACGCCAACATGTCCGATGTCGCCGCCGCCCGCAGTTCTTGGATCGATGGCTGGGGCATCCACTACATCCCCGGTCGCGGCATGACTTACAACCTGTGGGGATTTGACTGCGTTGAGATCGACATGAATGGCCGCACGGTTCGAGTCGGCACGGACGACCCGGAGGGACTGACCGATTTCCTGAAAGGTCGAATCGCCGCGGCTGACGCGCTATCGGGGCCCAGCCAATCGAGCGGCAGGTGATGAACTGGTTTCGGAGAGGCGGGTTTTTCGGCGGCCGCGCCGACCCGCCGGCGAAGGGCGTTGTGATCGGCGGGTGCGCGAGGTCGGGGACCACGCTGTTGTTGTCCGCGCTCTCGTGCCATCCCGAGATCTGCGCGATCCCGCGAGAAACACAATTGCTGTGCCCGACCGCCTACCACCCTCGTCCGGATAGCCGAGCCGCTTTTGAATGGGAGCGATTCGAACTCGAGATCGCTCGCTACTCGAAAAGTGGCCAGACCTATTGGTGCGAGAAGACACCTCGCAATGTGCACTATTTCGACCGGCTAGTGGCGGCGCGAGGCGAGAGCGTGCGGTTGATTCACATGGTCCGCGACGGCCGCGATGTGATCACGTCGTCGCACCCCGATCAACCATGCGATTATTGGGTCGAACCGCAGCGGTGGATCGACGACGTGCGAGCCGGATTAAACTCCGAGCAGCACCCACAGGTGTTGCGTGTGGGATACGAACGATTGGTACGCGATGCGACATTCGAGTTGGCTAGAATCTGTCGTTTTCTGGAACTGACCCCCGGTCGCTATTTCGATCGCTACCCAAAAGGAGCGACTGTGCGGAGCAGCAACGCCTGGTCCGAGCGGTCTCGTCCGCTCCATACGCGGTCGGTCGGGCGTTGGCGGGATGTTGAGCACCGCTCGCGAGCCGACGATTTCGCCGAGCGCCCCGACGCCCGCGCCTTGTTGCGGGAATTCTGCTACCTTGATGCTGCGTGAGGCGATCGCCAACCGGCGGTTCACGGAAATGCTGTTGCTGGGAAGTTGTGGATGAGTTTCACGGTCGTCAGCTATTGCTCACAAGACTTCGCAATCTTTGTGGAACCTTTGCGCGACGATTGCCGGCGTCACGGATACGACTGCCACATCGACCTCTTGGGCCACAACTTCGACAACCTGATCGAAGCGTTCGACTACAAGATCGAATTCCTCAAGACCATGGTCCGACGATTCGGAACCGTCTTGTGGTTGGACATCGAGTGCCGGATTGTGCGGCCGATTCCGTCCGACTGGCTCCCACCGCTGATCACCGACTACGAGATAGCCGGCTCGCCCGGACTCTCATCCGGTGTTCTCATGTTGTCCGAACGGCACGCCGACTTGTTAGAGATCTGGTCGCGCTACGCGCTCAAGTATCCCGCCAGTCCGGATGACTTTGTGCTCGACTTCCTCCGCCGCCGCGACCGCGTCGCCATCGACACGATTCCCATGGTGTTTTACGATCGCGCCGCGCCGGTGCCGGTCGTCAGGGGCGAGTGGCGCAACGCGCACACGGTGATCCAGCATCCCAGCATCAATCGCTGGCCCAAGCCGGCTCGCTACCGCGACGCCTTTTGCGGATCATCCAAGCGAGACGTCGCCGCGACAACTCGGCAACGGAAACACTTGTTCTTCCGCAACTTCGGGGGTGAGTTCGCGCGAGTCGAGCAGTGGATGCGCCAAGGCGACGGACGGCTGTGCGAGTCGGCTTGGGTTTTCGACGCCGTTTCGGGTCGCTATGCTCCTGAGTTGTTTTGGGAGAGCCACCCAGATGAGTACTTCTGCAAGCCGCGCCGGCTCGAAGACTCCTGGCGGGGGTTCGAGCAGGAACCGCGGGGCGGCCGTTATCGCGATCGAGCGATCAAAAGAATGAAACTGGATGCGGCGGATGGCGGCGCGACTTGGTGGAGACGCTGGTGGGCGGCGAGTACGCCGGTCGAAAGGAACAGTGACGCGGGTGCGTAAGTTGTTGATGATTACCGAGCGGTTCTCGCCCGACCTGGGCGGTGTGGCTCGCAGCGCCACGCGAATTGCTCATCGCATTCGCGAACTGGGTGTGGAGGTTCACGTCTTGGCCTGGACTCGCACGCTGGACGCCGGGCGATTGGACACTCAGCCGCTGGACGGCTCGACCGACGATGGTTCGCGGTTGCATCGGCTCGGGATGTTCTCCAACCTCGACTTATCGTTGCAACATTCGACAAATGTCGTGAACTGGCTGCACGAACAACACGGTTTCTCTGCTTGCTGGGGGCATTATGTTTTCCCCGCGGGTTTTCTTTGCGTCATGCTCGGTCAGCAGATCGGCCGCCCTGTCGTCGTCAGCGCTCGCGGCAACGACATCGATCGGCTGATGTTTCCGCCAGGCGACTTCGCGCGACTGACGTGGACATTGGAACGGGCCGATTGGCTCACTTCCGTCTCGGCCGACCTG
>JASMLW010000213.1 GCA_030748485.1 Pirellulaceae bacterium
CTTGGGAATCCTCGTCGCGCGAGCTGCGCGGCGGCGAGCGTGGTTGTCGGGCGTGGTGGTCGGGACGCTAGGAGGACTAGTAGCCGTTGGAATCCAAGGACAGGATTGGCTGCTCCACCTAGCGAAGCTCAAAGCCGAGATGATGACAGGACCGGAGATTGACGAGGTTCGGCGCACCTATGTCGCGGCCGCAGTATTGACGGTCGTTGTCGGTGCGCTGCTCGCTACTATAGCCACTGGCTGCTACCAACAGATCGTTTGGGCGACCGCCAGTGGCGAGCGGAGCCTTGCATCAACATTACGTCGCCGCCCGTGGCGCTCGGCCGCGGTAATAAGCGTCATTGGCTTCGCCGGAATCGGCGCAGCCAACCTCGAGCTCCTGATGGCTCCGCATTCCTGGCCCCCGAGGTTTCGCATCCAACTTGAACAGATTGAGAACCCGGTCGTCATCCGCCATGGCATCTACACCTTCAGAGACGGCAGCCTCTCTCGAAATGGCGACTGGCTGTCGGTGGAAACTCATATCCCTGGCTACGGCCGCGCCACCGGCGTTAGCGAGGTTTACCAACTCGACCCTTGGCCGCACGTTGTGCCATTCAGCACTCATCCCGCCAAGGTGTCGTTTGTCGCATTCGACTGTGACAAGAACCGTATCGCCTTTGTGGAGAGGTTTGGAGAGCCATACCAAGGTCGCCCTTCAGAACGACATCGACTTCGCGTCATGGATCTCGAACGGCAGACCAGTGAAACATTGACTGACAGTCTCCGAGATTCCGACGTTCATTCCCTGCAATGGACGGCCGATGGCTCGCTGTTGATTTATTACATGGACGGAAGGGACCGCAACAGCCTTTGCACGAGATTTGATCCTCATGACGGAGGGTGGCGGCGAGAGAAGTGGCGCGGCGGCGTGGTATGCGACGAGAAGCCATCGAAGCGGTTGGTGTACACGGAGAGAGCGGTGCAAATCGTCGACACAGACACGTCATCGACGATCTTCACTCTTCCACGTTGGTGACATTGTGGCTCTGCTCGCCGGATGGCGCGGCGTCGTTCGCTGAGTTCATCCCCCCCGCAACTGCGCATTGAGCGCCTGCACCAATTGATCGACTTCGGGGCGGGATCCGCCGTAGCTGACAATGGCGATATCCAGGCCGCAGTCTTCGTTCCGGAGAACGGCTCGCCGGATGGCGGCGACAATCCAAGACATCTCGTTGCCGAACGCGCCGCCGCCGAGCAGAGTCAGATAGAGCCGGTTGTTGCACTCAGCACGTTCAGTTGCCCGTAAAGTCGTGCTCGAGGACCACGAAGTCGTCCGAATCCGGCCGAGCTGAATTGTCGCGCCGGTCAAAGCCAACCGAATACAGTCGAAAAGAATTCTTTTGAGCGCGGTAGGCGTAGGGCAGCCCGCTGTTGAAGTCTCGAATGGGCTTCTTGAGCAGATCATTGACATCGCCAAGCGACTTGGGCAACTCGCCGTGCTTCAACTTGTGGATGGTGACCGCCATGAAAACCCGCTCGACCCGCCACTGGCTCTGGCAAATGCGCTGATTGCGATGCATGTCGAAGAAGTTGTCGTCAGTCAAGATCGTCGCCGCCCAGTCCGTCGCGATACGGCGCGGCGAACGGCGTGCGAGCAGGGCGTCGATCGCGTCACGCAACTCGTAGCAAAAGACGTCGCTTTGGTGTGCGACGCCATATGCGGACTCGAGGGCGACAGTTTCTGCGTACGTCCTTGCTTCAGCTATTCGGGCCTGGTGCTCAAATTGGGAGTTAACTCGCGTCATGACCGCGTCCCAGTCCGCCAGAACCGGTATCAACCAATTTCGAGCCAGGGATTCAGTTCTTCCAGCAATTCTTCCAGCAATCGATTCGTCAGCTTTTGCAAGCGGCCCATTTCCTGCGGAAGAACAGAGTAGTTTGCGGCGAGCAACCCGCGCAGCGTCATCCAATTGCATGAAGAGGTCGCCTTCTCGTCGGCATTTCGAGCACGAAGGGTAGTCGCCGAGTTGTTGGTGTGCGGCGAAGAAGGCTTCTGCTTGTTTCAACTCGAGCGCCGGTGAACGAAATAGATGGTCCATTCCCACGTGCGAGGTATTGGAAATCGCCCACGCGGCGATATGACCGATGACCATCGACTCGTTCGTCAGATGCTTGCTCCAGCGATTGCAGGCCAGCAGATCCTCAAACGCACCCTGGAACTCCTCTTGCTTTAGACGAAGCATGGCCCGGGCGGACAGCTGCCGACACGACATCACCAACTCAAGCCGTAAAGGCAGAATAGCCAACGCAACTCTGCCACTGGGATGAGGAAGGCTGGGGGCGTAGTACGACGGCAGAGCCGCCGCCGCCGCCAACTCGTTAAGTTGTTCTTCATTTCTCGCGATCAACTTGAGGACCATCGGGAACTCCGCAGCGCTCCAGGGTCTCAACCGCGCGGTTTCAAATTGTTTTCGCAGTCGACTCGAGTGCGCGAGAATTGCCGGCTTCTCTTCTCCCTTGGCCAGGCGTTTACGCTCAAGCTCGCCGATGAAATCGCTAATCCCAAGCAGGGAGTCCTCGCGACTGGGCATCGTCGACCCCAATTCACGATAAAACTCGGGGTAATCGTCACGGTGGAAAAGGCGGCTTGCGGCCGCCATGGCGTTCTTTTCGCTCACCACACCGCGCTTGGCGCGTTCATTCACATACGCGACGTAGTCGACAAATCCTTCCTTGTCCAACGGCTCGGTGATCTTCGTTGTTTCAACATGAACTCGATAGGGCGACTGTCCATGGGCCGGATTGATACAGGTCAGCAAGACAGGAATAGCAATGAATAAGATCTGATGGTGCGACATGGCGTTAGCTCCGCTGTCCAGCGACAGTATTACCTTCGTTCAATTACCTTCGTTCGAACGCCTCGTCATGATACCAAGTGTCAGATTAGATGTGTCAGATGATTGATGATTGAGTTGAACTTGCTCAGGCGAATCACCAGAATAGGCGAATCACAGAATAACCGTAGTAGAGTTTCTACTCTTGTGCTGGATCGACGGGCGGTCCAACAACTGCCGATGAAGCGCGATCTCTCGAACCGCGAGTAGTACTCACGGACGAACAGTGAGATTTGTCGTCATCCCGAGGTGGGTGAGGCTTGTATGTCGAACGAAATGGATTCTCCCCCGCCCAGCCTTGGCAAGCGATGCTGCATTTGCCTGCTGGTGCTGAGTGCGTTTCTCTACCTGGCGCTGGATGGACACCATACGAAAGCCAACCTGTTGTTTCCCGGCGATATCTTGGGAAATCCGCTCAGGGAAATCGATGACAACATCACCTGGATGCATGGATGGCCCGTCGCATGCTACGTTCGCAACTCGCTCGACACGGTAACGATCAACTCGACACCGGGACTCATTGACACTCACGCCAAGGAGCTTCAATTCAGTTGCTTTCCATTTGATGATTCGCCGCCGCTCGCCTTCAGTGCGGTTGGCCTGATCATCGACTCGGGCGCGCTGATCCTGCTGCTGACGGGACTCTGGATGACCTTGCGGACCACGCGAATTCCCCGCATTCAATTCAGCGTCCGTTCTTTGCTGATCACGATGGCCGTGTTCTCGTTACTTCTCGCGACCAAGTTGCTCTTCTTTCGACCCCTGTTGGCGTTGCTGGCGTTTCTCGCGGTCAGCGCCGCCGTGTTGTTTTGCCTTTGGCGAGCCGCCCGAAGTTGGGCCGGACAGCCGAGAAACGCAGGAACACAAACGACTGAGCGCGAGCGCTCGGAGACGCGTGCTTTTTAGATTCCTTAACTCTTCGCGCGCCCAGTACCTGAGAGATCGACGAATGTCTGATACCACGCATGACTCGTGCCTTACCTTCTGCACACCAGACGAAGAGCATCCTGGCCGACACGAGATTCAATGGCAATTCCGAGCCTTCACGGTCACTTGCACGTCGATCAATCTCGGATTCGCGCCTTCCAAGGCCGTCGAATTTGGAAATCCTCGGGAAACGACGGCCTTGGAAGGCGCCTTGGAATGCCATCGTACGGCAAGACATCGGTTTTGAAATGCGCTCTAGTCTGCGCGACTGTGCCGGTAACACCAGACTCTCCCGTAGCCGATCGCGACGAACACGTTGCGGGACGGGTCCATGTAAGCGATGACGCGTTCCTTCGGGCCGAAGGGCGGAGCCGGACCTTGCGGCGTCAGCTTCGACCACGCCCTCTTGTCGGGATCGTACGACCAAAGCTGCTTTTCCTTGCGTTCGTAGAGCAGCGCGACTTTCCCGACCGGGTCGAAGTACATCAACGATCGGGCGTCGTGCCCGTTCGGCAGCTCGGTCGATTCGAGAACGTTTTCCCATCCCTGAGGCTTGCCTTTTAGAGACATGTGATACGTCCGCGGCGGCGCGTCCTTGTACGTCCCGCGATGGCCGATAAGCAACTGTCGTTCGCGGTCGTAGCAGACGAGACTCTCGATCGGCAAGGCGGCCCCTTCATCGGTCAGCAGCTTCCAGGTCTTGTTCTTTGAGTCCAGCAACCAGGTGCTGTTGCGGTATTGCCACAGGCAACCGCCGAGCTCCGGGATGAATTCCAAGGATGAGCCAAACGCGCTGCGCGGCCACGGCTTGGCGGTCGGCAGCGGCTTCCAGGTTTTGGTCGCCGAATGAAACGCCCAAATCGGCGGCCCTGGATAAAGATCGTCTTTGCTTGCACCGATCGCGTCCAATTTGGCCTGCAGCCGATAACCGGGCCAGGCCGAGTACCAGAGGGCCGACTCGGAAACCGGGTCATACGTCAGCCCCCACCATGTGTGGCCGGGGTGAGCCGGTCCGCCTCTCTTGGTTCGCAGCCAACCGTCCTGGAGAAAGAGCGTCTGTTTGTCGTAGTCCGTGATCGGACCGCGATCGTTGTAGTCCGGCTTGTACAACAGCACCCAGGTGTTGCTGGCCAGATCGTATTCCCAGGCGTCGTTCAAGCGATGGGGCGAATTGTGATTGGCTCCGCAATAGAAGGCCCGCTTCCGATCGGACATCCAAGCCATCTTGATCGTGAAGTCTCGACCCGTCGGCCCGGTCTCCTTCATCCGGTGCCAACCCGCCGCGAAATCGCCGAGGTTTTCGATGATGCGCGTGCCTTCCAGAACGCAACTGCTGTTGTCGCCCAAGGCTTGCAGGGTCGCGACGACCTCAGTGTTCGGCTCGAGGATCCGTTCGACCGGCTCGGCGGCCGCCGCTGCGGGCGTCAAAAGCCACACGACAATCAAACATCGGGCGAAACCTCGCCAGGCAATCATGGCGGCAACCTCTTCGTTGCGGTATCAAACCGCGAGCCGGAAACGTGTGTGACGCCATGGTAACAGCGCAACATCCCGATCACAGCAGCAGCAGCCGCGCAAGCATCGTCGCATATGAGCGAGCAACTGGATGCAAGCCCCTGCGTCCTAGATAATGAGCCACGCCTCAACTTCGAGAAATAGCATGCTGATCGGCTATATTAGCGACGAAGACGATGTCGCCTTGCATGACGTCGCCGTGCTGCTGGAGCAGGGAACAGAACACTGCGCGACTCGTTCGCTTGCCAATGGAGCCATTCACGCTGACGTCGCCGCGGGCGATTACACCATCACGTTGGTCCGTGACGGATTTAGCAGCAAGCGCGTCGCAGTCACCGTCGACGAAGACGCGCCTCATCGCTTTCGCCTGCTCTCGGATCGGCTGGTCGGGTTCATGTGGCCCAAGTGGGTGCGCATTGGTCAGCGCGCCGAATACCGAGTCAATTCGCCGGCGGCGTTCCGGCTCGACCTGTTTCGATACGGTTGGGAGAAAGAACACGTTCGCAGTTACGGCTGGTGCGATGAACACGGGCCCCGGGCGATGTCGCAGATTACCCCGGACCTTGACTACACGCAGACGGGAGTGCGCTGGAATCAGACTGGGTACACGCTCGAGTTTCAGAAGCACGCCATCACCGCGCCCGAGCGCAGTGGCTTGTATTTTCTGCACGCAAAGACGCGAGCCGGCAACTTCTTTTCTTTCCCGTGGATCGTTTCGCCCGCGGCGGCGGAAGCATCGATCGCCGTGCTGACATCGAACATCACTTGGAACGCCTACAACAACTTCGGCGGCCGCAGCAACTACTTCAGCCAAGACGGCCTCCGCCCGCAGCCGACCGTCAACGCTCGCCAAGACTTGCTCCGCTACACAAAGCCCGACACGTGGCCGTTTGAGGAGCGCGCTGCCCCGCTTTCGTTCGAGCGTCCGGAACTGCCGAGCTGCGTGCCGGAAGAGTCGCGTATCACCGACCCGATCGCGGGACGCATGGGCTCCGCCTTCGCGCAGGGAGAATGGCGACTGCTAGGTTGGCTCGAGCGCGAGGGATTTCAATACGATTTGTACAGCGAGACCGAGCTGCACTTCGGCGGCCTCTCGCTCGATGACTACAAAGTGCTCATCTTGAATACGCATCCCGAGTACTGGTCGCGCGAGATGTACGATCGAGTGAAACGCTGGGTCAACGAGCGTGGTGGACGGTTGATGTACCTGGCCGGTTGCGGGTTGTACGCGGAAGTCGAGTTCGCCGACGAACAGACAATTCTCTGTCGGCGCGAGGGAGAACACACCCTGCGCGGCGAGTCGGAAGCGCAACTGCTGGGCGTAGCCTACACACACTCCGGCTTTCAAAGCGGCGCACCTTATCGAGTGCTCGACGCGTCTCATTGGGCGTTCGAAGGGACGGGATTGAAAGACGGCGATCGTTTCGGACATGAGAGTCTGCACGAGCGTTGTCCGGGCGGAGCCTCGGCGCATGAACTCGACAAGATCGATCCACATTCGCCCGCCAACATCCGCCATCTGGCGAAAGGCGAGAATCCCGGCGATAGCGGAGCGGACATGACCGCATATGAAACGCCCAGCGGCGGCGCGGTGTTCGCAGCCGGTTCTCTGTGCTGGACGCTGTCGATCCCGATTGACGACGGCGTCTCGGCGATCACGGCGAATGTATTAAGACGATTTTTACGGTAGCATCCTGTGGCCAGCACGCACCAGTTAGAAACCGGCAAGCCAAGTCGAGCCACCAGCGTGCGTTGGATCGTGCTCGGCCTCGTGGCTTTTGCTTCGTCGAGCGCTTATCTGACCCGCTATTGCATCTCGGCCGCCAACACGACGATGCAAGCC
>JASMLW010000214.1 GCA_030748485.1 Pirellulaceae bacterium
AATCGCTCTTGGACTCGCTCGTGCAAGCAACCGCCGTGCCGGAGAACTTCGGTGGGGCTCCTGCCGGGTTCACCGCCAAGCAACTTCCCGACGCCAACATTCAGAGCGAGTTTCTAAGTCTGTTTGGCAAGCCCAAGCGGATGGAGGCTTGTGAGTGCGAGCGCGACGACGGCTCCAACATGCTGCAGGCGCTTCACTTCATCAATGGCAAGTCGATTCTCAGCCGCGTCACGGCCGGTAATGGCCGCGTCGCTCAATTGCTGCAGAGAAAAGATCTGAAAGACGAGCAACTCGTGGGCGAGTTGTATTTCTGGACTCTTGCCCGACCGCCGCGCGACGCCGAAGTGAAGCTGGGACTGTCGTTCTTGGAATCGTACGGCGCGGAGAAGCGAAAGGAAGCGGCCGAAGACCTGATGTGGGCGCTGTTGAACAGTAAGGATTTCATGCTCGTTCATTGAACGCCGCGGCACAGAGACTAACAATGACACAGCGCATCACCTCGGTCGTTTTCCTGCTCGGCTTCTTCATCAACGCCGGAGTTGTCGACGCCGCCGATCTCGCGCCGCTCGATATGGCGGCGGCGGAGAAGATCAGTTTCCGCGGCGACGTTTGGCCCATCGTCAAGCGACATTGCTGGGGATGTCATTCCAATCTCGACGCCAAGGGCGGGCTGAACATGAGTTCGGTCGCCTTGATGCTCGAAGGCGGCGACAGCGGTCCGTTGTTCGAAGCGGGTAAGCCGGATGAGAGCCTGTTGGTCGAGATGATCACGGGCGACGAGCCGGAGATGCCGCAAAAACAACCGCCGATGTCAGCCGCAAAGGTCGACATTTTGAGGGGTTGGGTTCTAGCCGGCGCTCGCGATGATTCGCCCGCCAAGACCACAGAACGCAAGCCGGTGATTCCCGACGTCTACCAGTACGCACCAGCCGTCACGAGCGTCTCGCTCAGTCCCGACGGAAAGACGGTCGCCGCGGCCTGTCGCAGTGAAGTCGTCCTGCTGGCCGTCGAAAGTGATGCGCCGCCCCGTCGTCTGGCGACCGCTAGTGATTTGCTGACGCATGTCGAGTTTAGTCCCGATGGCAAGACGCTCGCCGCCGCCGGTGGGATGCCGGCCAGTTTCGGCCACGTATCGTTTTTTAATGTCGCGACGGGTGAGATTGTGGCGGCGCGGCAAGTCGGCGCCGATACGCTGTTTCGCGGCAGCTTCGCTCCAGACGGCAAGGCGATCGCGCTGGGAGGAGCCGATGGAGCCGTTCACATCGTCCCGGTCGACGGAAAGGCCGAAGTTCGACGCTTCGAACTTCACAGCGACTGGGTGCTGGACGCTGTCTTTTCACCCGATGGCAAAATGATTGTCACCGCCGGGCGCGACAAGGCCACCAAGGTGTGCTCGGCCGAGACGGGTGAGTTGCTGCGGTCGGTCGATTCGTCAACGGATCTGGTTGGCAGTGTGGCCGTGGATGACAAGTTTGCCGTATCGGCCGGACGCGCTCGCCTGCCGATCAGTTTCGAGTTGAGCATTGCGTTGAGCGGTGTGGCCGTGTCGGGCAGCGGAAACGGCTCGCGGCCCGTCAGCAAACGCAGCCAGTACGCAAAGAACTTTGAGGGCCAGCCGGGCCCTGTGCTCGATATGGCGATGAGCGGGAATCGAAAGACGATCGCCATCGTCGGCGCCTATGGCGAGGCGAGACTGTACAACGTGGCGGATCGCAAACGAATCGGGCAAGTCGCCGGACTTCCGGCTCCCCTCTACTCGGCCGCCCTCAACCGAGACGGCAGCCGGCTCTGTATCGGCAGCAAGAGCGGTGAGGTGCGGATCTATCAATTGCCCGACGGCAAGTTGCTCAAGTCCTTCGCGCCAGTGCCGGTCGCCGAATCGGCGGAGTGACGAGAACGAACGCCCTGGTGAGTCCTGCTTGGCGGGGCTGATGAGGCGAGGGAACGAATCCTCTTTGTTCGGAGAGTCAGATGAGTAAATCGTTCCGGCTTGTCGCGATGGTTGTTTCCACCGCTTGCCTTGTCGCTTGCTCAACTCTGCAAGTATCCGCCGACGACGATCTACTCGCGTTTCCAGGAGCGGACGGCTTTGGTCAACATACGCGGGGCGGCAGAGCGGGGCGGGTGGTACGAGTTACCACGCTGAACCGGCGCGGACCCGGCAGTTTCGCTTGGGCGGTCAACGAAGTGAAAGGGCCGCGGACGATCGTGTTTACGGTGAGCGGCGTCATTGACTGTCGCGACGAGATTAGCTTTCTGATCAACGCTGACAACGATCACGTCACGATCGCCGGCGAGACTTCTCCCGGCGGAGTCGCGATTCACAACTATCGGAACTTCGTCATTCGCGATGGAGCCGAGCAGGTGGTGATGAGGTTTCTGCGCTTCCGCGGAACGAGGATTCATCTCCGCAATGATCCGGACGGACTACTGATCTGGCATGCGAAAGACGTGATCGTGGATCATTGCAGTTTTGCGGGAGCGTGCGACGAGACGATTTCGGCCAGCGATGTCGACCGCGTTACGATCCAGTGGACCGGCTTTGACGAGTCGCGCAAGGAGAAGGCGCACAGCGATTACTTCAACAACGATGGGCAGTGGCATAACTATGGAGGACTTTACTCGCGAGCGCGAAAGGTCTCGATTCATCACTGCCTTTTCGCACATCACAGCAAGCGCAATCCTCTCGTCGGCAAGGAGTCGTCGGTCGAGGCGATCAACAATGTGGTCTACAATTACTCGAATTCTCAACAGACGTGGGGAGCGGCCGGCGAGGGGCTGAGGATCGGTTACTGCTACTTCAAGTTGGGGCCCGATCGCCGCAAGCGGCCGATTCCCGTCCGCGACAACGTCACGGCGATTAAGGGATGTCTCTCCAAGGAACGCGATGGCTCAGACGGGCCGCCGGTCAGCGACCTCGGTTCGTTGGGTAAAGTGAACCTGGTCGAAGTCGAGTCGGCCGAGGTCGCCTATCAAAGTGTCTTGCGCACTGCCGGGGCGCTGCCTCACGACGCGACCAGCGCCCGCATGGTCCGCGAAACTCGCACAGGGACGGGGCGACAAGGCTATCGCCCGGAAACCGAGCGAGAACGGCGCCGTCTGAAAGCGGCGACCCCGCCGCGAGATTCAGATGGCGATGGACTCCCCGATGTTTGGGAAACCGCCCACGGTCTCGATCCGGCCGACCGGGCCGACTCGCGGCGGCTCTCATCGACCGGGTACACCCATCTCGAACTCTACTGCCACGAGCGGTCCGCCGAGTTGATCGGTCGCGCAAAGGCGAGCAGATAGTCTCTGGCGGGCCTGGAGACCCGCCCTACACAGCGCGCCTGCACGTCATTAGTCCTTAGAGGCGGTTTCAAAACCTTGTACGATGGCCTTCCAAGGCCGTCGATTTTGGAAATCCTCGGGAAACGACGGCCTTGGAAGGCCATCGTACGGCAAGACATCGGTTTTGAAATGCGCTCTAGTC
>JASMLW010000215.1 GCA_030748485.1 Pirellulaceae bacterium
ACTTGGCGGCCGGCCGCAGTTTCTCGTCCACCCCGTCACTGCCCAAAATCTCACCGGCCAATTCGTTGAGCGGCTTGTTGTCCGCAAACGATTGAGTCAGGTACTGGCGCCACTGTTCGGTCGTGACGTACTTGTCCGGCCGCCGCTCCATCAACATCACGTCGAATACCGTCGCCATGTGGGCCGCGTGCGCAGGACTCGACAACAGTCGATCAATCAGCGCCGTCCGCTTGCCGCCGTCAGTGTCCGCCAGAAACTTCCCGACATCGTCCGCCAGCGGAATCACTCCGGTGAGATCGAGATGCGCGCGGCGAAAAAACTCCTCGTCCGCGGACACCTCCGCAGCCTGAATGTTGAGCTCCCTCAACCGGGCGTCGATCTGTTCGTCGATCACCTCGTGCAAAGCAAGTTCGTCCGCGGCGGCTGACGCAATCGATAGGAGAAGCGCCGCGGCGAACGTCACGCTCGCAGTCGCAGAAGACAATCGAAGCGAGAGTAAATGGAACATGTGGCGGTGGGGTGGGAGCGACCGTCGGCTGGTCGCGGCAAGGGAAGGAAAGGTTCTAAGGTGTGGCGGTGGCGCGCTCCGGGCAACCGTCGCCCGTCAGCTCACCGATCACGGAGTCCATATGAACTCGCATCGCCCGCTCGGCGGCGTCGGGATCGCGGCGGCGAATCGCGTCCACGACCTGCTCGTGCTGAGCGCGGCTGCGGAGCGGATCTTGTGGACCGGTGCGGATCGTCGTTTGTATGAACTCGCGAGACATCTCAAGCGTGTGGATGATCACCTCGTTCTTGGCGATCTGAGCGAGCTGGCGATGGAATTGGAAGTCGGCGTCCGCCCCGTCGCCCGACGGTGTCGCGCCGATCAACTCACATAAACTCGTCAACTTTTCAACGTCGGCGTCGGTCGCCAACTCGGCCGCGCGACGCGCGGAAAAGATCTCAAGCGCCGCTCGAAATTCGGCCAGTTGCCGCGCGTCTCGGTCGCAAATCGACACGGCCGAGCGCACCACGCGGGCGTAGTTGAGCACCGTGTTCGGGTCGCCGACGAACGTGCCGCCACGCCGGCCCCGCAACACCGTCACCAACCCAATCGATTGCAGTCGGCTGATCGCCTCCCGCACAACCGACCGGCTCACGTTCATCCCGTCCGTCAACTGCAGCTCGCCCGGCAAGCGGTCGCCCGACTTCAGCTCACCGGTCTCGATCACTCCCCGTATACGCTCCACCACCGTGTCGACCAGCGTCACTCGGCGAATCGGCTCGATCCCCAGCAGGTCTGTCGTCATCGTTTCAACATTCTCAAACGAGTCGTCCGGAGGCCCTTGCCCCAATTGATTTAATGTCAGACATTATCTGAATTCGGGTGGCTCACTGTCAACTAGAATCGCCTTGGGCCATCACTCCGTCTCCTCCGTGCGAGAACCTTGCGATGAATTCACGCCGCTTCAACCGTCTGCGGAGAATCTGCGTTCGCTGGCTGGCTTGTTTGCTGATGGTGGGCTGGGTGTTGGCGGGCTTGGCGCGGTGTAGCTCCGCCGCGGAACCGCTCGCCACGATCGCGGTCATCGCGAACCCGTACATCACGACCTTGTCGGGCGATCAGATCAAGGATGAGAACGGGCGAGTCCGCAGTTCGGTCGGGACAGTCGGTCCGCGAAGCATGGAGAAGAGCATCGAGCTGGTGAACAAACTGCAGCCCGACGCCCTAGTCGTTTTGGGTTCGCTTACCTGGTCGGGGTCGCGGGCGGACATGGAGCGTTGCGCGGGCTACTTGAACCGCTTCGAAGCCCCCACGTTCACGATGGCCGGACATCGCGACGCGCTAGCTGGTTCGCTGGACGGCTATCGTCGCGCGGTGGGCGAGCGGGACGCGACCAACCAGACCAAATCGGTCAAGGGAGTCACGTTGGCGTTCGCGAGCGACTTGCACGTCGACCTGACGGCGGCGGCCGAACGATTGGAGAGTCAGTTGACTGCGGCGGACAACTCGGCGGCCGTTTTGATGTTCGCCGCTCGCGACCGCACCATGGGACGCTCACCGCTGACGGAAAAATCGGAGCCGTTCTGGCGATTGGTGGAGGGGAGCCGCGTGGCCGCGCGGATCGAACCGACTCGCTACGGCCATTCCGTCAACTACGAAAACACGCTGCCGATCTGGACCGTGGGCGGCAACGGCTGGTCGACGGGCGGTGCGATCACCGTGTTGCGCGTTTTCGCCGATCGGATCGAGATGGCCGAGGTGGCCGATCCGACTCAACCGACTTTCTCGCTGACGATTCCCAACCCAGTGAAAGCGCCGCGGATGGCGTCCGCGGCCGACGATCCGCACGGTTGTCCGTCCTACACGGCCGACCTGGCGGAGCAACCTCAGTTCTCGTTCGCGCTCGTGTCCGATCCGCAGTACGACCGCGAAACGAATCGAGACTATTTGATCACCAAAGCCAAGGCGGCGATCGCCGAGCTCAACCGCCTCAACCCGCAGATGGTCTTTGTCGCGGGCGATCTGGTGAACAACAACTTGCCGGAAGAGTGGGAGATGTTCAATCGCCAGTTCGCGGAGCTCAAACCGCCGCGACACGTCGTGCCCGGCAATCACGATGTCTTGTTCAACTACGACTTTGTGGAAAAATCCTACTCGTCGGCGCCGCAACAGAAACCCGAGTACGCGGCCATCGTCAGCGGCGCGCTGGCCAAGGCGAAGAAGGAGGGCTTCACCGGCCCGGCGGCGCTGTACGAGAAGTACACCGGCAGCAAGCCTCGCCAGCTGATCGAACATAAAGACTGCGCATTCATCACGGTCCCCTTCCTGACGACGCGAGCCGACGCCGACCAGATCGAGTTCTTGCGAGCTCAATTGCAGCGCACGCGCGACAAACAGCACGTCTTCGTGGTCGCCCACTACCCGTCGCTGTCGGCCTTTGGAAACAACCTGCAGCCGCAACTGGGCGGCGCCGAAGTGCTCGGCCTGCTGAGCGAGTTCCGAGTGACGGGTTACCTGTTTGGGCACCGGCACCGCAATGGTTTTCGCCTGCATGAACGAACCGCGCACATTCTCACCGATAACATGCTCTCGATTCACCTCGTTCACGTGTTCGCGGACCGCATCGTCGTCGGCCGCAAACGCGTCGGCCGTCCGCTCTACGAAAAGCTCACCATACAATCGCCCCGGCGCTAATGCGGCGACGCTGCGGCGATGCTGCGGCCACGCACTTTGTGGCTTCGTGGCTTCGTGTGAGAAGAAGAAGAAGAAGAAATCTCACACGGAGGCGCGAGGACACGAAGACGCGCGCAGTCGGACTCACTCAAAGTCGGCCCGGTATCTTCGCAGGCACTCTTCCTTGTCGCCTTCGAACAGATAGATCTTGCCGCGCACAGTGCGCGACTTACCTGGCTCGAGTGGTCCGACGTTGATGCCCAGGTGCATACATTGCCAAGGGTTGTGCCCTTGCGCTGACAGGAATCGATCCCAGGCGATCCCCGTCACCCACTTGCTGTCCGTCGAGTCGCGGATCAACAAGCCGCCGTGCGAGTTCGCCGGTGACGTGGGCCACTTGAATGAGAATGGGTGCAGGCCGTCGGTGGCCGCCGCGTCAATTTGTTTGCGGAGGTCGGAGTTGAAATGGATCTCGCGTTTCTCCAACGAAGCCAATCCGTCTCGCCCGAGAAACCACGTCTTGCGGTTGTTAAATTGCTCGGTCAACTTGGCGACTGGAAAACGAGCTGTCTGGCTTGTCGGCGTCCCCGGATTGAAGCAGGGGATAATGCCGGCGATATCCGGCCACGCGTGTCCGGTCTGGTTGGTGATCTTCAGCGACAGCTCGGCGCCGCCGCCGACTCCCTTCATCGTCAGCGTCATGCCCGGGGCGCGAATGGTCGCCGAGTTGCCGTGGTCGCCAATCCGTCGTTCGAACAGGTAACTGCCGCCGGTGTGGATTCCCTGTCGCCGCGCCTCGAACATATTCCACTCGTAAAACCACAGATACATCGTGCGATCGCGCCGCAGTCGCGACTCGATGGCGATCCCTTTTTCCCATTCCCAGAAGCGCACGGTGGATTCGCGATCGCGCAGCCGCGGTCGCGTCGGATCTGGGCCATAGACGGCTCCGTTCGGGTAGAACGCGCGGTACCGGCTGATCCGGATGGGCACGGCGACTAAGGGTTTGAGTTGCTTTCCTTTGAGCGGGCCGGAGAGAGCCGTTCCCCGCAGCGCATGCCACACCGACTTCGTCTCGCGATCGCGGAGCGCCAGACCCGCCGGCTGGTCTGGAGGGCGGTGGGCTTCGAAAGTGAGGTCGCGGTCGTCGACGCGGCGGCTCCAGGCGACGCCGCATTCGGCTTGCGGTGAAAAGAAGGCGGCGATGGAACGCTCGTCGACCACGTCATTGATGACGCGCGACGGTTCCAGCGCCGTGTAAGGATACATCTTCGAGCGGTGACCGACGACGACGTTAAGCCCCAGGCCGCGTCGCGCCGCGGTGTCGCGAAAACTCACCCGATCGCGATGCTTTTGCGACCACGCGCGACGATTCGAGTAAACGGTCGTCTGTGGATGAGCCGTCTTCCACTCTTTCCAACTGGCTAGTCGAGTTGGCAAGAACGGCAGCGTCTTTCCTTTCAGTTCGCCCATCACGGCCTTGCCCGTGACGTGCAGCCACTCCGACTCAGTCTCCGTGTCAAACATGACAAACGACCCGCGATACACATAGCCCGCGTGCAGAAACACCAACTCCTTGCCATCCAACTCGCGGCGATACACGATCGCCGTTTGACAAATCGGTCACCAGGTGGCGGCAATCGCCGCGCCACCGAGCGTGTCGTTGATCAACTCGCCAATCGAGTGCAGTGGATAGGCCCGCGATTGACCGCCGACCGTCACGCCCAACACGAAGGTCGGGTCTTGCACCATGCCGGCCTCCTCCGCTCGCTCTGCTGAGACGGCGGGGGGATTCAACGGCCGATAGAACATCTTGTACTTGCGTTTGCCGTCGTCGCCGCGGATCACCCAGTCCTTTTTCGTCTTGCTGCGCTCCCGCCACCACTTGGCGTAATCCTCGTACTCGTCGGCGAACGCCGGGACGGCTGCGCAGACTGCGAAAACGGCGCACAGCAGAGCCGAGCAGAACAGGCGGGTCGATGTCATCGAGTGTCTCCTCGCGTTGAGAAAGGCGGCGACTATGCGTTTGACATGTTGACGTAGCAATCCGTGTGGGGCAAACATTTTCCACCGGCTCAGGGGCGATCAGCTGCCGCGAATCGCGCCGGCGACTGCGGCGACCGGCATCACGTCGCCGAGATCGATGTCGATGTCGAGCAGATTGACGAGGTGCATGAGCTCGCAACGTTCGCCGACGGCCTCGCGGGGCACGATGACACGAAAGCTGTCGGTCGCGTCGCGGCACGTCGCGTAAACGCAGTGACTCGTGCTCAAGCCGGTCACGATCAGCGTATCGACTCCCAACGAAGTCAACATCTCGTGCAGGTTCGTGCCCTTGAACGCGGACGCGTATCGTTTGCGAATCAGTTTTTCGTCGGGGCGGCGCTCGAGTCGCTCATCGAGTTCGAAGAGCGGAGCGTCGCTCGGGCTCAACTCCATCACCAACTTCCTGTTTTGTGGGCTGGGAGGATCCGCTGGATCGTAGGCGAAGGAAGTGAAGAACACCGGAATGCTCGCCTCCCGCGCGGCAGCCAAGACCTCGCACGCGGCCTCGACGACCGAGTCCGAGTTCGTTCCGATTTGATGATCGGGGCGAGTCCAATAGAGCGCCAGGTCGATGACGATAAGCGCCGGTCGCGATCCGAATCCCACGCGATGTCCCCAGCCGCGCTGCAGATAGCGTTGCTGCAAGTCATCTAGATGAGCCAGCAGCGGTTCGCGAATCGCGTCGGGAAGTGAAAGGTCGGCTGACCCAAAGTTCAATCGGCTGTTCTCCGTCATATCTGCTCCGTCCGCAAGTTGGAATTCCGCCCGTCAACTCGTAACAGATTACAAAGCTCGTTCGTCGGCTGTCGGCGAAGCGTCACACCAGCTGAATCGCCGCCCGGCGCTACCGTTCGCCCGCGTCCAACTCTTCCCGCAGCGAGTCCAGCACCTGTTGCTCGGCGTCACAAATTGGATCACCGACGCCGAGCAATCGTCCGGCCGCCGACGCCACAGCTCGCGCTTGCTCGACAATTTCGTCGACCAACCGTTCGCGAGCCGGCGGGTCGATCAAGTCACCGGCGCGTCTGAAATGCTCGCGCCAACAGGCGATCAGTTCGTCACTGGGAGGACTCGCCAGCCAACGCTTCAGCTGTTCGTAGGAAGCCAATGAGAGACTTCGTTCTTTGGCCGCGGTCAGCACGGCCGCTTGTTCGGCGTCGGCCAGCGCTCCGTCCGCCCAGGCGATTTGCACCAGCGGAATCAGCGCCAGCGCAGACAACGTCTCCGTGGTCACGCCGTGCGCCATCAGCTCGCCAACCAACTCCGCGTCGACGATGCCGCTGGCGGCGGACAGATCAGCGCGTGTCACAGGCGGAGGCGTCGATCCGTTGAGCGCGCTCCGCGTCGATTTGGAATCTGCTTTGTCGGAGTGAGGCTGCGCGTCGGACATGGTGATCGCTCCTTCTTGCGAAATGTTTTCTGTCATTCGCCGAGACGACGTCATTCTTGACGCCATTGCGGCTCCGCGTCGCGGGTTCCATGCGTTTTCAGTACTCTCCATTCTGCGCGAATGAGCGTCCCGCCGCAGTGCTCATGAATCTCGGATCGGGCTGGATGCCCACGCGCGGCAGATCAAGACGGTCCGCATCCCAACAACAGCCGATGGTCGGGTGCGAACTGACGCGTCCCAGGTTGTGGTGGCGACACGCTTCGAGCAACAACTCGAGCTGCTTGTCATCGAGTTGGAAGACGTCTCCCTGCAGGCCGGCCGCCAGCTCCGCCGCGCGGTGGCCGTGCTCCAGATCGCCGCCCTCGGTCCACCGCATCGAATCGTGCAGTGCGGCAAAGAGACGGACGACCGTCAAATCGGCCCCGCTGCGCGCCGCGATCTCCAATCCGTGGGCTTCGACGCGACGCCAATGATCCGGGCCATGAAGTGAATGAGCTCCCAGCGCGAACACATCTTCAGCTCTCTCCCACACTGCTTCGAAGTCATTCATCGCGGCGCTCGTCATTTCGATAATTGAGTTTCCCAGAGGCGTCGCCGACCCGCATGTCTTCATTGACTCTCTCGGCTTCCATTGTCGCAGCTTGACGTCAACACTTGATGACTTTGCTACTCGAGCATCCGTTCGCCGAACGGTAACGGACCATCACAGAGGCTTCAACACGTCGTCGCCGGGCGAGCTGCGATGTTCTTGGTCGTCGCCGCAATTCCTGGATTGTGGGTGAAAATCTGGTAATCTCGCGTGACGCCAATTCGCAGTCGAGCGCGTGAGCGCCTGGGCGAAGGAGTCAACGCCGGTCGAAGGTGACGCGCACGATGAGAAAGTCCGAGCACATCTTTTGGCGAGTAACCATCGGTTTCGCCACGGCCGCTCCCGTCGCCGCCGCTGCTTTTGCGGCTGTTGTCTTCCTCCAGGACCAGCTCTTCATCCTGATACCCGTCTTGTGTGTTGTGATTCTCGGCGGCGGAATCGCCGCCGCGCTGATGCAGCCCGCGACCGCGACTCAGTCCGATCGCTGCGTCGATGTCGCCACACGCATCGCCGGCGGCGATCTCGACGCCCGCGTCTCGCCGGCTGACAACGTCGACGAACCCGTGGCGAAGGCCATCAATGAACTGGCCGATCTGCTACAGGATACGGTGCAGCAGGAACGCGACGCCAACGAGAACCACCGCGACGCCGAGGAGGCGCTCGGCCAACTCGTCGCCCAGTACAAATCGCTGGTGGAAAACCTCCCGCTCTGCCTCATCCAAAAGGACCTCGATTCGCGAGTCGTCTTCGGCAACGAGAAATACTGCGCGGAGATGGGCAAGTCGCTGGACGAATTGCTGGGCAAGGACGACTTCGACCTGTTCCCTGAAAAACTCGCCCGCAAGTACCGGGCCGACGATGTCACCGTCACCACATCGGGTGATTCGATCGACATCGTGGAAGAGCACCTGACGCCGGACGACAGGCGGCTCTACGTCCAAGTGCTCAAGTCGCCTACTCGCGACGCCGGCGGCGCGATCAACGGCGTGCAGATCATGTTCTGGGATGTCTCGGAGCGCGTGCGAGCTCAACGGGAGCTGTCGTCGACCAACCGCTTCCTGGACTCAATCATCGATCACATCCCGATCATGCTGTTTGTCAAAGATGCCGCTGATTTGAGTTACGTGTTGACCAATCGAGCGTTTGAAGACGTGGTGGGAATCCCGCAACAGGAGTTGGTCGGCCGCAGCGATTTCGATTTTTATCCCACTGCTGAAGCTGAGGCGTTCACTCGCGATGATCGCCGAACGCTTAAGGCGGGCAAGTTGGTGGAGATTGCCGACGAAACGCTGCCGACGAAGAACTCCGGCGTGCGAAGGTTACACACAAAGAAGATCCCCATCACGGGAGAAGACGGCGAGCCGATGTTCCTGTTGGGGATATCGGAGGACATCACCGTCCGAAAACAGGCCGAACGCGAATTGCGCGTGGCGAAGGAGTCAGCGGAGGCCGGCAGCAAAGCGAAGAGCGAGTTTCTCGCCAACATGAGCCACGAGATTCGCACGCCGATGAATGCGATCATTGGCATGACCGAGTTGGTTCTCGACACCCAGCTGACGGACACCCAGCGCGACTACCTGAATATGGTCCGCGAATCGGGCGACTCGCTGCTGTCGCTGATCAACGACATTCTCGATTTCTCCAAGATTGAAGCCGGCAAACTGGAGCTCGAATCCGCGGCGTTCGAAGTCCGCGAATCTCTAAGTGACACAGTTCGGTCACTAGCGCTGAGAGCGCACAAGAAGGGACTCGAACTCGTCTTCACGGTCGATCCGTCGGTGCCCTATCGAGTCGTTGGCGACGCCCCGCGGCTCAGGCAGATTCTGATCAACCTGCTCGGCAACGCGATCAAGTTCACTGAAGCGGGTGAAATTGTGCTGTCGATCAGCTGTGAAGAAGAGATTGCCGACGGACGCGTGTCTCTGCTGTTCTCGGTCAAGGACACGGGCATCGGAATCGATCTCGACGCCCGCACAGCGATCTTCGACGAGTTTGAACAGGCGGACGCTTCGACGACTCGCAGATTCGGCGGCACGGGTCTGGGACTGGCCATCTCGGCTCGTCTGGCCGCGGCCATGCAAGGGCGGATATGGGTTGAGAGCGAAGTGGGCGTCGGCAGCCACTTCCAATTCACGGCCGATTTCGAGATCGCCGACTCGCAGGCCGGCAATCGCCTCCAGGGACCCGCTTCCGTCGAAGGGACTCGTGTGCTGGTCGTCGACGACAACGCCACGAATCTGCACATTCTGAACGAGATGCTGACCAATTGGGGCGTCGAGCCGACGCTGGCCGCCAACGCCCGCGACGCTTTCCAACAACTGCGGGCGGCGCAGCGGGCGAAACGGCCAATCCGGTTGCTCATCTCCGACGTCCACATGCCCGAGCACGACGGATTCACTTTGGCCGAGTGGGTCCGCGCGGATGCTGAACTCGCCGAAACGACGATTGTCGTCATGTGCACTTCCGGAGCCGGCGACGACCACCGGCAAAGGTGTCGCGAACTGGACGTCGCCGAACATCTCATGAAGCCCGTGAAACAGTCGGAATTGTTCGATGCGATCGTCAACGCTCTCGACGCCGGCGCGCCCCCGCCGGCCGAACCGGCGACGGAACCGGTCGCGAGCAAGCCGCTGCCCGCGCTGCGGATCCTGTTGGCGGAGGACAACCTCGTTAACCAGCGGTTGGCGCTGGGGGTCCTCGAACCGCAAGGGCACCAGGTCACCGTGGCGAACAATGGGGCGGAGGCTTTGCAAGCCTCTCAGCTCAACGCGTACGATGTCGTGCTGATGGATGTCCAGATGCCCGAAATGGACGGCCTCGAGGCGACCAGACAGATTCGAGTTCGTGAAGAGCGGACAGGTAAACGGCTCCCCATCGTGGCGATGACGGCTCACGCCATGAAAGGAGACCGCGAACGGTGCCTGGCCGCCGGAATGGACGAATACGTCTCCAAGCCGATACGTGTCAAAGATGTTACTCAAGTCATCGCTCAAGTGCTGGGAGAGTGCGTGATGCCCGACGATAATCCCGACACCCCCGATCCGCCGACGACGGAGACGCCGGCTGCGCCACTGGTCGATTGGGAAGTCGCGCTCGACAACGTCAACGGCAATCGCGATCTGCTCCGCGAGGTGTTGCAAATCTGTCGCGATGAAACTCCTCGCCTGTTGGTCGCGGTCCGCGACGCCGTCGATCGCGAGGACGCCGAGCAGCTGCGACGATCGGCGCATACTCTCAAGGGAGCGCTGTTGTTTCTCGGACCCACCAACGCCGCCGACCTGGCGCTCCGCTTGGAGCGTGTCGGCGGCTCCGGCGATCTCAGCCCGGCGCGCGAGACGCTCAACCAATTCGAATCCGAACTCAAACCGCTCGACGAAGTGCTCGACAAGTTTCTTCGCGACGCCTAGGTCGGCAAAGGGTGCGCTGCGCGACGCTGTCACTTGGACACTTTGAGCGCGAAAATGAATTTTTTCGCAAGACCCGCGCCGCCGCCGGCAACCTGTAAAACCGCCGCCGCTCAGACTCGAATCCTTGCAATACGTGTCGTTCGATCGCGAAACGACGACCGCGACGCTCGCTGCAATTGTCTGCTGAAGTTGATCGTCGCAGTCAAACTCTGGACTCGACGCGGCCCAGTTCTAGAATGCGTCTGCGACCAGAAGTTTCTCAATGGCGCAACGGGGTAGCGCCGTTACTTCTCTCTCGTCGCATTTGTTTTGGGGTGCTTCTCCGGGATGGAAGCCAAGTCCGTTTGCGAGCGATTCGGTCCGTTGGATCAGTCGCCGAATCATGCATGGAGAATTCGCATGTTTCAACGTTCTGCGCACGGTATGGCTCATGTGGATCGCTAACGACGTTGCATCGTCGTTGCCGATTCACTAATCGCGATCGCTCAAGGCGGCGACGCGCCCGCACGATTCCCGCGTTCTCACTCGAGGCTGCGCTGTTCGCGTCTGCGCTGTTTGCGTGCGCGTCGAGTGCGTCTCGCCGCGTGAACTCGCACTGTTTGCGTGCGCGTCGAGTGCGTCTCGCCGCGTGAACTCGCCGAGCCATCGCGACTCGGCAACCTGCGCAGTTCGAACGATTTCAACAGACGACTCTTTCGAACTCAGAGGCTCTCGAAGCCGCACTCTATTTGCAGGATGGATCAAGATATGAACAGCGACCGCACGTTCTTCTGGCGCATCGCCCAACAATTGAATCGGAAACGCCGGCGTCGAACGCGGGAGCGACTGCAGCGACGCCCGTTGCAATTGGAGAATCTCGAAGCCAAGCATCTGCTCGCCGCCGACCTGGAGTTGCCCGACTTCGATCTCGACTCCTGGCAGCCGCCCGCCGAAGGCGAAGCTTTTTGCGAAAACAGGTGCGGCGAAGGAACGGGCGCCGGCGCCGACCCAGGCGGTGGTGATTCCGATGACAGCGGATCGGAACCCGGCGGCGGCGGTCTTCTCGACCCCGACGGAGGCAGTGGTGATCCGACCGGCGGTTCAGATCCCGATGGCGGGAGCGGCGATCCCACAGGAGATTCAGACCCCGACGGCGACGGCGGTTCAACGGGCGGGGAGGGTGGCACAACCGGCGACACCGATGGAGGTAGCGGCGGCGCGGATCCCGGTGGGGGCGGCGGCGATACAACTGGCGGTTCAGATCCCGATGGCGGGAGCGGCGATCCCACAGGAGATTCAGACCCCGACGGCGGCGGCGGTTCAACAGGCGGGGAGGGTGGCACAACCGGCGACACCGATGGAGGTAGCGGCGGCGCGGATCCTGATGGGGGCGGAGGCGATCCGACTGGCGGTTCAGGTCCCGATGGCGGGAGCGGCGGTCCCACGGGAGATTCAGACCCAGACGGCGACGGCGGTTCAACAGGCGGGGAGGGTGGCACAACCGGCGACACCGACGGAGGTAGCGGCGGAGCGGATCCCGGTGGGGGTGGAGGCGATACAACTGGCGCCGATCCGGATGGCGACAGTGGAGATCCGACCGGTGGTTCTGACTCCGGCAGTGGCGGAGGTGACCCGAACGACAGCTCTGATCCTGACAGTGGCTCGGGCGATACCACGAGCGGAACGAACGCGGGCGACGACCCGGGTGGCACTGGCGATCCCGACGGCGGAGGTGAGAGCACTGGCGAGGCCGGAACAGAAGAAGGCGAAACTGATGGCGGCGACGTGAGCGGTGGGGGAGGCGAGGGAGGTGGAACAGAAGATGATGACGGAGACACAGGCGGCCAAGTGACGCCCTATCTCGGCTCGTTTGAACTGCGGCTGGTCGAAGACACGGGCGACTCGGACTCCGACTTGATCACCTGGAATCGGGCCGTCGAGGGTGAAGTCAATCGGTTCCCCATCATGGGGCCCGATCCCGATTCAGAAACTCCTTATTCGCCCTTCGTCGACGCGATCGCCGATCTGACCGACGGCGCGGCGCTGGCCGATTGGGACAGTTACCTGGGAGTCGATCCTCCCGAGACGCCCGCCAAAGTTCACATTCACGTTATCGATCCGGCCAGCGGGACGATCGTCGAAGACCGCACGATCGTCGCCGACGCCGACGGCGCATTCACCTTCACGCCTGGACTGCCAGACTACGGCGAGTACCTCGTGCAAGCGCAAGGCGAATTGTTCGACTACGCCTCGAACTCCTACACGCCAACCGAAATCGAACAGATCGAATACGAGTGGGTCGTTGAACCGGCGGCTGAGATCGTCGAGTTCGGGACGTGGGAGGAGATCAACATCCCCGCTGACGACGAGACGACCGGCGACGAAGAAGCCGAGGCGATGTCGTCGCCCTATCTGGCGGGTCAGATCGATCCCGACTCGCGGTTTGCGAGTCTCGCCAAGATTGAGTTTGATCACGACGGCGACGGTCTGTCCGACGGCTCGGTTTGGGCTGACGCGGCGGGGTACTTCGAATATGAACCGCTCGGTCTGGCCGCGGGCGACGTCACGATTACCGCCACCGCGACTCGATTCGACCCGCGAAGTCTCGTCGAAGTCGACGGTCCGGGTCGAGATTACACGTTCGAGTACGAGCCGCTGGCGGCGCCCGACGTCTCGCTCGAAATCGTGACGCCCGCCGACGATGCAGGTCCGCTCCGCACGACCGTCGTAATCGACGGCTCGGTCGTCGCCGACGATAGAGCGCCGGTTGAAGAGACGGACCACTCGGACATCTACGTCGAATACGACTGGGATGGCGATGCCGTTGCCGACGGAGCCGCCATCACCGATGAGTTGGGTGAGTTCTCGTTCCGAGTCGCCACGCCGTTTGGCGACGCGCAGCCGGTCGCTGCCCGCTCTTCCATCTGGGACGAGTATCAGAACGCCTTCGTCTACAGCGATTGGCGGACCATCGTCGTCGCCGCGGCTGATTTCAACGTAGCGGTGGCTGATTTCACGGTACTCGACCTGGCTCGCGCGACCGAGGCGGCCGAACTGGGCTACGCGATTGATCCGGCAATCACGGGACAGATCTCGGAAGTCGAAGCCGTTGGGCTGCACGTGATCGACTTTGACCACGACGGCGACCAGATCGTCGACGGATCGGTGGAAGTCAACTCGGATGGGTCTTTCACCTACGTACCGCTTGGGTTGACTCCGGGCCCGGTCACGATCAGCGCTCGAGCGCGCGGCTGGGATTACACGTCGCGGCAAGACATCACGGGTGATTGGGAGTCGCTGAGCTTTACGTACGGCGCTCCGGAGAACGTCGCGCCGACCATCACGACATTCGCGCTGCGCAGCGATACGGGCGTTTCGAACACCGACAACCTGACCGCCAACTCGCTGCTCCACGGACAAGTCGATAACGTCGAAGGGCTGACCGACCTGATGATCGAGATCGATCTCGACGACGATGGTGTCGGAGATCATCTCACTTTCACCGACGAGAGCGGGCAGTTCTTTGTCCAGCCCGTTTATGAGTTGGGTGAGCACACGGTCGCAGCTCGCGCCGTGGAATGGGACGAGATTGACGGTGAGTACCTGTTCAGCGGTTGGTCATCGTTCACGTTCACTCTGGAAGTGCAGACCGCCGCGCCTCCGACGGTGACCGGGCTGAACGTCCACAACGGCCAGTTGAGTGGCCGGATCATCGACGACGGTCCGCTGGGCGACCGCATCATCGACATCGATCTCGACGGCGACGGCACGATTGACTTGTCGACGATGACCGACCGCACGGGCGGCTTCTCGTTGACGCTGCCCGACGACGGATCCGTGGGGCAGACGATCGGCGCCCGCGGTCGCGACGGCACCGATGAAGGCGGCGCGGGGCCCTGGTCCACCATTGGCTCCAACGACGACTCGGGGTCTCAGTCGGGCGGCGGAGAAGGTTCGAGCGAAGGTTCGAACGGCGGCTCGAATGGTGGCTCGAGCGAAGGTTCGAACGGCGGCTCGAACTCGCCGAGTGATCCGGCCAGCCAAATCGTCACGAACCTTCACCTTGTCAATGACACGGGCGCCAGCGACAGCGACCTGGTCACGAGCGACCCGACGGTTTCCGGTCTGGTCGACGGCGGCAGTCAAGTCGTCGTCGAGCTGGACCACGACGGCGACAGCGAAGCGGATACGACGGTGACCACGACGGCGAGCGGACATTTCACCTACGCGCCGAGCGACCTGGACGACGGCGGCGTGACGATCTACGCCCGCGTCCTGGGCGACACGCGGAGCATCGCCGAAGGCGGTTGGGCGTCGATCTCTTTCGTCCTCGCCGACGACCCGGCCGCCGCCGCCGCTCAGTTGCTCGGCGCCGCGATCCGCAACCATCGCGATGCGATGGTCGTCGCCCGCGCAGCGTACGACGCGGCAATTCAGCAAGCGAACGATCTGTTCGACAGCGCCGCCGAATCGCTCAAGGGCGATCACAGTTCGGGCGTCGCCCAACTGCAACAGAACAAAGAGCAGCGGTTGGCGGCCGCCGATCAGCTTTACCAACAGCAACTCGGCGACGCGGACACCGACTACCAGATGGCGCTGGCCGCCGCCGAGCAGCAGTTGCAGGTCGACCTGGCCAACTTCGCGGGCGATCCGACCAGTTTCCCGATCGAGGATCTCACCTGGAACGCGCCGCCACCGTCTTTGGCTCGCCAGTTGCCCGACGATGAAGATCAGCTGACCGCGCCGCGGTCAATGCCGGATTACGCGGGTCCCGACTACGCGTTCGATGCGGACGTGCTCTACGTCCAACAAGCGGCCGGCGACGAACTCAGCTGGCTTCAGGGGCGACGAAGCGGACGCCAAGATTGGCGGCAAGCGGTCCGGCAGTCGCAATTCGCGCTGGACAGCGCGCTCGACTCGACCCGCGAGCAGCATCGAGCCGACACGGCGCAGGCGGCGCTCGATCACGAGAACCAGGTGCTCGCTCCGCACCCATGGTTGAGTCCGTCCGGTGTCGTGACGGCCCATCAAGTCACCCTTGGCGGCGCATTCAGCGGCTACAACTCGGCGCTCGAGACGGCGGCCGGCATGGCCAGCGCCGCTCGCACTGCGGCCAACGACATGTGGAACGCCACCATCAATGCGGCTCAACAGACGTACAACGCCGCGGTCGACGCCGCTCAACAGGAGCCCGATCCGGCTGTGCGAGCCGAGCTGATGGCGGCCGCCGCGGCGGCTAAGTCGGCAGCTGAAGCGGCAGCTCACCTGGCCCATCGCCAAGGATTGGCCGCCGCCGAAAACAACCGCATGACGACGATCGTCAACGCCCGCATGCAACTGGGCGCGGCGATGGACGCCTCCGAAAGCAACTACATCGCCCAGATGCTCCTCCACGATCACTGGGTCAGCGCCAACACGGCCGACGCCGACCACGTACTCGCTTCCGGCCAGACGCGGCGAGACGCCGACTTGGCCAAGGCGTCCAACGCGTCCGCCCACCAGTACGACTACGATCAGGCGGCCGCCGCTCATTTCCGAGCTCAAGCAAGTACGGATGTCTGGACTCAGGACGATGTCAACCGAGCCGCCGCCCGTCGCGACGCCGTCGCAGCCGTATCGACCGCGCGGCCGGGCGACGCCTGGTTCGCCTACCGAGCGGCGCAAGAGAACGAGGACCACACCTACGCCAGCGGCCACCGTTCCCTGGCGGTCGACTACACGACGAACGTCTGGACAGCGATTCGAGCTGCCGCTGAAGGAGCAGCCGACGCGGTGCTCAACGAAGCCCACGCCTGGGTCGACCTGGCGGTTGCCTTCGCCAACGATTTCGAAACGCAGCTCCATTCGCTGATCACCGACGGCGGGCAAAGTGACTACACGTTCCTCGTCGATGAAAACTCCGAGTGGTTCCAGGCGGCCGCCGAGATTGAGCAGTACGACGCCACCCTGTTCACCGAGCTGGTTGCCGTGGGCGCGACGCTGATCGAAAACCTCAGCGGCGCCGCCCTCTTCTCCGACGCGGCGCGAGCCACCGCCATCCACCAACACGGCCGCGACGAAGTTGATGCGCTGGAGGTCAACGTCGAGGCAATCCTCGACCGCACCGAGGTATATCAAGAACGCGTTAACGATCTCGAAAGGACCTGGGCCGACAGCGGCGTCGATGCAGGTTACGCGTTTGAGCTGGCGCTCGGCCAATCGTCGCTCGACTTCACGATCGACTCGGCTGACAACTCCCAGACACGCACCATCGGCAGCGCCGCGCTCGGCGCAGCTCGCGACCAGACAATCGCCGACGAGCAACAGCTTTACTCCGGCGCCGAGATTCAGTTGTCTGTCGCCTGGGATCAAAACCAGATCGACACTTTCGCCGCGTTTCGTCAAGCCGTGTCGAGCGCGTATGTCGACGCGATGACCACCTGGGATACGTGGGTCGCCACCCCGTGGACCGACTACCACCAACAGCGAGCCGACGCGGAACAACAACGGGTCGACGCGATCGATCAGGCGGCCGGCTCGCGCACGTCGCAAGTGGGAGCCGAGGATGTGACGTGGACCGAGACCGTCTCGCAGTCCTTCCACGATGCGGTCGATGCGCTGATCGACGCCGGTCGGAACGACACGATCTCGCTGGCCGCCGACCTGGTGCAACACATCACCGACAGCGCCGTCAGCGGCAAGACCTGGTCCGACGCGCTGGCCACTGGCTGGCGCTCGCTGTCGCTGTCGCTCAACGGCGTCGGCCACACCTACGCCGACGATCAGGTGACCGGCGACACGAATCTTCAGCGAGCGCTTTACGACGCGCTGTGGAATGGCGAGCGGGCGCGTAGCGACGCCCTCCGCGACAAAGGAATCGGAGCCATCGACGCGGACGCCCTGGCGGCTCGAATCGAAACAGCCGACGCCGCCCAACGCGAGGGCGAAGCGACCGCCGTCGAGAACTACTACCAGACGGTCGGAGCCGACTACTCGGCCATGATGAACGCCGCCAAGCCGCTGATCGACAGCCAGGCTCAAGACGAAGCCGACGCCGATAAGGGCTACTACGCCACCACCAAGGCGAGCGTCGACACGCTCGCCGGCCGGTTCGCGGACGCCGACGACCTGTTCACCGGCGAGCTGACCGGTGCGATGCGATCGGCCACCTCGTCGACCGCCGACGCCAGCCACGCGTTCAACTCGATCGTCGTCGGCCTGGAGACGACCTTCATCGACGAGGCCAACTCGGCTCAAAACGAAGCTCGCGAACTGTCCAACGCCGCGCGAGGCGAGTACGAAGTCGACTATTTCGGCGAACACAGCGACAAGATCGTTCGAGCCCAGCAGTCGCCCGACTACTTGCAAAACGTGACCAGCGATCCGATCAGCGGCCGCGCCAGCTCGATCCAGAACCTGGTCGACCACCAGACCGAGATCGCTGCGCACGACCACTTCGAGTCGCAGGGGATCGCCTCCGCGTGGGACCAACTGCACACGAACCTCACCGGAGCGATCGACGGCCTGACAGCCGGCTTGTCCGCCGGATTCAGTTCGATTGTCCACGGGCTGAACGACGAAGACCGGTCGCTGACGACGACCGCCTCCGGCCTCAATAGCGATTGGCTCAACGGGCTCGTCGCCGCCGCGGGCGATCGGGGAACGGCCGAGACGGTCGCCGGCACGCTCGCCCAGCAGACGACCGGCGATCGGGTGGCGGACGAGTCGCACGCGATCACCCAGGTGACGACCGACTACTGGACCGACCTGGCCGGAGCCGAGTCGGCGTATCTGAACGACGTCGGCGCAGCGATCGGCGACCGGATCCGGGCCGGCGAAGGGTGGGACAACGACGCGCTCGACGAAGATCTCGAAGCGGCCGCAACGGCGTTCGCTGTCGCCCGCCGTCCGCACGACGCGGCCTACGTCAGCGGCGTGGCCGACGAGTTGATCGCGACTTCGTCGCTGCAAAAAACGGCGCTCGGCGGTTGGGCGACCGCGGTCGGAGTCGCATCAACCGACTTCCAAACGGTCGCCCACGCGTCCGACGACGCGGCGCTGACGGGAGTCCAACTCGCCGAATCGAACTGGTTGACCGGCGTTACGCAACTGTTCGCCGACGACGCCAGCTCATTCGCCGGACTCAACCACCAACTGGTCAGTTCACTCGGCTCCGCGTCAGCCGCATTGGCCGACGACTTCAGCGCAGCGGCCGTGCAGCGCACCTACGCGGGCGCTCTATCCGAGGGAGACTATCAGCTCGAAGCGTCGGCCGACACATTCCCCCGCACGGGCGTCACTCCAGCCGGCTCCGACTTCTCACCGACCGACCACGTCTCCAGCACGGCGATGGCGGTCGTCGGTTCCGCCGAGCGGAACTACGTCTTCGGTTACGAGGACGCTCGACATCATTACGCGAGCGCCTACAAGACGGCCCGCGCCGAAGCTCAGCGCGATACGGCGCAGGCTGACGGGGATCTGGCGGGCGACCTGGTCGAGGTCTACGCACAGTATCAAACGCAAACCGCCTTCGATGCAATTCAGTTAACGTCTGACCTTGCCGACAATGATCGCTCGACCGCGCTGGGCGACAGCGTGACGCTGCGGAGCCTTGAGTCGCAGCTCCACGGTCGCTCACAGACGCTCGACGATTCTCTGCTCGCCGCGGACAACCAGTTCCTCAGCGGCGCTGTCGCGGCGGTCGGCGATTTCTCCACCGATCGGCTCGAGGCCTACAAGGACTATTGGCTCTCCCTGGTGGAGCTTGACGAAGGATCCGATCAGGCTCCGCTCGACGACCAGTTGACGGCCGAGTTGGCGGACGCCGAGTTGGGCGCGATCACCGCGCTGGTCGCCGCCGGCCACGCAGCCGACTCGCAAGCGATCACAGCTTGGAATTCGGCCTACGCGGGGGCGGGCGCCGATCAGTACGGAGCATACGACCAGTTGCTCGGCAGCGCTCAGCACGCGGCGTCCGTCGAAATCGCCGGCGTCGAGCAGTTCCAGTCGCAGCGGATCGTCGCCCAACAGAACGTCGTCCACGATCAGATCGCCGCCGAGAATCAATGGCGCGTCGCCGCGTCGGTGACCGAAGCCGACCGCCGGGAGAGCGAACTCGGCGCCCGCGCCTCTGGCATGAACACGTTCTCGGGCATCCTGACTTCGCCGTGGGCCAACTACCAAACCTCCCTGGCGGCGGCCGAGTCGGATGCCTGGCAGTTGTCGAAACAAGCCTACCTGCACTTGACCGACTCACCCGGTTCGCAGGCCGATGTGAACGGCGCGCACGAGGTCTACGGCTGGACCGTGGCCGGCGCGTTCGGCCAGAGCGCGGGCGACGCCAACGCGTCCTGGTCGATCTGGGCCGACGCGGCCATCGGCGCAGGCGTCGATCTGCTGGGCGATTTTTCGAGCGCCGAGCTAGACTTCATCGACTCGCTGTCCGCTCCCGCCGAGACGGCCGATCAGACGCTGGCCGCGGCCGAGCGAGACTACTCGCTCGCCGTCGCTCAGGCGGATCGCGACCTGGCGGTTGGAGATATCGACGCCGCGGCGCACACGAATCGATTGGCGGCCGCCGCCGCGACTCGCGACGCGCGGATCGCGACGGCCGAATTGCAGTTCGATGTGGCGGTCCGCGGAGCCGAAAATCAGTTGACCGTCGACTACGCGGCCAGCGAAGTCGACTATGTCCGCCAGACCAACGCGGCCGAGCTGTCGCATGCGACCGCGCGGGAAGCCGCCTTTCGCGAAGTCGTGCACGCCGAGTCGGATGCGTACGTGACGCGACAGACCGACATCTCCGCGCTCGACGCTCTGTTCGCCAAGCGGGAGGCCGACGACAAGTTGGCTGAGATTGGCGACCTGGCCAACACGAACGACACTCCCTGGGCGAACCGCGACGCCGCCCTGGCGCTCGCCGACCGCGATCGGGTGTTCGCCGAGACAGACGCCTTCACGGCGTACCTGGCCGAGTGGAACGGCGCGCAGAGCGACTTCACCAAGGGCTCCGCCTCGCTCGACGAGACGCTCAACACAAGCTCGCTCTCGACTTATCAAAACCACCAGGACCAAACGGCCACCGCGCGGTTGGGCTACTACACCGATCGCCAATCGGCCGAACAAGACGTCCTCGACCAAGGCGCGCTCCCCGCCAAAGGAGCCAACCCCAAACGAGCCGACGGCGAAAGAGAGAAACCCGAGCCCAAGCGGACAGAACGACCCCAACAACCGCAACC
>JASMLW010000216.1 GCA_030748485.1 Pirellulaceae bacterium
CTCATCCAACGACTCCGCAAGGTTGACAAACTTCTCGCGAATCCACTCAACGACGTGTCCATCCGGCATGCATCGAAGTATTCCCCAATCCCAGATACCCACCAATACCAATTCGGTAAGTTATTTCCGCGCACTTCCTTAGGTTGAGTTTTCGCCGCCGTTAGAAATTCTCTCATTGAAACGGCCGGTTGCTCTCCGCCGGCGCATTCCAACCGTCGCCATTGCACTAGACCGGACAACCGGCGCATTCGCGCGCCAACGAGTTCGGCTTTGCTGGTGATTTGATGGCGACAAATGGGAGGGAGGTTGCCGGACGGCGGCCTCGGTCAGCCGCCGCAAAGGTTTGACTACCCCCCGCATTGACCTACCTTTCGTGGGGCATGTCGCGCTCTCCGGTGCGCGCCGGATGTATTTGGAACACAGGATCGAACGATGCCAATTGTTGGAAGCCCAGCGGCTTGGACCGACCGACAGGATGTTGAATTGCGCCGACTGTCCCATTCATTAGGTCAGGCGTTTGCGGACGGCTTCGCCATCAGCATGAAGACCGACGCCGGTTGGGAATCGCCCACCGACGCGCCCTTTCACCAGCCCCGCTGGGAAGATCTTGACGAGGTGAGTGAGTGCGGCGACGCCTCGATTCTGTCAGCGGACAACCGTCTTTGGATCGCCATTCCACTGGAAGTCCAGCGCGGACAATTCGTCTTGTGGGCCGAGTCGCACGCGGATTGCAGTCAAGCGGAGATTCATATCAAGCTCGCTCAAGCCTTGCTGGACAACCACCACTTGTCCGCGCGAGCCACGAATCTGCAACTCGACGTCGACTGTTTCGCCGGGCAGGTGACCAACGACTTCGAAGAGCTGACTTACTTGCGACGCATCCCTGAGATCCTCGATGTCGCCAAGTCGTCACTCGACTTCTTCGAAGTGTTGCAGTCGATCCTTGAGTCGCTGATCCATCTGCTCGAAGCCAAAGGTATCGCCTACATCCCTCAAGACGTCGACATCGCGCCGAAATGGGTTGGCGCCCCGCAAGTCGACGCGGCCGCATTGTGGCTGCTCGTCCGGCTGTTTGGTGAAGAGGCGCGACACATGCCTTACGTCCGCAATCACTTTTCCGAAACCAATCCCGGGATCGCCGACGGTCTCGACGAGTTCATGCTCGTGCCGGTCTCCAAGTCCGATTGCAATCGCGGCTGGCTACTCGCCTGCAATCGAGTCAAGCCCGAGCGGCCGACGCGCGAAGAGCAGACGTGGGAATTGAGCCACCTCGAGTTCGGCACGATCGAAGCCACGCTGCTGGGTTCGACGGCGTCGATTCTCGCCACGCACGCCAGCAATGTTGAGTACTTTCAAGAGAAAGAAGAGTTGCTCACGAAGATTGTGCGAGTGATGGTCTCCGCCATTGACGCCAAGGATATGTACACATGCGGCCACAGCGAACGAGTCGCCCTCTATGGACGACGCTTGGCTACTGAGTTAGGTCAGCCCGAGGACGCGTGCGATCGACTCTACCTGTCGGGATTGCTCCACGATGTCGGCAAGATCGGCGTCAGCGATGCAATTCTCAACAAGCCCGGCCGATTGACGGAGGAGGAATTCGACGAGATCAAGAAGCATCCCGACAAGGGCTGGTCGATTCTGCAGGAGCTGCACCAGTTGGCGTATGTGCTGCCGGGAGTTCTGTTCCATCACGAACGCTACGACGGCCGGGGCTATCCAGATGGGCTGGCCCGGGACGAGATTCCGCTCGACGGACGGATCCTCGCCGTCGCCGACGCCTACGATGCGATGACTAGCGATCGCTCCTACCGCAAGGGCATGCCTCAGGAGAAGGCCGAGCAGATCTTGCGCGAAGGCGCCGGTGAACAATGGGATCCCGATGTGATCGATGCAATGTTTCGCGCCATGGACGACGTCACGTGGATTCGCGACACCTACAAGGCCAAGCCCAAACGCCGTCGCGATGTCGAGCAAACGCAGCACATGAAGTCGGCGCTCGATCCTCAGTAACGCCGCGGTCGTTTCCCAAGAGCCGCGACCACGCGCGTTCACTCGCTCAGGCGATGATCCCCACCTAGGCGATGATCCTAGGCGATGATCCCGTCCACGACTTCACCGTGGATATCGGTTAGCCGAAAATCTCGACCCGCGTAGCGATAGGTCAACTTCATGTGGTCGAAGCCGAGCAGGTGGAGCATGGTTGCGTGCAGATCGTGCACGTGCATTTTGTCCTCGGCTGCGTAATAGCCGTAGTCGTCGGTCGTCCCCCACCGCACACCGCCCTTGATGCCGCCGCCGGCCAGCCACATGGTGTAACCCTGCGGGTTGTGGTCGCGGCCGTTGTTTCCTTGAGCGACTGGAGTGCGGCCGAACTCGCCGCCCCACAGCACGATCGTCTGCTCGAGCAACCCGCGCGACTTGAGGTCATGCAACAGTGCGGCGATCGGTTGGTCGACCTCGGCCGCATTGCTTTCGTGCCCGGACTTTAGGTTCCCGTGTTGGTCCCACTTGTAACTGTGGGTGCACTGCACGAAGCGGACGCCCTGCTCGATGAATCGCCGCGCCATCAGGCATTGCTGTCCAAAATCGCGTGATTTTTCGTTGTTCAATCCATAGGACTGGCGAGTCAACTCGGTTTCATCGCTAATGTCCTGCACGGCCGGGGCGGCCGTCTGCATGCGGAAGGCAAGTTCGAACGAGTTGATTCGAGCGTCGAGCTGTTTGTCGGGGCCGGTTACGGCGTACCGGTCTCGATTGAGGTCCTGGACCAGGTCGAGTTCGAGTCGCTGCAGGTCGCGGGGCGTCTTGTCAGCGCTGGCGATGAAAGGGATCCGCGCTTGGCCGGCCGGAATACTGGCGTTGCCGATCGGTGTTCCCGCAAAATCGGCTGGCAGAAACGCCGAACTGTACAGGTTGACGCCGCCGTGTGTCAGCGTGGGACAGATCGTGATGTAACCCGGCAAATCCTGGTTCACGGTTCCCAGGCCGTAGTTGACCCACGACCCCATGCTGGGCCGCACGAACGTGTCGCTGCCTGTGTGCAACTCCAACGCAGCCGCTCCGTGTCGCGAGTTCGAGCAGTGCATCCCGTTGACGATGCACATGTCATCGACGCACTTCGCCACGTGCGGAAACAGCTCGCTCACCCACGCGCCCGATTGACCGTGTTGCTTGAACTTCCACGGCGACTTCAGCAGGTTGCCGGTTGCGCCCGACTGGACTCGAGGTTTAGGGAACGGGAGGGGTTTGCCGTTGTCGCGCGCCAGCAGCGGCTTGTAGTCAAATGTGTCGACCTGCGACGGCCCGCCGTGCATGAACAGGAAGATGACCTGCTTCGCTTTCGGCGCGTAGTGTGGCGCTCGGGCGGCCAGCGGATTGGCGGTCGCGGACTCGGCCATTTCGTCCGCCAAGAGCGCTGCCAGAGCCAGTTGCCCGAAACCGGCTCCGCACCGCCGCAACATCTCACGTCGCGACAACCGAACATGCTGGTTCGTGGTGGGAATCATACCGGACTCAGTCTGTTGAGGCTTATTCGATGAAAATGAACTCGTTGGTTGAGATCACGACGCGAGCCAGACTCTGCCAGGCTCTCGCCGCCGCGTCGTCGTCCGACTCATGCGTCGCCTGCCAACTCGCCTGAAACCGTCGGACGTATTGCGTCGCCTGCTCAAGTTCGCGAGATGACGGCGTTCGCGACAAGGCCGTTTCATAAATCGATCGCACGCGGCCAATGTCGTCCAGTTGCTCATTGGCCAACAGCCGTTCGGCCCAGGCCAACGTCTTCTGAGCGACAAACTCGCTGTTCAACATGAACAGAGCTTGCGGGGCGATCGTCGTCGACTGCCGCCCGCCTTGACTGGTGCTCGGATCGGCGAAGTCAAACGCCTGGAGCACTTCGTAAAGCGCACTGCGGACGACCGGCAAGTAGATTGAGCGGCGGTCAATGCGATAGATGTTCGGGTTGACGTTCGCCGTACTGGTCACGTAGCTGCGGTTGGCGTTCGGCAGCGTGGCTCCCTCCATCTTGGGATCGAGCGACGCGGTGACCGCTAAGATCGCGTCGCGAATCGCCTCCGCCTCCAATCGCCGCCGATTCATGCGACTCCACAAGAGGTTTTCCGGGTCGTCCTCGAACGTCTCCCAGCCGCCGTCGGCGCGAGCGACCTTGACTGCTTGTTGATATGTCGCCGACAGCACGATGAGTCGCTGCAAGTGCTTTATCGACCAGCCGGAGTCGACGAATTCAGCCGCCAAATAATCGAGCAGTTCGGGGTGTGTTGGTCGATCGCCAAGAAGCCCGAAGTTATCGGGCGTGCGAACCAGTCCAGCGCCGAAGTGCCACCGCCAAACTCGATTCACAAAGACGCGAGCAGTGAGCGGATTGTCGTTGCCGCCGATCCAAGCCGCCAACTCCTGGCGGCCGCTGCCGTTCTCAATCGGCGGCGATTGCTTGGAAATGATGCGGGGGAACGCGCGGGGAACGGTTGGACCGAGTGTCAAATGGCTGCCCCGGTAATGCAGCTTCAGATCGCCGATGCTGTCGCCGTCCTTGACGGCCATCGCCGTCGGCAACTTTGGCTGATTCGCCTGCAAGGACTTCTCTTCCTTGCGGAGCTGAGCCAGCGTCTTCTGCTCCGCGGGCGAGAAGCCATCCGCCGTCGCCGCGTGCCGCCGAAAAGGTCCGTCGGCACGAGCCAGCCAAGTGCGAAACGCAGCCGTTGAATCGTCCCCGTCGGCGGCCATCGATTGTAGTCGCCGGGCCAGCTCAACTAGTTTGTCCGCCGGCGCACCGGCGGCCGCCGCCGCGTTCCATTCCGCCAGCGGCGACGTCTCCGGCAACTTGCCGAGCGACTCCGACAACTGCTCGACGTAACCGATCAAAGGCTCGTACGCCTTGTCAAGTTGCAACTTTGCGAGGAGGGTCTGTTTGCTCGCGGAAATGCAAAGCTTGTCGATGTGCGGGAAGAAGGTCGGGTGTTCGACGCGGACGATGTTCTTGCCGCGCGTCAGCGCGTGGAAGCCGGCCAGCTCCCATTTTTGTGTCGGCGGATACCAGCTGCCGGTTACGCTCTTGGCGAAATCGGACTGCACGACCTTGCCGTTGATCGCCAATGCGCAAGGCCGCGCCGTCTCCGCAGCCAACCTGACATCGAACTGATAGATTCCGGCCGCCGGCGCCTCGATCTCGTACTCAACGAAGTTGGGCGTTTTTCCGATGTTCACTAAGACGCCGATGCCTTCGCCGTATCCCGTTGTGTGGACGCCGACGTTGCCGCGGGCGAACTTCTCCGCTTCGATTAGAAACAGATCGGCCTTGTCGGCGGCCGCTTCGCCGCCGCGCGGTTTGGCGTCGGCCTTGATCAATTCCAATTGGCGACGCCGTTCGGCGGCCAGTAAATAGTCTCCCAAATGGAGTCGGGCCGCCGTCGCAACGCGTTTCGCCGCCGCTTCGTCAGCGACGCGGATCTGCTCTTTCTTATCTGCGAGTTGTTGCTGATGAGCCTCTTGTTTGGCGACCGCCGCGGGAGACGCCAAGGGACGCTCGTGCCACTTGGCAACGACCGTATGCGTGTCCATCGTGTGCGTGCTTTTGAAAACGCCCGCCAGCGCGTAGTAGTCGGCTTGCGAAAACGGGTCATATTTGTGGTCGTGGCAACGAGCGCAGCCGAATGTCATTCCAAGCAGAGCTCGCCCCAACGTTTCCAGTTGCTCGTCAATGATGTCCATTTCCATCTTCACGGGATCATCTTCCGCCAACATCTTGGGACCCAGCGTCAGGAATCCCGTCGCGATCAGCGCATCGAACGGACGGTCCGCACTGGGCTCCGCCAGGTCGCCGGCGATCTGCTCGCGGACAAACTGATCGTACGGCAGGTCTGCGTTAAACGCGCGGACCACGTAGTCGCGATAGCGAAACGCGTTGGCGTGCGCCAGATTCTCATCCATGCCATTCGAATCGGCGTAGCGGGCGACATCCAACCAATGCCGCCCCCAACGCTCGCCGTACTGTGGCGAGGCAAGCAGTCGGTCGACGACGCGGACGAGAGCCAGCGGAGATTCGTCCCCCACAAACGACTCCACCTCCGCCGGCGTCGGCGGCAGACCGATCAACCCAAAGTAGATTCGCCGGATAAGGTCTCGCTTGTCGGCGCGGCCAGCTGGACTCGCTTTGGCGTTTTCGAGTCTTCGCAAGATGAATGCGTCGACGGGGGTGCGGATCCACGGAGTGTTCTTTACCGTTGGCGGCGGCGGACGGCGAATCGGCTGAAACGCCCAGAATGACCTTTCCGCTTCTGTGTAGGCGCGTCTCCCCGCCGCTGTCGGTCGACGGGTGGGAGCCGCTTTCGCTTCGGGCCAGACCGCCCCGTCCAGAACCCACTTGGCCAATGCCGAGATTTCGGCGTTCGACAACTTGCGCTTAGGCGGCATCTTGACCAACTCGCCGTGCCGCACGGCGCGGATCAGCAAACTCTTCTCCGGTTTGCCGGGCACGAGCGCCGGACCACGAATCCCGCCCGCCAACATTCCGGCCAGCGAGTCGAGTTGCAACTTGCTCTCCGCCTCGTCTCCCGAATGGCAGTCAATGCACTCGTCCACCAACACCGGGCGGACGTTCTTTTCGAAAAACTCGACAGCCTTGGCGTCGTCCCCACTCGCCTCTTTGGGCAACTCCGCGAAGACCGCCGCCGACAAGGCGCAAGCGGCCAAAAACGCGAGCCGGCGGTTGCAAGTGGTTGCGAGCATAGAGGAGGCATTGTGGGGATAGTCGGAGGGAAAGCAGATCGCGCAACCACCACAAATAAGTGAATGCGCAAGAAAAATGGTGAGCAAAGTTGGGCCCTGAGTCAATCGCTGAGCTCGGTTTTTCGGGTGGCAGTGCCCATGCACAGCGGTTTCCTGCGGATTCATAGCGCGAATCGTAGAGCCAGAGGGCGTTCACGCCCTCGTCCGCTGAGAACACCCACCAGAATGGATCGTCGGATGCCGCCCCGGCGGATGGGGGCGTAAACGCCCCTCTTTGACTCCGTGAGCGCCCAACAGAATGAAACGCTGGTTGCAGCCGCGACGAAAATGTTGGAATGCCGTGGCGCGGGCCAGCGCAGGAGTGGAACGCGGTGGCGCGGGGTAACGCGAGAATGGAGCGTTGGTTGCAGCCGCAGCGCCTGGTTCACCCGTGCTCAAGCACGGGCCTATTCCGCCTGCGGCGGATGGGGGCGTAAACGCCCCTCTGTGACTCGCGCCCAGCCGTTGCTCAATCGCAACACCGCAGAACTTGCGATGTCCAGCAACTACTCTCGCCCAGTTCGACGATTCGATACGACGGCGGATCGGGGTCGATGATCAACTGGTCGGCGCGCGGTCGAAATGGCAGTCCAACCGCCGGCGTTGTCAATGCGATCGCTCCGTTTAACGCCGATGTTGAGTCCTGGTGCACGTGTCCCGTGATGACCAGCCGCACGTGCGCGTGACGAGCGACGATCGAGTTGAAGGCTGCGGCGTCGGTGAGTCCAATTTCGTCGAGCCAGCCGCTGCGCACGCTGACCGGTGGATGGTGCATCCAGACGACCGTCGGCGTCGGTCGCGTCGCCAGCTGTTCGTCGAGCCAGTCGAGCTGCTGTTGTCCCAACTCACCTCGGACTTCGCCGGTCAACTGCGAGTCGAGTCCAATCATTCGCCAATCGTCGGACATCCATTCAAACATCGTTCGATTTGGCAGCAGCGACTGGCAGTTGACGAATCGTTCGCGCAGCGCGTCGCGGTTGTCGTGGTTGCCGGGGATGATGAACAGCCGGTCGACCATCTCTCCCAGCGCCTCGCGCGCCAGTTCGTAGGTCTCCGGTCGCTCGTCGTGCGCCGTGTCTCCCGAAATGACCAGCGCGTCGAAGTTGGGCGTCCGCCGTCGAATGTCGTCCAACGCTTTCTCAAATCGCGGCCACGTCGCAACGTCGCGCAACGTCGCCCCTTTGTCGGCAAATAGATGACAGTCGGTCAGCTGGATGATCGTGTGAGGCATTAGATCTCGTGGGCTGTCAGGCTTTGGATTTCCCGTAGTGGACTTCGCCAGAAGTCCCGTACACCACTTACCGAGCAGGGATTGTGGTCACCGAGCAGGGAATTCTGGCGAGTTCCACTACGACGGGAATTCTGGCGAGTTCCACTACGACGGGAATTCTGGCGAGTTCCACTACGACGGGAATTCTGGCGAGTTCCGCTACGGGTTTTGGCGAGTTGTCATCCAATGGAAATACCGCTTTTTTGGGGGAGAGGGTTTGAGCAGGCGGAACGAGGCTGTCGCCGCTTGCCAACCGTTGTTGGAGACCGTGCGAAGCTGCTTTTCGCGAGCTACTCCAAGCGGTCGATGTCGACTCGCAGGAAGTGCACGCCCCTGGAGTTCATAAACACAGTTCCCAGGCTCTGCTGGTCGAGCTGAATGGTGCGCGCCGAATAATAGCGGGCGGCGATGGGAGTCTCCGGCAGTACGACGATAGTCTTTCCAGCGCTCCAAGTGCGACCGTCGTCTTCGGCGAGGTTGTAGCGGATCCCCTTGTTGTCGTTTCCGATCCCCCAGGTCACCAGCACTCGGCCGTCGCTCAGCGTCGTCAGATAGCGTCCCTCCGCGTTGTCTCGTTTATCGGGAATCGCCGGGAAGCCGTCGACTTGACTCCAACTCTTGCCGTCGTCTTTGGAATGGAGCAGTACGGGGCCCATCGCCAACAGAGTTCCGCGCGAGCTGCGAACGATCTGCTGGAATTCATGCTGCTTGCCGTCAGGGTCGCTAAGCGGAAAGACAACGAGCTCCCTCGTTCGCGGGTCGAACAGCCGGGGCGGTCCGACTCGCAGCGGCAATAGCCATCGTTTGTCGGACCAGGGCAATACGTTGTGGCGGACCGCGCCGAGATGCTTCTCGTCGACGGGACCGATCAACCGTTGGTCACTCCAGGTGCGGCCTTGATCGTCGCTGATCGTGTAGAGCAGGGCTCGTTCGTAGTAGCCGTCCTTCGCCTTGTCGTCGGCGATGTAGTTCCAAGTCACCAGGACGCGGTCATCGGGCAACGCATCGACCGTACCCGGATAGATCTCAAAGCGCGGCGCTGCGCGAATGACATCGGGTCGATCGGCGGTCGTGGCGATCGGTTTGGGTTTCGTCCAGGTCTTGCCAGCGTCCGTCGAACGCGAGCACATCAGGACATTCTTTCCCTGGAACACGACGACTAGATTGCCATCCTTGGTTTGACAGATGGAGGGATGAACGTGTCCCCGCACTGGAGCCGACAACACAGAGACGACGTTGTCCGCCGCGAACATTTCACTCACGCCCGCCCAGTTGAGAGTTGCGATCGTGGCGAGAGCAGCCAGAGTTAGTCGACAGTACATCGTGAATCTCGTTCAGTAAGTCTTTAGGCGTTACGACCGGTGCTTACGACGCTGCCGCATCAGTATATCCGCCGCCGCGCAGCGCCTGTTGCAGCGGACATGTCTCTGAGTCGACCGGATCGCCGCGCCGATAGGCGGCCAACAAGCGGTCAGATTGTTCGGCCAACTGCCGCCGGACGTCGCGCCGTTCGCCGCGGACTCGTGCGATCCGCATCTGATCATAGGATGTCGTCTGATGCCGCATCCAAGCGATCACGGAGGCTGCGGCGCGTTGATCAATCGAGATCCGTTTCGTCCGGGCCACCGTTCCGCTACCGACCGGTGTGGCGTGACGGGTGACGGCGTCGGCCAGTTGCTCGACTAGATCTCCGTGGCTCGCCGCGAAATCCAGAAATGCGACCACCGCCGCGCGGAACTCCTCCACATATTCATCCTGCTGGCGAGCGCGACGCTTGGAGTCGGCTTTCTTTCGCTTCTGGTACGAGTCGGTTGCGCGCTCGGCTGTCAGCTCTTCCCGGATCGCAGCGATGCGTTGCGCAGAAGCCCAAACGCCGCGGGAGAACTTCCGTCGGCCGCGTTTTTCGTACACCGTCCAACTCGGCCCGCCCGCCTTGACGCGGCGAGTCAATGCGGCGTCGCCGGGCGGCAACAGTTCCCAGTCGTCGGGAGCCGCCAAGATCTTACCACCGGCCGTCACGACCGTTCGCGGTCCCGGTCCGGGCGAGACGGTTCTCGTCTCCGTTGGCATGCGACTTGTTCCTCCCTAAACAATCGAGACATCCGTCGACTCATTTCGTTGCAACAGACAAGGTTCGCTCAATGGTCGTGCGGTTGCCCTGGCGGTCGCTGATCGATACGACCAACGATCCCTTCTCGACACCCGTCAGTGGCTTGGGCAAACTCCACTCCCAGACACCTGGGTGAGTTCGCTTGAAGCGCCCGGCGCATTCTTCACCGGCGGCCAATCCGGCTAACTCAAAGTCGGCTTTCACCGAGAACGACTCGAGGTCGAGCCCGGTGTAGTAGTCGTGCATCCCGATGACGATCTTACTGATCGGTTGTTGGTTCTCTCCGCCGCGCGGTTGCGAGAGCGTCAGAGTGGGCCGCTTGTCATCGCACATCCAGCCGAACCCCCGATTCGCCTTGTCGGTTGCGGCGAAGTCCAAGTCGACCGGACAACCCAGGTCGATCCAGCGGACGATTGTCAGGCGGTCTTCGTCGGTCAACCGCGCGACGCGCTGCGCTTCGACGGCGGCGGGCGGCGGCATGATGCCGCCGCGGAAGTCGAGGTCGGAACGGTCTCGGTTCCGCTGCGTATTTTCGATCGGCTGACCAGCCAATTCGAGTGTGTCGGGGTCTCCCGGTTTCTTGGCGGTGGGGAAGTCGTCGTTACTCCAGCCGTCGAGGCGGCGGCCGTAGATCTTCCAGGTCAGCAGGCTGCGGCGCGACTGAAACTTGCGGATGTAACGCGACGCGTTCGTTTGCCTCCAGGAGCCGTTGTGAATGACCGGCTTGTGACCGAATGTGGCTCGGCTATCCGCCGCCAGGCGAAAATAGGTCCCGGGGACTTTGCCGGCGTAGCCGACCTTCAGCCGTTCGTCGTCCGCGTCGAGGACCAGGCCCGCGGGCGGGTCCGCTTTTTCCTTCGTGTGGCAGGCGGCGCAGCTGCGTTCAAAAATCGGTCGAATGTCGCGATGGTATTCGACGTTTTTGATTTGAGCGTCGTAGCGCAATCCGGTCGTGTCCTCCGCATCCCACTTCGTCTTCGACTCGTCAGCTCTCTTGCTTGTCAGCAGCGGCGTCGATTTGGTGAGGTCGAAGATTTGGTAATCGGGACGGGCGGCGGCCGTCTCGTCGAACAACGTCGGCTTCTGGCTGTGAGCATGGCAGCCGCCGCAATCCGTCCGCACCTCGCCCGGTCTCACCTGGTGCCACGTCTGCGCCATATTCAGCACCATGCCATTGCGATCGAGAGTTTGGAAAGTGAAGGATGTGTCGGCGGGAATCTTCGCCAGGAAGCTCGTATCCGGATGGCCGTCGGTGTCGAGCGGTTGTTTTCCGTTGGTGAATTTGCGAAGCGGGATTTCGCCGAGGATGCGGAGGCGTTCCAGGGCGTGGCTATAGAACCGCCGGCCGCGTTTGTCGCCGATGTGTCGATCGGTGGTCGGCTCCTGGACGAGAATCCTGACGGCGTGGACTTCATCGTTCGAGTAGACGCCGGCTTCGGCGCCCTGATTGAACCAGTTCAGCGAAGCGCCGTTTTGCGACGTGTTGAATGGGTCCAAGCCGCGAAAACCGTTGGCGTCGCGACTGCCGACAAAACTGGCCGTTACAGATCCCGCAGGCACACCGCCGTCGGGATAACTCTCCCGCTTGTAAAAACTGGAAGTGCCAACGAGCCCGTACGGCGAGCCCGCCGGCAAGTGCGGCGAGCGGCCGCCATCGTTGAGTTCGGCGGTTCGCCTCGCCGGCTCCTTGACACCATAGATGCGCTCGTAGGAAACCACGGCGCGCGGCCATTGCTCATTGAACTTGGGGTCGTTCTTGATCAGCCGCATTTGCGCCGGCTCGTCGATCGGCTCACCGCCCTTGATTAAGTAGAGCCCGCCGTCGGGGGTCGGCAGTTTGAGGCCGTTCTGGTGGTTGATGGGCCCGGGCGACCAGACCGTCAACAGGTGATTGTCGGGCGCGCCGGAGGGATGCGTGAACTTGCCGACGCGGGGCGAACTCTTGTCGTCCAAAACAGACAGATTGGCGACGCCCTCACCGTTGTTCGCGAACGGCGTCAGCGACGCAATCCCGTAAGGACTAAACGGCAGGCGGTAGTAACGCGGCTTGGCGTTGTAGTGGCGACCGAATCGGAGCGGCGGGTTGCGGGGATCGCGTCGGTAGCCGGGACCGAACGCCGAGTAGCCGCTGGGAGTCGCCGGCGGAAATTTGAAGTACGCCCCGAACCCGTTGTTGTTCTGGTTGTAATACTCTTGTGCGACAATTGACCCGTCGGACAATTGCGATTGAAAGTGAAAGGCGTTCGGAGCGCCGCCGGGATCGAAGGCGCTGATCAGCGGTCCCCAATTGGTTCCGTCCGGATTGATCGACCACAGTCCCCACAGCAACCGGCTTCGCAGACCTTGCGACTCGAGCGAGCTGAACATGATTCGCCCGTCGCGCAAAACGACCGGATGCAGCGCCATGCCGATATTTAGATGACCGATGCACTCAACGTTTGCGCCGTCGTCGTCCATGACGAACAGTTGCATGGTTGGTGAGTTGTGTTTCGGCGGCCGAAAACCGTCCCGACTGCTTGTAAAGACCAGCCGGCCACCGGGCAGCGGGCAGGGTCCCATGTTGAGCACGCCATAGGTGACATTCGTCTTTCCTTTTTCGGCCGTTCGATAATCGCTCGACCAATCGGCGGCCCCCGAGTTGGGCGTAAACTCTTGATTCGTCAGGCGGACGGTTTTTCCGGTCGCCAAATGCAGTTTGAAGATGTCGGCTCCTTGTCGCGGATTGCCGCCCGGGTAGGCCGTCTTCAATGTGGGCAAGAACGAGAAAAAGACCCACTCGCCGTCCAGCGAGACCATCGGGTCGGCGACAGCCCCCTCCCCTGCCTCGACAAGCACTTGCTCACTGCCGTCGGGCCGCAGCAGGACGAGATCCGAGCCGGGCTCCATCTGTGTCGGATTGACGATTTCGGCCCACCGCGTGTTGACCGTGTCGCCCTTCCGCGGCGCGCGAACGTAAACGATGTCGTAGTCGTACGCGACGGAATCATCGCTCGCGATAGGCGGCGGCGACATGCCGATCGGTTTCGGATAGAGGGCTGTTTTCTCGGCTGTTTGCCCGCTGGACGGAGCGAGAATGGCCAGCGTGATAAGCAGCGCGATAAGCAGCGTGATAAGCAGCGGAGACATGTGGCAGAGCGAACGGGACATGTCGGGCTCCAACTCGTTTGTGGACTCGTTTGTGGACTCGTTTGCGGACTCGTTTGCGGAGAGGTCTCGTGTCAAAAACAACATCGCCTATTCTAGCCGGTCTGTTCAGGCGGCGGCGCCAGCGCCAGTGCTGATCGCCAAGAAACGAGTTTGGCCAGCGAACCATCGAACTGTAATCGGTTGCTCGAGGGCGAGTGGCGTTAGTTTGAGATTGACGTTCTGGTACACTCACTCTCGATCTTGGCCGGCCGGCGAGGCATGCCTCACTGGCCCTTTCAACACCACCACTTCATGTGAGGCCGCCCCATGCCTGCTGACGACTTTGAAGTATTTGGCCGTGCCCGTCGAGGCAACGTCTCCTGGGAACAGCTGCGCGGCTGGGTGAGCGTGATTCTCATCGGCTCGGTGCTGCTACTGATTCTGCTCGCTTGTTTTTCGATGGTGTACCGAGTCGAGGCGAGCGACGAAGGGGTCGTTCTGCGGTTCGGCGAAAAGGTGGCGACCGTCCCGCCGGGACTTCATTTCAAGATGCCGTGGCCCGTCGACACGGTCTACAAAGTTCCCGTGCAGCGGATCCAGTCGCTCGAGTTTGGGTTCGAGACAACCTCGCCCGGACGCAAGACGCGATACGCGCCCCAAACAACGGACAGCCTGGCTGTCGCCGAGATGCTCACCGGCGATCTCAACCTGGGGCATGTCGAGTGGGTCGTGCAGTACCGGGTCAAGGATCCGATGAACTTTCTATTCAAAGTCGGCAGCACGGAAAAAGTTGAACGCCTGCCGAGTGGAACCGACCACGACGTCAATGCCGCGGTTCCGGACACGATCAGCGATGTCTCAGAATCCGTAGTGCGAAAACTGGTCGGCGATTCCAGCATCGACTACGTGCTGACCATCGGCCGCGAACAACTGGCCAAGGAGGCCGAGACGCTGATCCAAGAAGAACTGGACGGATTCGAGGCGGGAATCGAGATCATCACGGTCAAACTACAGACCACCTCGCCGCCGACAACCAACGTGCAAGACGCATTTCAAGAAGTGAACCGCGCGCGGCAGAAGAAGGAACAAGTCGTCAACGAGGCGATCGGTGAACGCAACAGCAAGATTCCGGCTGCTCGCGGCGCGAAAGATAAGGCGATCGCCGAGGCCGAAGGGTACGAGAACCGGGCCGTGCTCGAGACGAACGGTCAGGTCAATGCCTTTCTCGCCCAACTCACCGAATACCAGATTGCTCCAGACGTAACTCGCAAGCGGCTGTTTTTGGAAGCCATGGAGGAAGTCCTGACGAACGCCGGCGGCAAGACGATCATCGACGAGTCGGTGAAAGGCGTGCTGCCCGTCCTCAATCTCAATCAAGACCTCCCGCCACCCGCCCTCAACCTCGATCGAGCCACCCCGCTGCCCGGATTCCAAGGAGGTCGACGATGAAATCACCTAAGCTGCTAATCGCCGCCGCCGGTTTGACACTACTTGCTCTCCTAGTGCTTTACTTGAGCGCTTACGCTGTCGAAGAGGGAAAGCAGGTCATCGTGACGCAGTTCGGCAAACCCGTCAAAGCCGTTGAGGACGCCGGACTGCACTTCAAGGCTCCGTTTGTTCAGGAAGCATTCTTCCTCGAGAAACGCCTGCTGCCGTGGGATGGCGCTCCCGAGAGTATGCAGACCAAGGATAAGAAGCGCATCGACATCGATGTCTGGGCGCGGTGGCGAATCATCGAACCGATGACGTTCTTTGTCAAAGTCCGCAACGAAGACCGTGGGCAAAAGATTCTCGACGACCTGGTCGATTCGGCCGTGCGGGATGTTGTCGCCCGGCACAATCTGATCGATGTCGTCCGCAAATCGAATGATGAGCTGATCTATGAGACGGCCGAGTTGGAACGGACCGAAGCCGATGTCGTCAAAGGGCGCGGACGAGATGATGTGGAGGCTGAGATTCTCCGTGGTGTCAACTTGGAAGAGTATGGAATGGAACTCGTCAAGGTTCGCATCAAGCGAGTTAACTACGTGGCGTCGGTACGCGAGACGGTCTACCAGCGGATGATTTCCGAGCGGCTACGTATCGCTCGACTCTACGACTCAGAAGCGCTCGAAGAGAAGAATCGCATCCTCGGACAGACACAGAAGGAACTCGATCAGATCGAAGGTGAGATGCTGCAGAAGTCCGCCGAGATACGCGGAAGGGCCGATGCGATGGTGATCAAACTGACCGCCGAGGCGTACGGACAGTCGCCCGAGTTCTACGAGTTCTTGCGGAGGTTGGAGGTACTGAAGACCACGCTCGGAACCGACACGCGGTTGATCCTGTCCACCGACAGCGAGCTGTTCCGGATGCTCAAGGAGCCGGGCGATTCCGGCGAGACCTCGCCGTCCGCGCGCTCGCTCAATGGAGCGCAATGAGGATCGCAATGAGGAGCTCACCCACCCCGGGCGGACGCGGCGACGAATCATCGCCGGTCCGCCTCCGGCGGGATCGTGGGATCGCAGCTAACTTGACGAACCAGGGTTTTACGCAAGCATGCGGCTGATCGGCTTGCCGTGCTGAGCGATTGGCTGCGGTCGGTCGGCCGTATCCAGAATGTGGCTGCTCGAGTCGATGCCCAGCGCTTCGTAGATGGTGGCGATGATCGCCTCGGGCCCGACGGGGTGCGACGCGGGGTACGCGCCGATTTTGTCGGACGCCCCGAGCACCAAACCTTGCTTGACGCCGGCGCCGGTGAACAGCACGTCGTAACAGTACGACCAGTGATCGCGGCCCGCGCCTTTGTTCGGCTTCGGCGTGCGGCCCATCTCGCCCATCACCACAATCAGCGTCTCGTCCAGCAATCCGCTCGCCGCCATGTCTTCACACAGCGCGGAGTAGACTTGATCGAACGCCGGCGCTCGGTAATTTTTCACAATCTCAAAGTGATTCTTGTGCGTATCCCACGCCGGCCCATCGCCGTCGCGCTTCTCAAATGACTCCCACGCCACAGTGACCAGGCGGACGCCGCGTTCCACCAGACGTCGAGCGATCAGGGCCGCTTCGCCGTACAAGTGCTGACCGTAGCGTTCCCGCAACGCGAGCGGCTCGTCGGCCACGTCGAAGGCGCGCCAGGGACTGTTGGGCGAGTTCCTTGACGTCAGCATGTCGAACGCCTGCTTCTTGTAGCCGTCGAGCCGCTCGGCGGCGCGTGCTCGCTCAATCTGCCGCAGCCCTTCGTCGAACTGGTCGAGCAGCGATTTGCGTTGCGACAATCGGCTGAGCGTCACGTCGGGGGGCAACTCCATCGCCGGCAACACGACGTGGCCTTTCTGAATGTCGGCGTCGTAGAAGTCCTTGTGCTTGCGGGTGTCGGTTAGTTGGCAACCGGCGATCAAGGGATCGTATTGGTGGCCGAGAAACCCGGCGTAGGGTCCCGGCCGCAGGCTGGCCTGGCCCCATCCGGGATAACAGGGCATCCATACACTCGCCGGCAAAGAACGGTGCTCGTCGCGAGCCAGATACTGCATGACCGCATTCATGCTGGGCGCCTGGGTCGGTAGCACGGGCACGGCTGACTCGAGCTTCAGCGCTTTCTTTCCCGTCATCGTGTACAGCAACCCGGCGCTGTGATCGTTGTGGGGATGAGTTCCGGAGCGGACCAGCGTCGATCGGTGGAGCCACTTGGCGGATTGCGGAACGAGCTCCGAGAATCGCACTCCGGGGATGTCGGTCGGCACGGTCCCAAAGGGGCCGCGAATGTCGGCGGGCGCGTCCGGCTTGGGATCAAATAGTTCGTGCTTGGGAGGTCCGCCGAATAGATAGAGCAGGATGACCGACTTGGCCTTTCCGGGACGAGGCGACTCGTTCTCAGCTCGCAACAGGTCGGGAAGAGAGAGTCCGAAGAGAGAGAGTCCGCCGGCGCCGAGCAACTCGCGCCGAGTCAATCCATCGCACATCCGCTGCGGTCGGCTCAACAGACGTAGCATCGGGGCGCCTTCAAATCCATGAAACAGACGTTCGGGGACGTTTAATTTGAGGATGTTCATTCTATTGAACATCGAACGTCAAACGCAAAGCCGAAAACCGACTTCTTGCTCGCACGCAGGTACTAAGGCACCCAGGACATCAGGGCAGGAGCAGGCTGTCGTCGCGATAGCTAGCTATTGTCGCCAGACGGTGGAGAATTGGGGATGACCGGTCCGTCGCCAAGTCGGCTTGGTTTCAACGGCTGCGCCGCGCCGCTGCGCTCCGCCCCGAAGGGGCAATCACATGATAGCCCGGGGCAGAGCGCAGCGGCGCAGCCGCGAAGCGCCGCCCTGGGTTACCGATCGATGAAGACCCATCAGCCCTGAAAGGGCGCCACAACAGGGAGCGCCAACGCGATGCCACAATCGTTGGTCAAGTCAAGAACTTGATCCATCTCGTTTACAGCACAAAACACCGCCAGCCTTGGCTGGCGGATGATGACGTTTCAGGAAAAACCACGGCGTTGCTCACGCGGCACGCCGTCGAATTCGATGAGCGGCATGTTGGGGATTGATCGGTATTATTGTGCCCTTTCAGGCCTTTCAGGGCGACGGGGTCAGAGGGATTTCCGTACCCAGGGCGGCGCTTCGCGGCTGCGCCGCTGCGCTCTGCCCTGGGCTGACATGTTGCGGCCCCTTCGGGGCAAAGAAAGGCTTAGCCTTGCTCACTAGTTAGCAACGACACAAAGCACGACCAGGACGAAGCCGACCGCGTAGCCGCTTTGGAGTCGCGTGTTAGCTGCTCGCCCGCGCCCGCTACATCGCGGAGGTGCGCATTTCCATCGGCTGCTTGAGCAGCCAGAGGCTGAGGATGCTGAAGGCGATCATCCCGACCAACATGGGGATCTGGCTGCGGAAGGCGGCTTGGCGATCGCCGAAGAGACTGACGGAAGTACGCTGCGCCACCCATAAACTGTAGATGTGTCCCACAAGGACCAACAGAATCTGCAGAATCCACAAAACGTCGAGAGAGACGAGAGGTGGAATCACCCAACCCAAAGCGCCAAACAGATTCCAGCCCCAACCAAACGGATCCGACATCAAGGCGACCACTTTGGGGCCTTCCATCAGCAGATGTTCGAGGTTGTGCGCCAAATGATAGAACAGCGCGATCGGCAACAAGGCGTACGCGTAGCGCACAAAGTAATCGTGGTAACTCAATCGCCGTTCGCGGAGTCGGCTGACGCCCAGCGCGAATGAGAGTTTCACAAGGATCGCGTAGAGCAATATCGGGACGAGCATCAGCGCCGCCATGCCGAGTGAGAACGATATCAAATGGCCCAACGAAAACGCGCTGTTCAACTGATCCGTCATGCTCGCCCAATGGGGAGTCATCGTCAGCCCGTGGAAGCCGGTGATCGACAGCATCAAGAGAGCCAGATACGCTTCGTCGCTGCGCGGTCGATGCTCGGTCACCAGGTCGGCTCCCCACGGTCGCAGATTGAGCGCCAGGTTGTCGTGCGGGCACGCCTGCAGACATTCGGTGCACTGAATGCAATAGGTGTTCGTCTTGAGGTTGCCCGGGAAAAGAAACGTCGGGCAGCCATACGCCTCTTCGCCGCCCCGCACGCATTCCTTGCCCGAGCAACTTCGGCAGACGCCCTGATCCTTTGAGCGGATCTCGGCGCCGGCGAACATCGCGTACAATCCGCTGACTCGGCCAACCAAGCAAGCGTATCGGCAGAACCCTTTCTTCTCGAACAGAAACGCGCTGACAATGGCCATCAACAACATGGCGATCGCCAGATAAGCGGTCACGCGCGGCTTCATCGTTACGCCGAACCCCAGTTCGACCCACGTCAAGCCGACGAACAGCGTCGTCGCGATCACAATATTTCGCAGCGCCTTCGGCCACTTGAGTCCCAGCCCCAAACCCTCCGGCGACTTCTTCCAAAACCTCAGCTTCTCCATCCAGCCGGCGACCGCATCCCACGGGCAGACATAACACCACGCCTTTCCCGCGAACATGATCAGGATGACGAGTCCGCCCCACCAGATCGTCCACGTCAAGATCGGTGCGATGTTGAGGGCGGGATTCTGGTTGCCGAACAGGCCGGCGGCGATCACCAGAAAAAACAACGCGACGACAATCGCCTGGCAGACGAAACGGAACGGTCGCGAAGTGAACGCCCACCGCAACGTGCGACTCGCCAACAAGTCGATGCGATCGCGCTGGGCGTCCTCTGTAAGCGCGCCCGGCGCTGCCGGTGCGACTGGCGCGGCGGGTGCGACTGCGTTGGAAACCAATGGCGGCGCGCCGTGAAAAAAACGCTCCAGAGTTTCGAACATGCCGAAACTGACCACCAGGACAAAAGCGATGGAAACGTAATACATCCACGGTGGGATCCCCCACATCGTGTGCATGAAGTACGCGGCTGGGTCCGATTTGAACTCGTGCCGGTGCTCATCGGAACAGAGTCGGTAGCTGGCGCCCAAATAGGTGGCGACTTTTACTTGAGCAGGGTCGTTCAGTCTTCTGCAGACGACGCAGCGGTCGCCGAGGAATTGCTCCGGCGATTTCGCAAACTCGTCGCGGCAATTGAGTGTGCAAAAGTGAAAGGACTCGCCGCGGTGGACAACCTCGAAACCCCAGCTGGCGCTGACTTCCATATGACAGACGGGGTCGATCCCGATCGCCGGAGCCGTCTTGCCGGCGACAGGTGGCGGAGTGTCGCCGCTGTCGGCCTGGCCTTTCTCAAGGCAATGGCCGCAACAGAAGTGCTGAACGACGCCATTCTCCGACTTTGTCAGGGCTCGCTCGAGGTCGACGTCCGCCCCGCAACCGGCGCAGCGCAAGTCGGATTCCGCCCCCGCCGGAGCTTCGCCGACGACCACCGCCTCGGCGGCCGGGCGCATGTTCGAGACGCAAATTGCGATGGCGATGCCGGCGAGCAGCGAGTAGGGCAGGAATATCTTGGCGAGCTTTGTCATGCCTGCTAATCCGTTCGCTCGACCATCGCAGCCCGCCGATCCCGTTTCACTTTGATCGCGCGGACAACAACCAGGAACGCGGCCAAGCCGCCAAAGATGGCGATCACGATCGACTTGGTCGCCGTCGGCTCGCCAGCCACAATCAAGAACGGAATCACCTCCTCCTGTCCCTCGACGTTCATCGTCAACTCAACGATGTACTCGTGGTCCTCGGGAAACGCAATTGTGTACTTGTGTTGATTGTCAAATGGGTTGTGAGTGGCGGGCTCGTGAACAACTTCGTTGGATCCAAACGTAGTGGTCTTGAGCACCTGGACCGTCACCGGCTCGTCGTACGGTTGACCGGTCACTCGATTCTTGATGTAGAAGGCGATCGTCGCCGCCTCACCCGGCACCGGAGCACCCGGGTAGGACGTCATCAACACGTCGTAGGGCCCTGTCGTCGCCGGATACTCGAGCGTGGGAGCCTGCGGATAGTTTTCCTTGTACGAGTAGTGAGGCAGGCCGAGGATGTGGTGGGCCGACGCCGTGTTGGCCGAGAGAAGAATCGCCGCGATCACCAACACCGACGCGCGGTGAATGGTCGACAGCGCGACGTCGGTTGACGGCGGGCTCACCTCAGCGGTTTCGTCCGCGGCGGGAGTCGTCACCGGTTGCGAGTCGCGCGTCGTTGGCGTTCCGCCCCCACGCGGATTGGGCAGCGTGATCTGATAACGCAGCGCGTTTTGTTCGCATCCCGCGACGCACGCCGCGCAGTTCGTGCATTCCATGCCGGTCGTGGTGACGAGCATCGGTCGCAAGTCAAACTGGCAGATGCGAACGCAGTCGCCGCACTGGGTGCATCTGTCTTCGTCGCGGCGGATTCTCAGAACTCGAAAGCGCCCCAACAAAGAGTAGACAGCGCCGCCTGGACAGACGTAGCGGCACCACCAGCGTTTGCTGACGAAGAGCTCAAATGCGCAAACCGCCAACACTAGATAGACGCCGGCCCCTACCGCGTTGCCGAACACCAGCATGTGCATCTCGCGGCTGAGAACGGCCGGCGGATAGACCATGGCGAGAAACGGGACGCCCGTGAACGCGACGAAGCCAACCGCACAACCCAGCATGACGTACTTGTTGTTCAACGAGAATCGCACATCGCGTTCACGAAGCTCGAGCCACCCCAGCAGTCGTCGGCCCCGGTCGACGAGCTCCAAGAGCGTGTTCATCGGGCAGATCCAACCGCAGAAGACGCGGCCCAGGATGAGCGTGATGGCGATCGGAATCAGCAGCGAGTAGATCAAGGGCCTATAGAAAGCGCGACTGCTGACGATCGCTTCCAAACCGGCCAGGGGGTCAGTCAAACTGACGCCCGCGATGCGCGCAGACCACATTGTGCCTTGTGTTTCGGCGATGATCTGAGCGAAGTTCTTGTCTTCGCCAACCACCGTGTCGACTGCGCGGACGACCTTCGTCCGCCATCTTCCCTCAGGCAGGTCGGCGATCGCCCGCGCCTCTTTGTAGTGCGAGTAGAGGGCGAACAACGGCAGCATCACCAAGAGAATCGCCGACAGAGTCTGGGCGATGCGGCGGAGCGGCGTCACCAACCATCCGGTCATGGTGCGACCTCCGCGGAGTGGATCGATGCCGACTCGACAAATCGCCCAGCTGTGTGAAACCAAGCTCGCCGCGATGTGATCACGAGGCCTCCTCTCGGTCGCCCGACGACTGGCTTTGCACCCGCGATCGATCAACCGGTTCGACACGAATCGCCTGCGGGTAGCGAATGCACGATCGCTCGCAGAGCCCGCAGCCGATGCACGCTTCCTCGTCGACCATCGGACGCTCCCACAGTCCGACTTTGATCGCATTCATCGGGCATGCGTGATAGCAAGTTCCGCAGGTGTAGTTGTTGTAGGAGTAGCAGAGATTGAAGTCGATCGTGGCAAGGCCCATGCGCACGTTGTCGCTGACGGATTCATAGGACTTGGCGATCTGTTGCAGTGCGCCGCTCGGGCACGCTTCGGTGCAGCGGAGGTAGTCCGTTTCGACTCGGCTGCACAGCATGCAGGTCTGTTCGCGGGGCTTGATGAACGGCGTGCCGGCGACGTCTCGACCTCGTTCGGGCGGCGTCGATTTGATGGCGTGGTTCGGGCACGCATCCACGCACCGCATGCAGCGAATGCAGGTCGACAGAAACTCGTCTTCGGGCAATGCGCCGGGTGGTCGGATCGGTTGGTCAGCCGCGCCCGCGGGGGCGGTGAAGCCGCCTGCGACCGCAAGTGCTCCCGCTGAGACAGCTCCTACGCCGGCCAAGTTGCGCAGAAAGTCACGCCGATTGATCGACATCAAATCCTCTCGATCCTCGCCGCGAGTTTCTTGAAGTCAACTTGTCCGCTGACCGGATCCCAAGCGCGGTGGCTGACTCCATTGACGAGCCAGCGGTTCTTTGTCGGATCGGCGCTGTCGGCGACGGACAGATTCCAAGGGCTAAACAGGTAGCCCTCGGGCACTTCGCTGCGCGACGGACGCAGTTCGCTCTGCAGGCCGATCGTGACACGGCATTCAAAGACGCCGCGTCGAGTCACCAGTCGGACCATGTCGCCGTCGCGCAGTCCGTACCGCTGCGCATCTCGCAGATTCATTTCCACGTATTGTTCGGGCACGAGCTTCTGAGTTGTCGCGCCGCGAATCGTCTTTGCCGTGTGAAAATGTTCGTAGACGATTCCCAGGCCGAGCCAGAACGGGTAGACGTCGTCGCGCTTGTGGTCCTCCAGGCCTTGTTGCTCGTCATCGTAGACAGCCAGATCGGGCAGGTCGGGAACGAGGGCGGCGTCGCGAGCTTGGACGAGCAAGTTGGCGCGGCCTTCGGCGGCTGCGGCGTCGAGCTCATCGATGAGCCACGGCCCTTGGCCGGGCCGGTCCCGATGTCCGTACTGCATCAGCTTGTCGGTGATCGCCTCAATGTTGGTGTAGTCCTGTTCACACAGCTTCATCTTGGCCTTGCCGTTGGCGCGACGAAACGCACCGTACGGCTTGCCGGCCCAGCCCTCCTGACCGAGGTAGCGGCGCGGCGTACCGCCCTTGCGAGCAATGTCGTAGGTCGGCGCCGGCCATTGGACGCCGCGCAGCTCACGGATCTGATCGTAGAGTCCGACGCCGTCGCGCTCTTTCACCTTCAACATCCCCGTCAGGTCGGCGTCGCTGCCGGCGCTGGCGCGGATGATGTCCTCGAACACCTCTTCCTCGTCGTAGATCATCAGCCCGTTGCCGGCCTTGATCTTCTTCTTGTAAGGCAGCACCTTGTCGGCGTCGAGGCCGAGGCGGTGGCACAGCGCTTTGCACTTGTCGATCGCCATGTCCATGTCGGGTCGGCAATTGGGCGGTGGGTTGTTAGCCCCATCGCACACGTAAACGCGGCGCTCCGATTGAATGTAGGTGCCACCGTGCCACTCGCCCCACGTAGCCGCTGGGAAAATGACGTCGCCGTACAGCAAGTTGGGCGCGTGGCGATAGATATCCTGCACGACGCAGAACATTCGCGTCAGAGCCGGCCGCACGAGCGTCCGCACATCGGGCAAATGGATGTGCGTTGTGTACATCCAGAACATCGCCTGCAGCTGGTCGTCGCCTTCGCGCAGCGCTCGCTCCATCATTCCCATCACCATCCCCGGATTGGGAGCGACCGATGTTTGCTCGAGTCGCTGACGGGGAACGCGCCAGGCGTCGGCGATGTGATTTCGCCACGCCTCGTTCGCCAACGGTTGATTGAACGGCAGGCGACCGGTCAGCCCGCCCATCAACCGTTCGCTCATCGCGTTCGGCTGGCCGGTTTGCGAGTGGCTGCCGCAACCGGGCCGCCCGACGTTGCCGGTCAGCAGGTGCAGGTTGATGATGCTGATCGTGTTGTGCTGACCGTGAAGCATCTGGTTGTAGCCGATACCCCAGAAACTGAGCACGCCGCCGCGGCCGCGACTGCGTCCTTTCTTCGACGCCTCAGCCCACAGCCGCGCCGTTTCCCGAATCTGCTCGGGCGTGACCCGTCCGCGGTCGAGCAGTTGCGTTCGCTCGACGACATCTTCCGGGGCGTACCGATCCAAACCCGCCACGTACTCCCGCCAGCCCTCGACGTTGTCGTTCAACCAGTCTTCATCCATGCAGGCGTCGCGGTGGTCGTTCCACAACACGTGACCGATCGCGTTCAGGTAACTGATATCGCCGTTGAGTGTGGCGATGTGGATGCTGTTGCGCGGATTGATGTCCTCCAAACCGATGACGGTGCCCGTGCGGCGCGGATCGGATACGAGTGTTGGGACGCCGTTCTTCATCTTGTGATCGGCGACTCGCCAGAACAGGATCGGATGAGCTTCGCGGGCGTTGTGGCCCCAGAACGTGATGAAGTCGGCCTCCTCGATGTCCTCGTAACTGGTGGGCGGCGCGTCCGAGCCGTAGCTGTGGAAGTAACCGGTCACGGCCGACGTCATGCACATCCGGGCGTTGGCTTCGATCGAGTTGCTCTGGATGATTCCCTTCATGAGCAGGTTTTCGATCCATTGAGCTTCCATCGTCAGTTGTCCGCTGCCGGTCAGCGCGATCGAGTTGCCTCCCTTGGCTTCAATGATCTCGGCGATCCGGTCCGCGACGAACTCCTCCGCCTCCTCGTAACTCGCTTCGCGAAAGACGTCGTCGTCGAAGCGTCCCTTCGTACTCGAGACATGCCCCTCGAGCGGCCGGCTGTAGTCCTTGCGGATCAGCACTTTTGTCAAACGATCGCGATAGATCGGTTCGTGGGCGTTGAGCCCTTTGATGCATTGAATGCCCTTGTTGGTCGGGTGCTTCTTGTCGGGCACCATGCCGACGACCTTGCCGTTCTCGACTTTGATCAATGTGCCGCAACCGACGCCGCAGTAGGGGCAGGCGGCTTGCAACAACTTGACGCCGGGGGCGTTGGTCGCCGGGGCGGCGTTGAGAGACTCGACAAATTCGGTCGGAAAACAACTTGTCGCCGCTACTCCAACGCCGGAAGTCGCCGCCATCTGGAGGAATGCTCTGCGGTCAAAATCCACTGGGCCGATCTGTTTTGGCATTCTCATTCTCCCCCCGCCGTAGACGGAAAAGGCTCGGTTCGCTGTAGTGGTCGAGTGTCCGGACTCCACTGCCGGATGTGAGCTACGATGTCGTTGATTTCATCTTGCGTGAGGTTCGCCAATCCGTGCGAACCGATCCCAAACGATCTCATCGCCGTACCGCGCCGTCCGCGGATGATGGTCGCCTGCAGGTAGCCATCCGTCGCGGCTCGCAAGAAGCCGGCGTTGTTCAATTCCGGCGCGAAATTCCCCTTCCCCTGCTCGCCGTGGCACCCGGCGCAGAAGCCGGCGTAAAGCGTTTTGCCGCGGTCGAGATTGGCTCCGACGACGAAGCGGTGAGATATTGGCGTCGTGTCCTCGTTGCCGCGGATGAAGGCGATCACGTCGTCGATCTGATCGGCTCGCAACTCGGCGATCCCCGATCCGCGATGCGCGAGCGAGCGCATCTCTGTCCCGTCGCGTCCGAGCACAATGGTCGCTCGCAGAAAGCCGTCCGAGGCGGCGGCCAAGAAGGCTGGATTGCGAATGCCGGGGCCCGTCGCGCCTTCTCCGCGCGGTCCGTGGCACGACAAACACATGCGTTCGAAAAGCACTTTGCCGCGGGGAGCAAACCCCAGCCCCAAGCGCTGCCCGTCGACCGGGCGCTGGCCGCGTTGGGTTCGCAGGAAAGTGACGATGTCTTCGATTTGCGATCGCGAGAGCGCGGCCGCGCCATGCTTGCCGCGAAGGAACGGCCTCATCTGCGTGCCCGCGCGTCCGTGGCTGATCCACTCGACCAAGGTCGCGTTCGTGACGGTATCCAGAAACACGGGGTTGATAAGTTGTGGGCCGACCGATCCTTCTCCGTGTGTTCCGTGACAACTCGAACACATCCCGCGATAGAGCAATTCGCCGTTTTGCCAATCACCGGAAATGGGAGTGGGCGGCAGTGTCCTGGGCGGTTGTTGCTGCCAGCTGCGGAGCAGCGCGATCAAATCGGCCACGTCCGCGCTGGTGAGTTGTCGCCACGCCGGCATGGCCGTCCCGGGACGCCCGCGCACGATCGTGTCGTGCAGGAACTCGTTCGAAACGACGCGAAGTACGGAGTCATTGTGCAGAGACGGCCCGATGTCACCGAGCCCATCATCGCCGTGGCAGACGGCGCAGCGACTGCGATAGAGTACTCGGCCAATCTTCGCTGAGGGCTTGTAGGCCTGACGATTTCGCAAGGTGTTGACAGGGGCGGTGTCGGTCGGCGGCGTTCGAAGTGGATGCAGCAACGAGAGCACATCGTCGCGGTCCGAATTCAGCGGTTGCCAACTGCGAATGAACGCCAGCAGATCGCTCATTTCGCGATTGTCAAACTGTCGCCACGAAGGCATCGCCGTGTTGGCGCGGCCTCGCAAGATCGTCCGCGTCAGAAACTCATCGCTGGCGATGGAGAGGAAGGCCGGCGAGCGGAGGGATATCCCAATCTGTCCGCCGCGTCCATCCATGCCGTGGCAGCCCGCGCAATTGGCGCGGTACAGCGACCCTCCGTAACGGGCTTCGCCGCGCGACGCCGAGACGAGCGACGTGTCCGCCTCGCGCGGCTCCCACCGTCGGATGAAACCAACCAACAGATTGATTTCATCGTGGGTCAAGCCTTCGGTGGCCCAGGCCGGCATGCTGGTTCCCAGCCGGCCGCTGGCGATGATCTCGTGCATGTAGGCGTCGCTGCTGACTCCCAGCGTGTCGACATTGCGGAGCGACGGCGTCATCAATTCGCGGGGGTGATCGACCAATTCCGCGGCGCGGGGATCGCGGACGATCGCGCCAACGCCGTCGACTCCGTGGCAGGCGGAGCAATAGGCGGCGTAGAGCGTTTCTCCGCGAACGGGCGTGGCGTCGACAGGTTGCGGCAACGGTGTGTAGGCCGCCGGCGCGGATTTCCTTTTCAGGCTGATCATGTAGCCGGTCAAGTCGCGGGCCTGCTGGTCCGACAGATCCAGTTCCGGCATGAGTGTATTGGGGACCACGGCAGCCGGCGATTTGAAGTGCGTGAACAACCAATTCTCAACGGTGTGGTCTCCGTGGATGTGTTTGAAATCGTAGTCGTGCTTCTTCTTCTCCCCGACGTACGTGATATCCGGTCCCAGTTTTCCACCGCGGCCGCGATACTTGTGGCAACCGAGGCATCCCTGTTGGACGACGAGTTTCTTGCCGCGGGAGATGTTGCCGGCTCCCGGCAGCGCGGCCGCCAGTTCTCCCTGGCTGATCTGCTCGATCGCGCTGACCTGTCCGTACAGATCGGATTGCCCGCCGTACAAGTCGTGTTCGTAGTGACAGCGGCTGCAACTGGTGTAGACGAGTTCTCCGCGGAGCATCGGATCCGGCCAGTGGGAGATGCGTCCGTGCGCGTCCGCTTTGTCCGTAGCGCGGCCCTGCCCTTGATGGCAGATCGTGCAACCGAATTTGTCGGACGGGTGATGCTTCAGCAAGTCGCCCGGGTGCGCGGTCAGCGGAGCCGCCGCCGCAACAAAGGTGGGATTGTCGATCCCCACGTGGCACGTCACGCAACGGTCGACTCGGGCGAGACCCTCCAGGTACAGCTGCTTGACTCCTAGCTGAAAATCCGTCGGCTCCTTACCGTCGCGCTCCGCCTGCTCGTTGAGCAGGCCGGCGTACGCCGACTGATGGCCGCGCCATTCCGCCGTGAAGTTCTCTTCGAACGCCGCCAGCAACAAGAATGACAGAAACACCAAACTGGATACCAGCAGGACGAGCTTCATGCGGCGAACCCGAAACGTCTCCATCGTGTTCTCCTAATGCGCCGGCCAGTCAGCCTGCGACCAAAAGAAGTCCCAGTTGGGACCGCGGTGTACAGTCGCGAAGTAAGTCAAAACGACGAACGCCACTAAGAAACATGTGAAGATCGCCAGCGCTCCCATGCGGGTCGAGTTGGTGAGTTTCATGACGAGCAGGGACCATCCGGTGAACAGAGCCAAGATGACCGTGCCGGGATTCACGAAGGTGATCACGATTTGAGGGATGTCGGGATACCAGTTGCGCAGCCAGCCGCGCTGAACCGTAAAGACCAACATCGCCACGACGACGGCGAAGGCCAGGATGGCTGTGCTGAAACTGACGCGTTTGCCGGCGGTTCCCGAGAACCACACGCCCACGTCCTCGCGTTCCCGATCGAGATAAGGCGTCAACGCCAGGCCGAGGACGATGATGGCGGGCAACGCCACTCCGCCCATGAACGCGGAATAGCTGACTAGCTCCTGCAGACCGAGGAAGTACCAGGGAGCCTTGGCTGGATTCTCGGGAACGGCTGGGTTGGCGATCTCCGTTAACGGCGCATCGAAGTAGTAACCCAGCGCCAACATCACCGCCAGCGTCATCATGGTGAGGGCGGCGATCGAGTAGATTGCGGCAGGCCATGTCGGGATGGTGTTCACCATCGACCGATCCACGGCGGGCGTCCTGCCGCGCACGACGGCCATCAGTCCGTAGGTCTTGGAGGGTGAGTTGGCCGGCGTGCCGACGTCGTCCTCGCCTTCACTTGGAAGATCGGCCGAATTGGGGCGGGTCAACCCGCCGTCTTTGCGAATCCGCCAGAAGTGGATCGCTAGAAACCCGCTCATCAGGAGCGGCAAGACCATCACGTGCAGTAAGTAGAATCGCGTCAGCGCCTCCTGACCGACGTGATTGGCTCCCAAGATCAGACGTTTCTGGTAGCCGCCTATGTCACACCATGACGTTGTAGTAGATCATCAACGGGATGCCGGTGGCGATGAGCAGGAAGAACAGCACGAGCGAGATGACGCCTAGCCCCCACGTGGCTCGCCTTCGCAATGAGTAGCGGTGAATGCGCGTTGGCAGGATATGTAAAAAGAAGTTCGTAAAAATGACCTGCGAAGCCGCGCGGTTTGAATTCGGTTCGCCGTGCCGGATGATGGAACGCCGCAAGGCGGAGGGTACATCTAGCAAGTTGCGGAAATAGCGCAACAGCGCGTCGCCCGAATCGGGGTCTTCGGACGGCGAGGAGTGCTGATCGTTGTGATCGGTCGTCATGGCGGTTCGGACCTGGTAGTGCGCTCGCGCGCGTCGCGCGGAGCCTGGTAATGCCGGTTCACGAAGTCGTTTTGAATCCACAGCAGCTTGTTGAATGCGCGGACCGTTCTCAGCGCGATCACCGAATCGATCGGCCACTCAGCGATGTCCTCCATCAAGATGTCGGAGATCGCGCCCATCAGAGCGTTCATCTGCACGAGCGGCACTTCGATGCTCTTGTTGCCCGCCTCGGCTGTGTGCATCTTGCCGACGGTGTCTAGATAGCGGGTCATCTTCTCGTCAAACGAGCGGCCGATGAGTTGTAGGAAGTATCGGTTGAGATGATCTTTGCGAAACTGAATCTGCGGGTGCGCCGCATTCAGATCAGCCGCGGTCTCGGGTAAGTTGCCTTCGTATCCGTGCTGTCGCGGCACAAAGTGCCGCGCCGTCGCGTCGTAATTGAGCAGTCTCACGTAAGTCTTTTCGACAAGATCAGCAATGCGCGGGCCCAAGTGCGGCGCACTCGCCTGCACCAGAGCCTCCTCCTCCGCCCCGAACCCGATGAACTCGGCCAGGTACTCGTATCGATATTGCAAGTCGGATTCGAGGCGGTCTTCGTCGATTTCTTTCATGTCGCAATTCGTGGTTAGCGGAATCAAACAGTCGTTTTCACTACGTCAACTCGAGCAGTTCGGCCGGCGGTTCGGCCTCAATCAGTTTCAGGTCGAACTTCTCTTGCAGGATCTGAAAGACGTTCGGAGTGACGAACGCGGGCGGGACGGGCCCGAGTCGAATCCCTTTCACATCGAGCGCAAACAGACTCAGCAAGACAGCCACCGCCTTCTGCTCGAACCACGACAGCACGATTTCCAGCGGCAAGTCGTTGACGCCGCACTCGAAGGCGTTCGCCAAGGCGACAGCTACTTGCACGGCTCCGTACGCATCGTTGCACTGCCCCATGTCGAGGAATCGCGGCAGACCGGCCACCGTGCCGTAGTCGTAATTGCGGATGCGGTATTTCCCGCAACCCAGGGTCAGGATGATCGATTCCTGCGGCGCGCGTTCGGCCAATTGCGTGTAGTAGTTGCGGCCGGCTTCGGCGCCGTCGCACCCGCCGATCAAGTAGAACCGCTTCACCGCGCCGGACTTGACGGCTTCGATCACCTGATCGGCCAAACTGAGAATCACGCTGTGGTGAAAGCCGATCGTCGATTCACCGATCTTGTTGTGCGGCAAGGGAGGAGACGTCTTGGCCATCTCGATCACCGACGAGAAATCGTTGTCTCGCAGCCGTGTGCCGCCGGGAACCGCCGTGACGCGCGTCGTAAACAGCCGGTTCGAGTAAGTCTCGGGCGGAATCAACACGCAGTTCGTGGTCGCCAGAATCGGCCCCGAGAACATCGGGAACTCCCACTGCTGGTTTTGCCACGGCCCGCCGTAATGCCCGGCGAGGTGCTCGTGCATCTTCAACTCGGGGTAGCTGTGAGCCGGCAGCATCTCACCGTGCGTGTAAACGTTGACGCCCGTGCCGGCGGTCTGTTGCAGCAGATCGGCGAGATCGACCATGTCGTGGCCTGTCACCAGAATGCCGGGCCCCTCTTTCGTCCCTTCGAACACCGTCGAAGGCTCGGGAGCCCCAAATCGCTCGACGTGACCCTTGTCGAGCATCTCCATGACGCGGAGGTTCTTGTGGCCGCACTCGAGCACCATCTCGAGCAGGCTCTCGAGGTCAAAGTTGACATTCGTAACTGTCGCAAACAACG
>JASMLW010000217.1 GCA_030748485.1 Pirellulaceae bacterium
CCGTCGCGATGTGTACGCTTCGTGGCTTGGAGGAACTCATGCCCCTTTTGTAGCGATCTCTCCAGAGCTAGCAAGCCCAATTTGCAACTTTTCTGGCTACAAATCCGCATCTGCGATTTGAGCTCAAACTCCGGAGGGCAAAGACATTCCACCAAAAAAGCCCTCGATTCTTCATTCAAGTACGGCCTAACCCCTGAGGTGGTCTATTGCACGAATTTGAAGAGTTCACGTTCTTCTGGGACGGTCCGTTCTCTCAATGGGAGCCTTGCTACTTCGAAATCGACGGCGTCGAATACAACTGCGCAGAACAGTACATGATGGCCGAGAAGGCTCGACTGTTTGACGATGACCACACGCTCGAAATGATCATGGACACCGATGTCCCGGCGACACAAAAGGCGCTCGGTCGGCAACTCGATGGGTTCTCGAAAGCGGCCTGGGAGGACGACGATGAGACCGAGAACGGACGCCCCTATTGCTGGAACGTCGTTTGGCGCGGCAACTTGGCAAAATTCAGTCAGAGCAGTTATTTGCTGGATATGCTCTTCGCGACTGACGGAACGACGTTGGTCGAGGCATCGCCTGAAGATCACATATGGGGCATTGGCCTCGCCGCGGGCCACCCCGGATGTCGCTCGCGCGACACGTGGCAAGGGCTCAATTGGCTGGGTGAGATCCTGACCGACGTGCGTGAGCACCTCAAGCGTGAAATGTAGACTCGCGGACCTCGTGGTCGCGCGAAGCCGCGCCTTTGTCGCCACTCTAGGGAATTTGATTTTCCATACATTCGCGACCAGTTATCGCAGCGGCAATTACATCGCCTTGAGAAGCGCACGCGTTCGCTGTTTTAGCTTTTTTTCATCGCCACCCCGAATCCGTAGCTGGTTGTTCGGCGGCCGCGCGGCTGCTACTCAATTCGAAACGCAACCTGGACGACGACCTGGAACGAAACCGCTTCCGGTTTGCTCGACAGCGACTCGTCACTGGCGGCTCCTTCACCTAGCAGGCCTTGTTGTCTCATCATCATTTGCATCTGGTAGCCGTAGCCGTCATCCCCGGACTGGGAAACGTTGCCGCTGAGAGACGAGAGCGATCCGAGATTAGCGCCCGCCGCTTTGGCCAGTTGCTCGGCTTGAGTCTTGGCTTGCTGGAAAGCGGAGGCGAGCGCTTCATCGCGTTTTTTGGACGAGATTTTTCCGACGTATGAAAACTGCGGTTCACCCGGCGTCGCCGCTTGTTCGCCGCCAAATCCGTACTGCGATCCGGCCTCGGCCAACTCCTCAGCCAACTCTTCTTCCTCGGGCGTCAACTGCTTGGGTTCTTTGAGTCCGGCGAGGTCCGCGGCGGCGACTTTCTCCTCCAACACCTTGGCGAACAACAATCGCTCCTCTTGTGTTTTCGCCTCCAACGGCCATTCGGCGGAAAGCACCGACGTCACGGTGACGGATTTCGGCAATTCCAGCCCTTTGGCGCGACGGCCTGTCTGCGCGCGTTGCCGAAGGACCATTCTCTCCATCTGCCGTTGCTGATCGGTCTTGCCGTCGGAGTAGCTCGGGCCCGACACCTTGATGGAGTCCTTCGCAGCGTTGAGCGCCTCGACCTGCAGCACGGCGGCCTCGCGCCGGTCCTTCAACTTGGCGAGCGCTTCCTTGAGCGTCTTGGCTTTGCCCGACAATTGGACATTCATTCTCACGACCACCGGAAGCTCTTTGACGACGACTGTTCCGCTAGCCGAAATGGATCCGGGAGCATTACCGAACTGAGCCACAGCGCAGGCGGGGGCGAGCAGCAGCCCGAGAGCGCCGAGAAGAATGCAGCGGTAGGTGGTTGGCATTGGCATCGTTTGTTGACTCCGGAGAGAGAGAGTTATTTCAGGTTTTCCATTCCGATATCGTTGCGAATCTGTTTGCGGAACTGCAGGATTTCCGGACCGCTCATGATCCGGATCGTCCAATAGAACTCGCCGACTTCGCTTTCATCGAGACCGCCGTAGATGTCGCGTAGCACCGGCACGAATTGAGCATCGTCGAGCGACGCGATCGCTCGGAAGACGAGCCGTCGCTGGAGGTCGCCGCCTTCCTTGCGCCATTGTTGCAACAGCGGCGACAGCCCGCGAGAATCTCCGAAGAGGCAGAGCAGGTAACCGGCCAGCGCCGCCACTTCGCCGTCGGGGGAATTGACGAGCGGCTCGACGTGCTCCACCGCCAAGTCGCGGGGAAGAGTTGGCACAATCGGCTCGCCGCGCGTTCTACCGGGAATCGACTCGTTCAACTGGATACGAAACCCTGTGGCTGGCAAGTTGGACAACGAACTGGGCCCCAGCGCCAGTAGTCGCAGGGCAACCAATTGGCGTCGCTCTTCGCCGGAGAGCGACTCGATGGCCGCCCGCCGGCGCTGCACTGGCTGCATCGCGACCAGCGTGATTTGATAGGCGTCGCTGCGCAAGTCTTCATCCACTTCGCTGTCGTTCATCAACGCGCGGGCTCCCTCCGCCGCCTCGTCCGCTGCGACTTTGAGCAACAGATTGATCGCCACCAGTCGTTGCAGAGGCCGACCGGTCGCCACCTTCGGCTTCGTTTCGGCGACGACCCGCTTGCGATCGGCGGC
>JASMLW010000218.1 GCA_030748485.1 Pirellulaceae bacterium
GGTGGTGTGACCGAAGGACAAGTGATTGGCCAGTCGGCTCCCAACGGAGGTGAACCGGCGGCTGACCCCTACGGCAACAGCGATCTGCTCGCCACCATCATGGCCAATCTGTTCAATGTCGGCGAGCTGCGAATCACCAGCCGCGCACCGCCTGAAATCATCCGCGCGATCACCGCTGGACGTCCCATCCAAGGTCTCATCTAGCGAGTTCAGAGTCTGTTGTTGGGGAAGAGCGCACGCGGAGCTCGGTCGGCCGGAGTGCGGCGACGAACTTGAGTCATTCAATCATGCAGATGCCAGTCGCGTGTTTTGGCTGCGGCAATCGATTCGCCGCGGGACAACATCTGTTCGGGCAACGTGTCGCGTGTCCGGCGTGCGGGGCGGCGATTGACATTCCCTTCCCCACCGTCGCGCCGCCGGCTCAACAAATCGCCGATCAAGATGAGGAACCTCTCGCCTCAAAGCCGCAGAAACAGATCGTCGCCACAAACGACGATTCGAATCTCGTCCTCGTCGGCTCGCTGGTCGGCGGCGGCGGTTTCCTGATCATCATGATGGTCTTGATCTACGCCAACGTGGGCGGAAATGACACTAATGTGTCATCTGGAAGTCCCGCCGCCGTCGCGTCCGGGAGTGGAGCTGAGTCGGGCTCGACAGCCGATGGCGACGGCTCCCCCGGCGGTGAGAATACGGTGGCTTCTCCCCCGCGACCTCGCCAGTCTCATCCCTACGACACCAGTGTGTTTCCCACGCCCAATTTTCCCGAGCTGGGCGAATATCGGCGCCTGTCCGACCGCTCACAGGTTCAATTCGTTCAGTTGGGTCCCAGCAATCAAGGGAACACCGATCCGGGATCGCAGATGGCGTTCCGCGTCTACATGCCGACGGGGGACCACGACCCGCAGTCACTCGGCTGCGTCATCGTGGCTCCCGCCGGAACAGATCTGCTGCGCGGCAACGCCATGGACAACGATGACTATCACAAAGAGACGCTGCCCTACGTGGAAGCCGGCTACGCCTGCATTTTCTATTCACTCGACGGCGGAATCGACGATCCAAACCGCGTTACGCTCGCGGAGAAGCTGGCGGCGTACCAGCAATTCACGCGTTCCGGCGCAGGCGTGATTAACGGTCGGATCGCGATTGACTTCATTCGAGCCCGGCTGCCGCAAGTCGATTCGCAGCGAATCTACTCGGCCGGCCACAGTTCGGCCGGTACTCACTCGCTGTTGTTGGCGGCTCACGAGCCGCGGCTGGCTGGGGCGATCGCCTACGCGCCCCCCACCGACCCCCGGCTTTTTCTCGCCAGTACGTTGTATCGCCCGACCTCGTCGTCTTATGAAGATCTCCGCGGTTTTCTCAAATGGAGCGCTCCTGTCGAGTACATCGACAATTACAGTTCTCCGCTGTTCATCTTTCACGCTCGCGATGATAACGTCGAACCGTTCGCCAACACGGAGGCGACGGTTGAAAAGTTGAAGTTGGCGAACAAGCTCGTCAAGTTCGTCATTGCCGAGCGCGGCGGACACAAAGAACCGATGATCGAAAAAGGGATTCCCGAGGCGATCACCTGGATGAACCAACTGCAAAAGGGTGAGATCGTCGAGGAGATTCGTCCGTGACGCGAAATTGTCAGTTCTTCGTCTAGGCGAACAACTCCTTCAACACTCGCCCACCTTCGACGATCTGAGCGGGCCGCCCTTGCTTATCGGGCAAGCGAACGCGGGGGTCGATACCGAGCGCGTGGTAGATGGTCGCGGCGAGGTCTTCGGGGCGGGTCGGTTTGTCTGTTGGATAGGCCGCGTGCTTGTCCGATTCCCCGTAAAGCAGTCCGCCGCGAATGCCGGCTCCCGCCATGATACAGGGGAAACAATAGCTCCAGTGTCCGCGCCCCCAGGTCCCGTTCGCTTGCGGAGTCCGCCCCATTTCGCCGACCGCCACGACCAGCGTTTCGTCCAGCAAGCCGCGCTCTTCCATGTCGCCGATCAACGCTGAGAAGGCTTGATCGAATCCCGGCAGCAAGTGTTGCTCCAGGTGCTTGCTGCTGCGATGTGAATCCCAGCTGTAGCCGTCCGGCGCGTCCCAGCAGACCGTGACGAAGCGGCTGCCGGCTTCAATCATCCGTCGACCCATCAGGGTCGATTGGCCAAACAGATGTCGACCGTAGCGGTCGCGCAGCGACGAACTTTCGCGGCGAATGTCGAGCGCGTTTCGGATGGTGTCCGACACGACCAGCGCCGCCGCCCGCTCGCGATAACGGTCCTGGAGTTCATACGCGCTTGGTGATCGGTCGATCTCGCGCCGAGCTTCGTCGAACTGGTCGAGCAACGACTTCCGTCCCCGCAAGCGACTGAGCGTGAGATCGGCGTTGTCGGCGAGTCCCTTGATGCGGAAGTCGAGTTCTTTGTCGTCGCAATCGCGAAAGTAGGGGTTGTCGTTCTTGTCGCGCTTGCGAATGTCGGTGGCCAGAGCGTTGCAGGCCGATCCCAGCCAGCCGCCATACTGCCCCGTGCGATCGTATCCTTGCAAATGGCCCAGTCGATTGGGGAGGTAGATGTAGTCGGGCAACGGCCGATCCAGCGCGCCGGGAGCTCGCTGAGCCAGGTACTCCACGACACTGCCCATCGCCGGCCAGTCGGTTTCTCGAGCATTGACGTCGCTGCCGTTGGCCGCCGTGCGGGTCCAGGGATGCCCCGTTTGAATGTAGTGGCAGGCGTTGTGATCGTTGTGCGTGTGAGTCATCGAGCGGATGACGCAAATCTTGTCAGAGATCTGCGCGGTGCGACTCAAGTGCTCCGAGATGCGCAGCCCAGGCGTTCGCGCGGCCGTCGGTTTGAAGGGGCCCTTTAGCTTGGTCGGCGCGTCGGGCTTCATGTCAAACGACTCGAGCTGACTCGGCCCACCGAATAGGAACAAGAAGAGGACGGACTTCGCGCGGCCGGGCGATTTGCCCTGCTCTTGTTCGGCGCGAAGAAGTTGGGGCAACGACAGCCCGAATAGACCTGCTCCACCCGCCTGCAGAATCTCTCGCCTTGTGAGACCGGAACAGACTTGTCGCGGTTGACCTTGGATCGACAACATTGGCAAAGTCCCAGTAGTGTATTTCAACCCATCAACGCCCATTAATATATCGTCCGTCACCGCCATCGTCATCACGAATGCTCGCCGACGACAGCGATTTGGACGAGTCGCGACGGTTTCGCGTGGGCCCTACTTCGTCTCTTGCGGATCACTCAGACCCTGCAGGAATTCGACGACGCGTGGTTTGTCGTTTTGCTTCGCCAAATCGCACGGCGTTTGCCCGTCGCCGGTGAGGGCGTCGGGTCGCGCTCCGTGTTCGACGAGCAGTTGGATGACGCCGACGGCCGTGTTTCGTTCCGCCGCCAAGTGGAGCGGCGTCCGACCCTCCGGCGTCGCCCGGTTGGGATCGACGCCGCGCTCCAGCAGCCAGCGGACCGCTTTGATGTCGGCGCGGGCGGCGAAGCGGCCCAACGCGTCGCCCGCTTCCGCCGGGACGTCGACACCTGAGGCCGCCAGCAACTCAGCGACATTGTAGTTCCCATCACTTTGGCGATGCACGTATCCGAGCGCGTAGAGAAGACAGCCGCTGGGATCCGCCCCGTTTTGCAAGAGCAGTTTCGCGACTCCCTGGTTGCCGCCTTTCCAGCTCGCAAAGTGCAGCGGCCGCAGTTTGCCGAGCGCGCCGACTGTCGCTTCGGCGTTCACATCCGCGCCGGCCTTTAACAGCAATTCAGCGCACGCCGCCAGCGCGCGCCGGCGTTTGGCGTCGCGCTTCCCCAGTGCGGACATCGCACAGTAGTGGAGCGCTGTGAATTCTTCGTAGGCGGCCTTGGCCAGGTGCGCGTCGTCTTGGAGTTGTTGAGTCAGCCGAGACTCGTCACCCGTTGCGGCGGAGACAAACACATTTGTCTCGGCTCCCGCGTCGATCAAGACTTCGATCAAATCCTGGCGCCCGCCCCGAGCCGCTTCGGGGACCATCGACCAGTGGGCTCGCGCGCCCTTCTCGATTAGAAACCGAGCCTGTTCGACGTGGGCGGCGCGTTTCTTTACAGAGTGGAAGTCGCGGACCGTCATCCACAGCAGCCTGTCGAGTTGCTCGGGATCGTCGGGAGCGTGGGCGCGCACCTGGTTCAACTTGGCTCGTCGCGCGGCGTCGGCAAGATTGTCGGAAGCGGGATCTCCCTGCCGGCGGCGTTTGTGGCGTTTCTTCTTGTCCTGCTCTCGCCGCCGCCGATTCACACACGACCGGCAATTCTTCGCCAACCCATCCTTGCTCCGCTTGCTATCGTTGAAGTTCTCGCGGTCGAGTAATTTTTCGCAGCGGTTGCAGCGTTTCTTGGTTGGGGACGACATACGATCTCGCGGCGAGGGATTCTCTTGTCTAAATTCAAGTGCGCGCGCTTGCTCCGCTGCGCACCGCACTCTGCTACGCGCCTTACTTTGCCACGCGGTGGGCGATCTTGTCGAGCCCTACGATCTCGGCTCGATCAGGATTCTGCTTCACAAGATCGCAGATCATCTTAATCGTCTTGAACTCAGGATCTTCAACGACCATGCACGAAGGGTGGCAAAGAAAATCATAAACACCGCCGTTGTCAATGGCCCATTGGACCGACATGCCGATCGCCTTGAGAAAGTAGTCGAGTTTCCAATAGTTCGTTCGAAAGGCGTTCACGTCGCTGATCGGGCTCATCGGAATCTCGACTAGACCAGTCGGATAGACGAACGGTTGCGCTTCTTTTTGAGCGCGCACGATGTCGGCGTACACTTCGTCCGTCGGCTCTGTTTTGGGTGGGCCCGTCTTGTGACGCGGGTATTTTCCGCTGATCCACGTGAAGCCCAGGTCGAGCAATAGGTTTTGCACGTCGGGCCGACCGACCAAACCGTTCGCAAAACCACCGGGCGTCCGAAAACCATTGACCTCGACGCCGGCGCGCTGCTTCAGTCCCACGGTCGTCAAACGAATGTTCTCGCGGAGCACCTGTTCAATCGAGCGCCCGCGAATCAACCAGGGAGCTCTACGAAAACGAAACTGAATGTCCTCCGCTTTCTGGGCCAGCACGTAGACGTGGTCGTAGGTGTGATTACCGATCGGATGTCCGAGCTCGTTGATCTGTTTGAGCCAACTCACATCGGCTTGTTCGAGCACACGGCCGACGCAGAAGAAGTGAATCACGGCTCCGCGATCAGAGGCGATCTTCGCGGCCTCAACCGAATGGCGTTTCGTCGCTTCGTCCAAGTTCCCTTTCTGGTAATCCCATTCGGTCATTCCGCGGCGCGGATAGTGTCGACTCATTTCCAAGTCGAGCGTGATCGCAATCTGCGCTTTGCGCTTGCCGTTGTCGGCGCCTCTGGCGACAGTTGACAAGACAGCCGGCGCGGTCGCCACGGCTGCTTGCAAGAGAGTTCGTCGCGAGACGCCGCATGAGACGGTGTGCCTGTTCATTGTCGCGCCTCACTGAGAGATCGGGTCGAGACCGCCGGCTGAGTCACTTGACGACGAACGCTACGCTTTCGATCGAGGTGCGGCCCGATTTGTCGAACGGTCGAGGCATCGGTTGCGCATTGCCGTTCTCGTCGATCGTGCGGCAGCGGAAGTGGTATTCCCCGGGCGGCAATCCCGGCATCAATTTGGCCCAGTGCAGTTTCGACAATCGCATCGGCCACTGCTCAGGTGCGCCGTCATCGTCGAACCCCATCGTGTCGGACGGTATTGAATCGCCCGGCAACTTGCCGCCCCAATCAGCAGGCGGAGGCATGATTTCGGCGTCCATCCAATTCGCTTTGGTGAAGTACGGGTCGCCGACGGGCAGTTCGTCCGCGTCGTTGTGAATGCAGACCTGAACTTTTCGGCATCCGCTGACGCCCACTTGCGCATATCCGGTCACGGCGAATGGCGTGTCGGGTTTCATGTTGGTCGGCGCCAACAGTGTTGCTGCGAATGTCTTGAGCCAACTGTCGACATCGTTGTTCCCTTTCGCGTACGTGTCGTTGGCGTGGTAGAGGTTCGTGATCGTGACGTGCTGCAGCCACTTCACCGACTTGAAACCGTAAGCCTCGGGCGCGACGATCCGAACGGGCCCGCCCCGTTTGCTCGTCAACCAGTCGCCGTTCAGCTTGTAAGCCAGGATGACTGGCGGTAGTCCGAACGGATCTTCGAGGACGCGCCCAATCGGCAGCGAACCGCGAAACATCTGAGCCGGTTGGTCGTTGTGGAATCCGTGATAGAAAACACGCCGCACGTTGCGCCTCATTCTTGTTAGCCAAAGCACTTCGCGCAGCGGTACGCCTTCCCAGATACCCGTTCCCACTGGACGGCCGATGTTGTTGCACGTCATCACTTTGGGAAAGCGGACGGAGTGCTTCTCGGCCAGTTTCATCAGCCCAGCGAAGTCGAGCGCGTTGCCGTTCTCGATTGTCAACGGGTTGCGAATATCGGGTTTGTTCTTGGCGTCCTCGTCAGCGACAACCTCCAGTTTCCACGTTTCCCGCGTGAGACCGACTTTCTGCTTCTCCTCGTCCGGCAACTGGTGAGGCACGGGCTTGCCGCGCGAGACATCGCGGAACTTGTCCTGCTCGTTGAAGTACGGTTCGAGTTTGGAGATCGCTTCCGCCAGTTGAGGCGCTCGTTCAGCGCCGCCCACCGCTAGTGGATGCAGCGCCCAGGCCGCCGCGCCCGCGGCTCCCAACCCCAAGAAGTATCGCCGCGTCGTCTCGCCGTGCATGGCGAGAAAATCGTATGGTTCCAGTTCAAACGGTTTGGTCATGCTCAATTCCCCAACACAAGTTTTGCCTACCCATCGGAAGAAGAGCCTAACGCGAACAATCGCGAAACTCCAGGCATGGCCGGCCGCCGAATCACCGCGGGGCGGCGACAAACTCCAACACGTCCGCCATAGCTTGGGGTGTCAGCTCTTTTTCCAGGCCCTCGGGCATGAAAGAAAGCCCCGTGCTTTTCAGCGACTCGATGTCGACGCGTTGAACGACGACTTGTGTCGCGTCGGGACGCTGCAGCGTCAGCGTGTTGGCGTTTTCAGAGATGATCATGCCCGTCAGCACGAGTCCATCCTCCGTATGGACGATGTAACTTAAGAACTTCGGTTTCACTTCGCGGTTGGGATCGAGCACGTTGAGCATGACAGACCGCATTCCCCGCTCGGCGATCCCGCGCAAGTTGGCTCCGACTTGCGTGCCGACGCCATCCAGTTGATGACAGGCGGAACAGTTCTTCTTGAAGACGGCGCGACCCCGCTCGAAGTTGCCTTCCAGTCGCAACGCCGACTCGAACTGAGCCACGACTTCTGTTCGCCGCGCCAACCCAGTTTGAGAGAACAGCTTCTCGACACGGGCGGCCACCGCCTTGTCGGGGTTCAGTTTCAACAAAGCGATTCGCGCCGGATCCAAATCGCCAGGCGCGATCCGCTTCTGTTCGACGGCGTCTAACAGAAGTTCCAGCCAAGCCGGTCGAGACAACAATGCCTCAGCGGCTCGAGCGCGCAATTGCGGGCTGAATCGAGACCAAGCGGTGAGCAACATGTGAGCCGCCTCGTCGTCGCTGAAGCCGCCGATCACTTCGACGGCGGCAGCTTGGACGAGGGGTGGTTGACGCAGATCGAGCAATTTAGTGAGCACCGGCTGCGCGTCTCGCCATTTGGCGAGAGCCATTCCGCGCACGGCGGCGGCGCGGCGTTCGGCTTTCGTCTCTCGACTTAGAGCCGTGCGTCTCGCCTGCGCGATCATCTCAGCCACGACCTCCTCCGCGGCGCCCGATGTGGCCGCCAACAATTTCGCGCGGGCGTCTCCTTTGGCTCGCTTCAAGAGACCGGCGACGAGTTGCTTGGCGCGCGCGTTCTCACCCGGCGGCAGGCTGTTGACGCCCTGCAGCACAGCGGCCACTTCAGCCGTTCGATTGGCCGCACCGATTTGAGCCGCCAGTTCGACGAGCAGCGGAGCTGCGTCTTGGCGGGCCGCCCGATCTTGGATCAACCGCGCGAAGAGCGCGCCCGAGTCGTCGCGCAGCGAACTGAGTATGGCGGCGCGGAGGTAGGGGTCCTGGCCGCTCTGGCGAGCCAGACTGGCCAACGCGGCGATCCGCGTGGCCGTCCGCGACGCGCCTAGTGAATACGCCAGTTGATAGCGCACGATCGGGTCGTCATCGTCGATCAACTGCTCCATTCGCGACGCCACGCCGGCGGAATCGTCAACCGCCGACTCGGCAACCCGCAGACCGTGCGCGCGAACGCGCGGAGACTTGTCACCCAAGGCGACTAGGATGTCGTCTTCCCGTACTCGGTTTAGACCGTTGAGGGCGGCGAGCGCGGTAGCGCGGCCGATCGGCGTCTCGCCGCCGCGAATCAAAGCTCGCAACGCGGGAACGGCCGCGGCGTCCTGTCGCTCGTAGATCAATCGGGCGGCCGTGTCGCGATGCCATCCATTGGCGTGGTCGAGCAGGGCGACGAGTTTTTCGGCTGACAGATCGCCCAGCCGCGGCGGTTGGCGACGCGGGGCCGGCGCCCCCGCGCCCGTGTAGGCGATGCGATAGATCCGTCCCCGCTCGTGTCCGCCGACCGGATCCAAAACGTCCATGAAGTACGAAGGCAAGAACGCGGCTCCTTCAATCAGCTCACGGTACATGTCCAGAACGTAGATGGTGCCGTCCGGCGCGTTGGCCATTTGCACGGGTCGAAACCAGATGTCGCGCGACGCCAGGAATTCGCCGCCTTCGTCGGCGCGAATCGCCGTGCGAGTTATCCCGTTTTCGTCCAACCGGGCGCGGTAGATCAGGTTGTTCGCCACATCGCCGACCAGCAGATTGCCGCGATACGATGCGGGCCAGGCGTCGCCGCGGTAGATCGTGACGCCAGTGGCTCCGGTAAAGAAACCGAACGGCTTGCCGCCCTCGTCTGAGCCGCGGAACTTTCCCTCTTTCCTCAACCGCGTCCGCAGCACGCGCCACGGTTCGTTGGCCGTCAACCGAAACAGCTTGGTGAATTTCCCCTGCGGCGCGATGTTCACCGCGGCGGCTGGAGCAATCGCGTATGGATTCCGCGCCAAGTACCGATCGTCATACATCAACATCTGCGCGGGAACGCTGTTGGAGCAAACAAATTTCCAGCCCCAATCGTCCATGCTCATTCCGTGCTGTCCGGCTCCGGTGGTGAGTTCGAAGCGGCCCGGGTCCTGCGGATTCATCACGATGCCACGACCGCGCGCGCTGATCGGCTGGGATTTCTTTTCTCCCTCGACAAAGCCAATGTCGCCGCCGGAGAGACTGGTCGAGAAATGAAATCGATTGTCGAGATGCCAGCGAATCGAATTCAGATGCGCTTCGCCCGCCCGGTCGGATCCGAAACCCGTCAACACGACGCGGCGTTGGTCGGCGACGCCGTCGCCATCTGTGTCCTTGAAGTAGAGCAGGTCGGGAGCCGCGCCGACAAAGACGCCGCCTTTCCAGCAGGCGACCGCCGTCGGATAACTCAACCCAGTCGCGAACTTTGTGCTCTTGTCGTAACGCCCGTCGGCGTCGGTATCCTCGAGCAGCCGGATCGAACCTTTCTCGGCGAACCCATCGACGACATACGAGTTGTATTGAGGCAACTCGGCCACGTACATCCGGCCCGATTCGTCGATGTCGAGGGCGACGGGATCGCGCACATCGGGCTCAGCGGCGACGACTTCCACTCGGAATCCGGCGGCCATCTGAATAGCTCGCCGCGACCCCTCAGGGCTCTTCGCAGGTACTCTCTGAAGCTCCTTTTTGAGATCCAAGCCGGGAGGTGCGACGTCTTGTGCTTTGAGACCACACCCCGGCGCGAGCGCGATCAACAGAGCCCAAACGGACAGATTCAATCGGTGTACGGCGAGAACATTCACAGTTGGACTCAGCGGATACGGGGTTTTGCTCTATCGATTCCAGCGACCGACGGGAGCGGACGAACGATAACGAGCGGCAGCTCGATTTGTGGGTGGCACAGCCACTTGGGGCGTTGAGGATACGGGATTTTGCTCTATCGATTCCAGCGACCGACGGGAGCGGACGAACGATAACGAGCGGCAGCTCGATTTGTGAGTGGCACAGCCACTTGGGGCCGACTTGGGATTCAAGAAAGGTTATTGTAGACCGAATAAAGGCGTCGCGTGATTCGGCTCCCGGAGCCGGAATTCTCTGGCCAGCGGCGCAGATTTGGGCGAAATTACTGGAAAAACACCGACCGTCGATGGGCGCGCTGTAAGACAGCGATTCTCAAAACGTATGAGAGGTGTCGGGCGACGACCGCCCGCCAGCAGCTGATATCACGAACTCCGCCAAAGTGTTGTTGTGAAAACCACGTCGATAGATACGCCGATTCACGAGCCGAGGGCCGAGGCCGAACCGCTCCACGCGGCGCGGCGCGGATCTTTCTTCACTTGGCGGCTGCAGTTTGGTTTTCGCGCAATGCTTGTCGTTTTGCTGCTGGCGAGTGTTTCGTTCGCGATCTACGTCGCACCGTACCGCCAACAACGACTGGCGGCGGATCAATTGCGAGCTGCCGGCGCCGCCGTGCGAACCGAATCGACGGCGCCGCGTTTCGTCGCCGATTGTTTTGGTGCGGAGCAGTTTCAGGAGATCGTCTGGGTCGACTGCTGTGAGCTCGATCTCAGCGAAGAGAGACTGGAGACGTTGTTCGAACTGCGCAGTCTGCGAACGCTGCTCATCAGCGGCGACGATGTAACGGACGAAAAGCTGGCGCGGATCACGGACCGATTGCCGTCACTGAAACTGCTCGTCGTCGATTCGGCGCCGGTTGCGCACGAGGCTGTCGAGTCGATACGCCGCGCTCATCCGCAGCTCGTCTTGTTCCGCAGCGACCGCACGGCGCTCACGAAGCTGCAAACGCGCAGCCGCGCAGTCCGCCAACACGACACGCAGAACATCACACCGATTCCAGTGACGCCCGCGACGCAAGTGTTGTTCGACGAAGCGCCGCCCGAGTTCATCACGACGGTGCGTGAATTGTGCATCTCTGACCGCAAGTTGTCGAGCGAAGACATTGCACTGTTTCGCTACATGCCGCACATGGAAGTACTGCGTTTGGGAGGCAACAACGCCGGCCGAGACTTGCGTGCGCTGCGAGGTCATCCGCATCTGCGGCACGTCTCGCTCGGCGGAATCGATCTCAGCGGCGACGGCCTCCGATACCTGGCCGACATTCCCAATCTGCATACGCTGAGAATCGGACGATGTAAAATGTCGGCTGACTCTTGGGCGGCGCTCGGTGAGTTGGATCAGGTGTCGGAACTCGTACTGCTCTCGCCAAACGCACGCGATCTCTCACATCTTGCCGAGATGGCGGGGCTGGAGTCTCTCACGCTCAGCAGAGTTGAGTTGCAGGAGGGCGATCCGCAGTTCTTCGGCGAATTGCCACATTTGAAAGAGCTGAAGATATCGGAGAGCGTGGTTTTCGAGAACGCCGTCGACGATATCACACAAATCGTCGACTTGGAGAACCTCGAAGTTCGCAAGTCGACGTGGACCGACGATTCCATGCGAAAGCTCGCCGCGCTAAAGAAGCTGAAGCGGCTGGTGATCCCAGGCGCGAATGTGACTGACGCCTCGGTTAAGTCGTTTCAGTCGCTGCCTCAGCTGGCGACGCTTGAAATTCGGAATTCCAAGATTACCGACGCGGCGTTGCCGGCGTTGTTGCATATGAAGCAGATGAGAGTAATCGACATCCGCGCGGACAAAGTCACGGAGGCCGGTCTGTTGGCGGCGCTGCGGACGCCTGTCGAACACCTCGAGCGCATCATGGTCCACAAACGCGCGGTCAGCGACGCGGTCCGCGAACGGCTCGCCGCTCCACCCAACTCAGTCGAACTCAAAGCATACTAGTTAAAGCACTATCGCCATTTAACGATTTTACAGTCGGAGGCCTTTGCCATGTCGTGTTGTCGGAACAGCGGATGGGGAATCGTAGGATTGCTGATCATTGTGGGATTTGTCGGGGGAGGCGCCCTGCTCACCAGCGCCGGTTGGTTCGCCACGCGATCAGTCGTCGCACAAGAACGTAACGAACGCGACGTGCGGCGCCGCGAACAATCGCGCCGCGAGATAGCGGAGAAGGCCAATCGCGAACGACAGATTCGCCATCGTGAAGAGGACGAACACGCCGGCCGAGAAGAGCCGAGCCGACGGGATCGCGAGCAGTTCGAAATCGAACTCCGCGTTCGTGAACGCGAAGACCGCGACTCCGAAGAACGGCGTCGACGCGACGATCACGACGATCACGAACACGGCGACCGCGACCGGGATCATGCACGGCGCGACCACGACGATCACGAACACGGCGACCGGGATCGAGATCATGCACGGCGCGACCATGACGATCACGACCACGACCGGGATCACGCGCGGCGCGACCACGACGATCACGAACACGGCGACCGCGACCGAGATCATGGGCGACGCGACCACGACGATCACGAACGCGGCGACCACGACCGGGATCACGCGCGGCGCGATCACGACGATCACGAACACGGCGACCACGACCGGGATCACGCGCGGCGCGACCACGATGATCATGAACATCACGACCGCGACCATGCGGCTCATGAACACGAGCACAATGGTCATGAGCACGAACACGAGGCTCATCGCCACGATGGCCACGAAGAGCATTTTGAACACGACATGGACGAGCACATCCATCACTTGGAGATTCGTCACCACGAGGCGGAGGCGCAGATCGTGGGCGTCGATGTGGCCCAGCGGCTCGCCGAGTTGTCCGATTCCCACGAGGTGGCGGCGGTCTATGCGATCGGGCGCATCGTGGAGCTTTCCGAACCAGGCGAGGCGGCGGAAGTACTACACCACTTGATCCACGAAGTCGAAAACCCACTGGTCCGCCGCGCCATTCGATTCAAACTCGCTGATGTACACGCCGACCTCGGTCGACGGGGTGAAGCCATCGAGCACTTAGCGGCGATTGTGATGGGTGAAGATTCGCGAGAGGCCGAAGGGCGCGAAGGGCGCGAAGTGCGCGAAGACGAGGAACGTGCGGAGCGGGAGGCGGAGAGACGCGAAGCCGAGAATCGAGAGGCCGAAGAGCGCGAATTGCGAGCAGTGCGCGAAGTGCGCGAAGCCGAGGAGCGTGCAGAGCGGGAGGCGGAGAGACGTGAAGCCGAGAATCGAGAGGCCGAAGAGCGCGAATTGCGAGCAGTGCGCGAAACGCTGGAGCGAGAGGCAGCGGTGAGAGCAGCCGTGAAGCGCGAAGAGGCCGAGCGGTTGAGGGCCTTGCGACGCCTCGAAATCGAAATCGGTCGGGCGAGAGATGAAGAGGCGACCGGCGAGGGCGAAAATGAGGAAGCCGGCGAAGACGAAGCTGAAGAAGCCGGCGAGAGTGAAGCTGACGGCGCCGGCGAAAGTGAAGACGAAGACGCTGGTGAGCGTGAAGATGACGGCGCCGGCGAAAGTGAAGACGAAGACGCCGGTGAGCGTGAAGATGAAGGCGCCGGCGAGAGTGAAGAAGAAGAAGCCGGCGAGAAGTCCGCGAGTGCGGAGGAAAAGGCCGCCGAATAGAGTTACAATCGTCCCCGGAAAACTCAACAATGGCAGGTCCGCGCATTTCCGCGCGGGCCTGCTCTTTTTCTAGGTGGACCGCATGCCGCACCAGCGCCGCACTCTGATCCTCACATTATCACTCGCATTCCTCTGGGCGTCCGCACAATGCGGACATGCGGCCGAAGTCAAGAAGATCGTCTTGATCGCCGGCAAGAAGAGCCACGGGCCCGTCGGGAATCGCATCCACGATTACCCGTGGTCCGTCAAACTGCTCAAAGTGATGCTCGACAATTCCAACATTCGCGATCAAGTGCGCGTCGAGACGCACTTCGCTGGTTGGCCGGCGAAGCCGGAGACGCTGAACGACGCCGACACGATCGTCGTAATCTCCGATGGCCGCGACGGCGACAAGTACGCCGAAGCGCCTCATCTGGCTTCGCCGGCGAACGTGGCGCTGGTGCAACGCCAAATCGAGCGAGGCTGCGGCTTCGTCACCTTCCACTTCTCAACGTTCGCTCCAGACAAGTACGCCAGTCAGATTCTCGACTGGAGCGGCGGTTACTTTGATTGGGAGACGGACGGCCGCCGCGAATGGTACTCGGCGATCAAGACACTGGACGCGTCTGTGGCGATCGCGACGGCGGAGCATCCAGTCGCCCGCGGCGTAAAGCCGTTCAAGATGAAGGAGGAGTTCTATTACAACATCCGCTTCGCCGAGAACGACGACACGGTGCGTCCGATCTGGTCCGTCGCCGACTTGCCTGGCCGCGACGCGCGAGGTCGAGTTGTTGCTTGGGCGAAGGAGCGTCCGGGCGGAGGCCGCGGATTCGGTACGACGTGCGGCCATTTCTATGACAACTGGCGGCACGAGTCGTTTCGCCGCACGATGCTGAACGCGGTCGCCTGGACAGCTGGAGTCGAACTGCCCGCAGCCGGCGTGCGCGCTCGCTTCTACTCGCACGAGGAGATTACGCTGGCGCTGGCCAATCGCGACACGCGCGGCTCGGCCGTCGCCGATGTGCGACCGATTCGAGTTCTCATGTTCGCCGGCAACGAAGCGCACAAGTGGCACAACTGGCAAAAGACATCAGCCGCGATTGACCAACTGCTCAAGCAAGACCCGCGGATTAACGTTGAACTGACGACGGATATCGAAGACCTCAAAAAGAAGGACTTGGATCAAGTCGACGTCATCGTGCTCAACAATTACGCCAACTGGCACGATCCAACACCTCTCAGCGAAACTTCAAAGCAGTCGTTGACCAGCTATCTCGGCCGTGGTGGAGGGTTGGTGTCGATACATTTCGCCAACGGCGCATGGCATTTTTCATTGCCGATGGCCGGGCAATCGGATTGGCCCGAATTCCGTAAGATCATTCGCCGCGTTTGGAATCATCGCGGCGACGCGGCGCGGAGCGGCCACGACGCATTCGGAAAGTTCACGGTGACTCCGACAGCGGCGCAGAGTGAAATCACCGCCGGCCTCAAACCGTTTGAGGTGACCGATGAGTTGTACTTTCGCCAGCACGGCGACCAGCCGGTGACACCGCTGATCACGGCGCGGTCCAAGGTGACCGGCCGGGACGAACCGCTCGCCTTTGCATATCGATACAAGCAGGCGCGCGTCTTCCAAACTCTGCTCGGACACAGTGAGCAGACGTACGATACGTTTGAACCGCGGGAAATGGTCCGTCGAGCTGTCGCGTGGACGGCCGGTCGAACCCCACTCGTGATGGAACCCGCTCGTGACGCCGCCCCCAAACAGGCAGCCGCCGGTCCGCCGCTCGTTCCCGGCCGTTTCGCCAGCGGACTGAACGTATCGGCTGCGAGCGCGTCCGTAAAAGGAAACGCCGCCTTCCGCCAACCTCCGATCACGGTCGAGTGTTGGGCGCGATTGTCACAGAAGAAGACGTACAACATTCTCGTCGCCAACGAGACGAAAGCGTCCGCGACGCACTGGGAGATGTTTTCGGTCGCGGGCTCGGGATTGTTCACTGTCTACATGCCCGGCATGCAACCCGACCACGTTCGCACCAACGTCGACATCTGCAACGGCGAATGGCGTCACCTGGCGATGATCTACGAACCGCGGCGAGTGCGGCTGTTCGTCGACGGCAAGCAGGCGGCCGACGAGCGAATCGAACGCCAGGGCGACAAGTCCATCGCCGGTGGACTCGCGATCGGAGCGCTGGTGAGTCGTCAACTTCACGCGGAAGGGGTGATCGATGAGGTGCGCGTGAGTCGCGGCGAACGGCGAATCGAGGCAATTCCGTCGCGGCCCCTCGAAGCGGACGCCGCGACTTTGGCCCTGTGGCGTTTCGACGGATTGAGCGGCTCGACCGTCGAGAACCACGGTGCTCTGAAAGACGCTGCCGGGCAACTGGTCTCACGTGCAGGCGCCACTCAAGCTGCTGCTAAACCGGCGGCCGAGGATCACTACAGCCGAAACGTGATTGGCTTCGATTGGACTGAAGACGATTCGAAAGACGGCCGCTGGAACCAGACCGAAGTGGGCCGGCACCTGGCGAGCATCTTGCAGCCACCGGGAAAGGTCGTCCGCAAAGGACTCTCGTTGAAGTTAGGCGACAATCAGCGAGCGGCCGTTTGCTTCGACACCGAGCGACTGCAATACCGGACACTCTGGACTGACGGCTTCTTGAAATTCGATCCGGCGCGGTTCGGCGTCATTCGCGCGCCACAAATCGCTGGGACGCCGCAGTGGATTTCCGCGGCGGGCGGCGGCTGGGCGCACGAGCGGACCGAGTACGTCGGGATGCGCGTCCGCGGCTCGCGTGTCGTGCTCGAGCAGGAAGTCGACGGCGTCGCCGTTCGCGAGTCGCCGTGGTTTACAGCGGGCGAGTCGGGATGGAGATTCACTCGACAACTCGACATCTCGCCCGGACCCGCGCTGACGATGAATTGTTTCCACGGCGAGCGAGAGTGGCGGATCGGCGAGCGCGCCGCGTACTCGATCGCAACGTCGCCGAACGGTCAAGAGAAGCAGCTGACGTTTGCTGTCAAGGCGGGCGCTGGTCGGTGGCGGGCGAACGGCGGCCGCTTGCAACTGGTCTTTCCCGCGCGCAACCGCTCCACTCACACCGTTCTGCAAAACTGGATTGCACCGGCGGCGGATGAGACTTCATTCATCGCGGCTGCCGAGGCGATGCAAGTTGAGTCTCTCGATGCGCTGTCGAAGCCCGGACCGCGCCGCTGGCCGCGCGATCTCAAGACGACCGGAAAGCTGGGCCAAACTCCCGGCGCGTACGTTGTCGACACGCTGACTCTGCCGTTCGCAAACCATCTCAAAGCTCTCTTCTTCGTCACGGGTCACGATTTTTTTAGCAATGGCGATGCGGCGATTTGCACCGTGCACGGCGACGTGTGGCGCGTCTCCGGTATCGATCGCGACTTGGATGAGCTTACTTATCGGCGCTATGCAACGGGTCTTTTTCAACCGTTGGGTTTGCGGATCATCGCCGACCGCGTCTACGTCCTGGGCCGCGACCAGATCACCCGTCTGCACGACGAGAACGCGGATGGCGAAGCCGATTTCTACGAGTCGTTTTGCAACGCGTACCAGACGTCGCCAGGCGGCCATGACTACGTCGCTTGTTTGGAAACCGACTCGGTGGGCAACTTCTATTTTGTCCACGCGAAACAGGGCGTTGTGAAGGTCTCCGCCGACGGTTCAAAAGCGACGTCGATCGCCACCGGTTTTCGCAACCCAAATGGGCTCGGCGTCGGTCCGGGCGATGTCATCACAGTTGCTCCGCAAGAGGGCGAGTGGACGCCCGTTTCCAACATCGCCGTTATCCGGCAGGGTGGTTACTACGGTTACGGCGGTCCCCGCGTGTCGGTGGACCGGCCACTCGGGTACGACCCGCCACTCTGTTGGATTCCTCGACGACAAGATAATTCCAGCGGCGGTCAGGTTTGGGTGACGAGTGATCGTTGGGGACCGCTCCGCGACAAGCTGTTACACCTTTCGTTTGGACAGTGCCGTTTGCTGTTGGTGTTGGACGAGAAGATCGACGGCCACTGGCAGGGTGGCACGGTTTCGATGTCGCCCGTATTTGAGTCGGGAGCCGCGCGGGGACGGTTCTCGCCGCGCGACGGACAGTTATATGTCACTGGACTGAATGGCTGGGTCACCAGCGCCGCCCGAGATGGGTGCTTCCAACGCGTTCGCTATACGGGCGGGCAAGTTGGCCTGCCGAACGATGTACGAACTCTTAAGAACGGCGTCATGCTGCGATTCGCGGCTCCACTCGATCGCAAGTCCGCCGAAAATCCGGACAACTTCCACGTCGAACAGTGGAACTATCGGTACTCGGGAAGTTACGGTTCTGACGATTACCGGCCGAGCAACCGAGCACAGGTTGGCCGCGACGCCGTCGATGTGCTCTCCGCGACGCTGCTCGACGACTCGACCTTGTTTCTGGAGATGCCGCGAGTGCAACCGGTCGACCAGATGGCCATCCATTACAACATCAACGCCGCGGACGGATCACCTCTGCGCAATTCGTTCTACCACACGATCCACCGCGTTCGGGACGAAGTCATGCCGCCGGAGAAATTGACTCGTCGACCTCAACCCGGTCGACTGGCGGCGGATGTTCGCGATCGCTTGCGACCGGGTCTGGCTGTTCGCTACGTCGGCCGTTCGGCGCAGCAAACGGATTTGCAAGTGCGTCGCCTGGCTGCGCTGGCGGTCACGCCCGGCGCTGCGGCGACCGCCTGGATCTCGCCCGGCAAGTTTCGCGCCGACTTTGATGGCTACTTGCACGTCGACCTGCGGCAGACCGTTCAGTTTCGCTTCGCAGGGCGCGGGCTGGCCGCGCTGACCGTGAATGGTGCCGAAGTCTTGTCGGTTCAAGGCCAGTTCGACCGCGACGCCCAGGCGTCCACGCCCCTCAACAAAGGATTCAATCGAATCCAGGTTCATTACCAATCCGAGCCGAACGGCGGCGGGCGTCTGCGGCTGCTGTGGAGTTCACCAACGTTTGCTGACGAGCTCGTCCCGGCGACATCGCTGTGGCACGATAGCGGAAGCCGACTGTTGGCCGCCCGTCGCCAGCTTCAGCGCGGCGGTGGATTGATCGAGTCCCGCGGATGCGCGCAGTGCCATCGAGAGTTTCAGCGCCGTGAGGCAGTTGGTCGAAATGAAATGGCGGGTGGCTTTGGGCCCGATCTGACCGCGATCGCCGAGCGGTTGAACCCGGCGTGGATTTCGCAATGGTTGCTCGCCTCGGAGACGTTGAGGTCGGCTCGACGTATGCCGCACCTCTTCGACCGCACAGCTGAGACGGACGTCCAAGCGGCGTCCGATCTCGTCGCGTTTCTGACGAGTTCGCGCCCCAGAGTCGCCCCAGCGCGTGCGACTCCCGCACAGCGAAAACAGGGGCTCGCGCTGTACGAAGACCTCGCGTGCATCGCCTGTCATCGACTTGACGATCCGCAAAGCAAAGATCGTCATCAGCGCATCTCGCTGAAGTTTGTCGCTGCGAAGTATCAACCAGGCGCGTTGGCCGCGTTTTTGCGCAAGCCACATCAGCATTACGAAGCGACCCGGATGCCGGACTTTCGATTATCCGATTCGGAGACAATCGCGTTGTCGGCTTATTTGCGGAGCAAGACATCGGCTGCCGTACTCGACGACATCGCTCAGTCAGGAGATCCGCGTCGTGGTGAGCAGCTGTTTCAAACTCGCCAGTGCGCCGCCTGCCATCGTTACGGTCCAGAGAAAACGGCGACTCGATTCATCGCCGTGAAGAAGATGGCGCGCGGTTGCCTGGCGAATGAACCTGACAAAACAGTTCCGCGTTTTGGTTTATCTGTTGACGATCGCGCGGCGATCGAAGCCTACACCGGTCGCGCAAGTCGCGGCTCACCTCACGTCAACCCGGTCGAGCGAGCCGAGAATTTGATGCGCGGCTACCGGTGCACGGCGTGTCACGATCGCGATCAAACAGTCGCCCCCCGCGCGGAATTGTTGTTGGACGAGAGCGAACGAGGACTGCCGCCGGAACCTCTACCGAACCTGACCTGGGCCGGCGAGAAGCTGCGATCCGAGTGGGTGCGGCGCATGTTGGCCGGCGAGGTTAAAGCAAAGACGCGGCCCTGGCTGCGGGCGCGCATGCCGACCTTTCCTCAACTCGCTCGTGCAATCGCAGCGGGACTACCGCCACAGCACGGAGTTGACGTTGAGGAACCGATGGTCGTCGACCCGCGGCTGGCTCGCGTCGGAGATCAACTCTCTCGCAAGGTGGGAGGGCTGGATTGCCGCCAATGCCATGCGGTGGGGGCCGATCAACCGACCGGCGATGATCGCACAAAGATCGCGCTGGGAGTCAACTTTGCTCTGACCAAACAGCGATTGCGGCGAGATTTCTACGATCGCTTTGTGCTCGACCCGCCTCGCTATGACATTCGCACCAAGATGCCTCGTGTCGTTTTAGATGGCGAGCGAACGGCGCTGATCGGCGTCTTCGATGGCGATGCGCGCCGGCAATTCGACGCGCTGTGGCACTTCATCAACGCCGTCGAAACTGAATGACTCGACCATGGTCCAAATGCCTGACTGTATTGAATGAAAGTGAATGAACGGTCCACTGGGAATTATCGTCGTCGACCACGGTTCGCGGCGCGCGGAGAGCAACGCGAGCTTGCGGGAAATCGTTCGCTGGTGTTGCGAGCAAAGTCCGGACTCGATCATCGAGCCAGCTCACATGGAACTGACCGAACCGACGATCTCGCAAGCATTCGATCGCTGCGTCGCGCGCGGCGCGCGGACGGTGGTCGTCCATCCCTACGTGTTGGCGCCTGGTCGACACGGCCACGAGGACATTCCGCGATTGGCGGCGGACGCCGCCGCTCAGCACCCCGAGGTCGCCTACCGAGTCACTGAGCCTTTGGGCCCCCATCCGCTCCTGGCGGCGATCATTTGCGAACGCGTGCGCGAATCGCTCGAAATCTAGGGCCGCCGCATATAAAATTACCTATTCCTCCCAAACATCCATCGCCGGAAGCACAGACCGTCATCGTGGCGAAATGGGTGAAATGGTAAATCTTCTTTCGTTGGAGCTATTCATGCATCGATTCCGACTAACGGGTCTCTCGGCGCTCATCGTGGGAGTGGGTTGCTACGCGAGCGCGACGGCCTCTTGGGGGGCGGAAGCGTTTCAACTGAAGGATGTGTTTGAGCTCGAGTGGGCGACCGATCCTCAGGTTTCGCCGGACGGCTCGCGAATCGCCTACGTTCGCAATTTCATGGACGCCAAGACGGATCGGCGTCGAGCCAACATTTGGGTCGTCTCCCGCGACGGCGCAAACCACTTTCCGATCACCAGCGGAACTGACAACAATTCGTCACCTCGATGGTCACCAGACGGCCGCGCGATATTCTTTGTCTCCAGCTCGGGCGTCTCCAGCTCGGGCGGCGACTCGCAGATTCACGCCTATTGGTTTGAGGCGAGCCGTTCGGCTCAGCTGACTCGACTCGCCGAAACGCCGAGCGGGCTGACCGTATCTCCGCAAGGCGATCGACTGGCGTTCTCGATGTTCACTCCGGCGAAGCGCAAGCCCTTCATCGAGTTGCCGGAAAAGCCGCCGGGAGCCGAATGGGCTGACGATGCGAAGATGATCGAAAAACTCCGCTATCGAGCGGACGGCGGCGGATACCTCCGCGACGGATTTCACCATCTCTATGTGATCCCAGTCGACGGCGGCACACCTCGACAAGTCACTGCTGGCGACTTTCACCACCAGGGCGCTCCCAGTTGGACGCCCGCCGGCGACTATCTCGTTTTCTCGGCGAATCGGCGTCCCGACGCCGACTACGATCCGCTCAACTCGGACGTGTACGACGTGGAGTTGGCGAGCGGTGAGATTCGGCAACTTACGAAGCGTCACGGCGGCGATGACGCTCCAGTCGTGTCGCCTGATGGAAAGTGGATCGCCTACGTCGGCTTCGACGACGAGAAACTGAGCTACCATCCCGAACAGCTCTACCTGATGAAACGCGACGGGACGGAGTCGCGCCTCCTGCTGCAGGACTTCGACCGCAGTGTTGGTCAGGTAGCGTGGGTCGGTGGTTCCGCAGGTCCGATGTTCATGTTTGACGACAAGGGACATACGAAGATCGCGGTGGCCGACATGAAGGGCGGCTGGAGGAAGATTGCCGATGACGTCGGCGGCGTTTCGCTGGGCCGGCCTTACTCGAGCGGCTCGTATTCGGCCGCCGAGAATGGAATCGTCGCATTTACGCAAACGACGCCGCAGCGGCCGGCCGACGTCGCTGTCGCACTGCAGCCTAGTGGCGGAGTCGAGCGGATCACCGATCTGAACGGCGATCTGCTGGCGGCCCGCGCGCTCGGCGCAGTGGAAGAGATCTGGTTGGAGTCACAATACGACAAGCTCCCGATCCAAGCATGGATCGTCAAACCGCCCAATTTCGATCCGCGTCGCCGCTACCCGCTGATCCTCGAAATCCACGGCGGGCCCTACGCCAACTACGGATCTCGGTTCGCCGCGGAGATGCAGCTCTACGCCGCGGCCGGATACGTTGTTGTCTACGCGAATCCCCGCGGCAGCACAGGGTACGGTCGCGACTTTGCGCTCGAGATTCACCACAATTACCCCGGCCGCGACTACGACGACTTGATGTCCGCCGTCGACGAAGTGATCTCGCGAAAGTACATCGACCCGCAACGCCTGTTTGTCACCGGTGGCAGTGGGGGCGGTGTGTTGACCAGTTGGGTCGTCGGCAAGACGAATCGGTTTCGAGCAGCCGTTTCCGCCAAGCCGGTCATCAATTGGTACAGTTTCGCTTTGACGTCGGACGCCTATCCGTATTTCTCGCAATACTGGTTCGCCAAAAAACCGTGGGAGGATCCCGAATCTTATCTGCGCCGCTCGCCGCTATCGCTCGTCGGCAACGTCAAGACGCCCACCATGGTCCTCACCGGAGAACAGGACTTTCGCACGCCGATCTCCGAGTCGGAGCAATTCTATCAAGCGCTCAAACTCCGCAAGATCGACGCCGCGCTGGTCAGAATCCCCGGCGCCTCGCACGCCATCGCCAGCCGCCCGACTCAGCTGATGGCGAAGGTTGCCTACATCTTGAAGTGGTTCGAGAAACACGGGAGGAGTGACTAATGACTAGTGACTAATGACTAAGGAATGACGAGTGACGAATGACGAAGGAAGGACCAATGACGAGTGACTAGCCTGGCTACGTTGTCGATTGTGGCTACGTTCGCCAGAACGTGGATGCGGTTCGTTTGATTGTAAGGTCATCCACGGTGCCCCACCGTTCGGCGACGGCAGCAACGTTTTGTCGACGGTACATCGCTTTCCGTCATTAGGTCGTAGTCATTCGTCATTCCTTAGTCATTAGAGCGCATTTCAAAACCGATGTCTTGCCGTACGGCGGATGGCGCGGGGCGACGCGAGGGTGGAACGCGGTGGCGCGGGGCGACGCGAGAATGGAGCGTTGGTTGCAGCTGGAACGCCTGGTTCACCCGTGCTCAAGCACGGGCCTATGCCGCCTGCGGCGGAATGGGGCGTAAACGC
>JASMLW010000219.1 GCA_030748485.1 Pirellulaceae bacterium
CGATTCGACAGCCACCCCGGGAGCTTCCGGAACTATCTCCAAAGGAAACTCAATCGCCGGGTCTGGAACCTCGCTCGGCTCGGGCTCGTCGATTGCTGGCTTGCCCGTCGATTGCTCGTTCCATTCGACGGGCCTGGAGACCCGTCCTACGACCTACGATTACCTATTCAATGGGTCCTCGACACGCTTGTCGATGATCTTGGCGCCTTGGCCGCCGCGCACGACCAGGGGCGTTTACGCCCCCATTCCGCCGCAGGCGGCATAGGCCCGTGCTTGAGCACGGGTGAACCAGGCGTTCCAGCTGCAACCAACGCTCCATTCTCGCGTCGCCCCGCGCCACCGCGTTCCACCCTCGCCCGCCCGGCCCACTGTCAAAGAAACCTGGCGTGCAGGCGGGCGATTCGCTCGAGCGCCGAGTAGTGAGCGGCGGCGGCGGCGGCGGCCATCTGCTCGAGAATCTCGGAGTAGTCGGTCACGACGCGAAGGCCAATATCCCAGCCCGCGCGGTAATAGGACTGATACGCGGCGGCGTGCATGCCGACGTCCATTTGATCGTCCGCCACTCCGCACCAGTACTGCTTGACTCGCTCGTGCAACGATTCGGCGTCACCAGCCCAAAACAACTGCAGATAAGCGTCCTCCGCCCAATCGGTCGGCAAGTGGTCGCGGAGTACGTGCATCCGAGCCGCGGCGAATTTCCCGAACTCAGCGGGGAACCAGTGCGTGCGAAAACGCACCGTATCATCTGAGAAGGCCGAGCAGTGGAGACCTCGCCAGTAGAGGTCGAGAGCGGCGGCGAAATCGCCCCGTCGCTCGGCCGCCCAACCGGCGACGTCAAACGCCCATCCCATGTCGTCGCGGGACGCGATGACCTCCAGCGCCAATACTTCGGCGCGGTCCCAATCCTGAACGGTCAACTGATCGACGGGCGTCTGCAGCTGGCGGCTCAATTCCTCCCGCGTCAACTCGGGGATCAGCGCGCCGTCGAACACCCAGCTAACAAAATCGGGTTCCCACTGGAGCCCCATTTCGCTGGCGACATGCGCCGTTCCCCGCACCTTGAGTTCGGACTCGAGAGCGTGCAGGATCAGGTCGCGGCTGACGGCCGTATCAGCCACGCCAGCCGCCCGCAAGGCCGCCAGCGGCCCGTCGGTCGCGTGATCGCTTTGCCAAAAACGAGCCGGCTGTCGTCGCGGGTCGATCGCCGTCAGCGCCCACTCGGCCGCGCGGAATAAGCCGTTGCGATCGTCCTCCTGAACGCCGCCCCACTCGGCTCGCCGATCGTAGTTGAGTCGGAATGCCGCATCGTACAGCAGCGCCTCTGACAGCGATCGACCGTAGGGAATCCAATCGCCGCCGCGATGGCACCAGTAGATTATCTCGCGGATCTGACCGTCGGAGGCGGCGCGGAGGCACAACCAATCGCCGTACTGATTGCTGATGATCGGCAACGTATCGGGCAGCATGAAGCCGCCCCACACGACGCCCGGCTCGGGGACCAGCAGTTGGCTGGGAGTCCGCGCCATGCAGAACTCGGCGCCAGCCGCCTCCCGCCAAACCTCGTCGTCCAACCACGCCGCCAAATCGGCCGGCATGCGGAGGTCGTACATCGCGGCAATTTGATCGGACCAGGGTTTCGCCATCCGCCTGCTGCAATACGTACGATGAGAGTCCGGTGAACGGTGGGTTAGAGGTTCGCCCAAACGGCAAATCCCGAATCACGGAATGATAACCTTTTGAGATTGGTTGTGCGGAGGGGGCGAACGACGGGACTTTGGGTGAGCTTCTCACAGGTGGTAGGCGCAACGTCTATAATGCCGCAAAAGATTGGGTTTCTTGATCTCCGCGCTCACTCATACTCTTCACTCCAAAACACCACCAGCCCGAGACGCCCCGCCATGTCGTCGATCGAATACCCTGAGATCTTTCGAGTTCGCCAGTCGTTTCCCACCGAACAACTCGCCGATATTCCCGGCGAAGTCGACGCTCAATTGGCTCGTCTGGATCTGCGAACTTCCATCTCGGCCGGTCAAACCGTCGCCATTACGGCTGGGAGTCGAGGCATCAACAACATCGACATCATCGTCAAGGCGATCGCCGATCACGTGAAGAGCCTGGGCGGCGAACCGTTCGTCGTACCCGCCATGGGGAGTCACGGCGGCGGCACAGCGGACGGCCAGCGGGGTATCCTGGCCGGTTACGGCGTCACCGAAGATTTTCTCGAATGTCCGATCAAGGCCAGCATGGAGACCGTCGTCGTTTGCGATGCGGCCGAAGGATTCCCTGTCCATTTCGACAAACACGCTTTCCAGGCGGATCACGTCGTGGTCTGTGGTCGAGTCAAACCGCATACGAACTTCATCGGCGACATCGAAAGCGGACTGATGAAGATGATGTTGATCGGATTGGGCAAACACAACGGAGCCAAGATTTATCACCGCGCGATCAAGGATCACAGTTTTGGTCAAATCGTCCGCAGCGTCGCCCGTGAAGTTCTCTCCAAGTGCCACATCGTCGCCGGCGTGGCGATTGTCGAAAACGGCTACGACGAGACCGCCGAGATCGGGGCTGTGCCGCCGGCGGATTTCGAGTCGCGGGAAAAGGAGCTGCTCGTCCGCGCCAAAGAGTTGATGCCAAAACTACCATTCGACGCCGCCGACATTCTGCTAATCGACCAGATCGGCAAGAACATTAGCGGCACGGGAATGGACACGAACATCGTCGGTCGCAAGCATCGAGCGCATCAAGCGGCCGAACACGAGTTCCCAAAAATCAAAAACATCTCGATTCGGGGGCTGACCGAAGCGACACACGGCAACGCCACGGGAATCGGCTTGGCGGAGTTTTGCCTGTCGCGCGCTGTCGAGCAGATGGACGCCGACGTCACTCGAATCAACTGTCTCACCGGCGGACACTCGCTGGGAGCGATGATTCCGCTCGACTTCCCCAGCGACCGCGATGTGCTGGACGCCGCCCTGTCGATCATCGGCTTGACCGCCCCTGAAGAAGCCAAATTGATGTGGATCGAGAACACGCTCCACCTGGCCGAAGTCGAATGTTCGGCTGTCTATCTCGACGAAGCGCGCGACCGCGATGACCTGGAGATTCTTGTCGAGCCGCGGCCGTTGCCGTTGGATTCCGACGGCCTGTTGGCCGATCTGACCTCCTTCGCGGCGGCGAGTCAGTAGGGGGACTGCGAGGTCTGAACCATCCTTTCGGCGCTCGGTTTCCCGATCGCTCGTCGGCCGGGATCACGTCGTCGCCGCGCTGGGCTGTGGTAGACTTGGGCCGTTTCACGCATTACGAAGAGGTCGGTCGTGCGATTAGTTCTTCTTCTCTTGTCAGGATTAGTTCTGGTGACGAACTCGGCGACGGCGGCTGACGACGTCCGGCCCATTGTGATTGCGCATCGGGGAGCCTCTGGATATCTCCCCGAACACACGCTGGCCGCCAAGTCACTCGCGCATGCGATGGGAGCTGACTACCTGGAGCAAGACGTCGTACTCAGCAAAGACGGCGAACCTATCGTCTTGCACGACATTCACCTCGACACGGTCACCGACGTGCGCGAACAGTTTCCCAATCGAGTTCGCAAAGATGGGCGGTTCTATGCGATCGACTTCACGGCGCGTGAGATCGGGCGGCTCAACGCGCACGAACGGATTGACCTAAAAACGGGCCGACCAGTTTTCCCAGAACGGTTTCCTCTCGGGAAAGGCCGCTTTCATGTGCCGACGCTCCGCGAGGAGCTCGAACTGGTCCAGGGGATCAACCGCGGCACCGGCCGGGAAGTGGGAGTCTACGTAGAGATCAAAGCTCCTGCGTGGCATCGGCAAGAGGGGAAGGATTCGAGCGCCGCAGTCCTCGAACTGCTCGACGAATTCGGATACCGTCGTCGCGCCGACAAGTGTTTCGTGCAGTGTTTCGATCCGCGGGAGACGAGGCGACTGCGCGAGGAATTGAAAACCGATCTCAAGCTGATTCAGTTGATCGGCGAGAATCGTCGGAAAGAAGCCGCCATCGACTACGACAAACTGCGGACTCGCGAGGGCCTCAAGACGATCGCCGAGTACGCCGACGGAATCGGTCCTCGACTCGAACACCTGGTGATCGCCAACGCGACGGCCGTTCGCGTCGATCCGCTAGTCGGTTGGGCGAAGGAGGCGGGACTGGCGCTTCACCCCTACACGTTTCGCGCCGACTCGCTGCCGGAGTTTCACGCGCTACTGGGGGATGAACCAGACAAACAGTTCGACGCGCTTCTCCAACTCTTCTTTGAGAAGGTCAAAGTAGAAGGGCTGTTCACCGACTTTCCCGATCGAGCAATTGCCGTCCGCGACGCGCAGTCCCGTGCCGATTAGATCAGTTCGGCGATCGGCGTCGGATCGGCGATCATCGCTGTCGGCCGGCCGCTGTGGTCCAGCAGATGGAGCGCGGGATCGGCGCCGAGGCTTCGATAGATCGTCGCGTGAATGTGATCCGGCTCCAACGGACGATTCTGCGGACGCTCACCTTTCGCGTCCGTCGATCCAACGATCACTCCGCCCTTCAAGCCGCCACCGCCCAGCAAGCAGAACATTGAGTTGCCCCAATGGTCGCGGCCGGGCGTACCCTTGCCGTTATGGCCGGTGTTCATTCGCGGCGTGCGACTGAATTCACCGCAGAGGATGACGATGGTCGAGTCGAGCATGCCGCGTTGATCCAGATCGGTGAATAGTCCGGCCACCGCGCTGTCGACGCGCGGAAGATGGCTTTCCATCCCGGACTTGAGATTCCAGTGGTGATCCCAACCGCCGAAATGGACCGTCACAAATCTCGATCCGGCTTCGACGAGCCGTCGAGCCAACAGCGTGCTCTGCCCCCAAGTGTGACGGCCGTACATGTCGCGAATCTTGTCATCTTCGCTGCCGATGTCGAACGCCCGGCGCGCGCGGTCTCCCGCGACAAACTCAAATGCGTCTTCGTCGAATCGATCGCGCGTCAAAAACTCGCCGCTGTGGTCGATGTTGCGAGAGATTTGGTCCAAACTGCGCACCAACGCGCGGCGGTCCGCCAAACGATCGACCGTCATGTCCTTGGGCAGATTCAGATTCTGAACTTGAAAGTTCTTATTGTTCGGATCGCCGCCCGTTTGAAACGGATCGTATTGACCGCCCATCCAGTTGCCGCCGAAGTAACCCGGCCGCAAACCGATGCTGCTGGCCACCGGCACGCTGACATACGACGGCATGCCGCGCTTCGTCGGACCGAGCGTTCTCGTCAGCACGGCTCCAATCGAGGGAAACTTGCCCGCGTTGTTGGCGCCGCTCACTCCCATGTTCTTCGCCGTCAACATCCGGTGACCGCCCGCGAAATGGTCGCCCGTATCGTGGTGCAGCGAGCGCACGATAGAGAACTTGTCCGCGACCTTCGCTTGCCGCGGAAACAACTCGCCAATGTCCATGCCCGGCACGTTTGTCGAGATCGGTGACCAGATCCCCCGGTACTCGGCCGGCGAATCCGGTTTCAAGTCGTACAGATCCATGTGGCTCGGACCACCGTCCAGCCACAACAGAATGGCCGATCGTGAACTGCCGGACGACGAACGGTCCGTTGCTCGCAATACGTCCGCCAACCCAACCGAAGCCATCCCGGCCACGCCCACCTGCACGAAACTACGCCGGCTCAGCCCGTCGCAGTATCGTCCCGAACGCCCACCTGCATTGATTCGCAACATCGGATCACCTCAAGGAACACATCAACCTACTTTGATGATTACCCACGTTTTAACCCGAAACCACCTTGCTGGCAATCTGAATCGGAGCTGTTCGGGGGACGACCAGGAAGGGTGCGCGGAATTGTCCGCCAATGAGGCGAAGATGTGCCGATGAGAAGGGTCGCGCGTGGCGAAAAAGAGTGCGCACACGAGGACACGAGGGCACAAAGAACGAGCGGCGAACGACACCTTTGTGTCTTCGTGCCTTCGTGTGAGAAATCCCAAGCGCAACTTTCTCAGCGAGCTTCAAAAAAGAGTGCGCACACGAGGACACGAGGGCACAAAGAACGAGCGGCGACCGACAGCTTTGTGTCTTCGTGCCTTCGTGTGAGGAATCCCAAGCGCAACTTTCTCAGCGAGCTTCAAAGAAGAGTGCGCACACAAGGACACGAGGGCACAAAGAACGAGCGGCGACCGACACCTTTGTGTCTTCGTGCCTTCGTGTGAGAATCCCAAGCGCAACTTTCTCAGCGAGCTTCAAAGAAAGGTGCGCACACGAGGACACGAGGGCACAAAGAACGAGCGGCGAACGACAGCTTTGTGTCTTCGTGCCTTCGTGTGAGAAATTCCAAGCGCAACTTTCTCAGAACAAACCGCGCTACGAGCGGTGGAAGTGCACATGAACCCACGAATCACCTTGTCGCGACCAGACGCGAGTTTCCTCAAAGGCGGCTGTTTGCGGTGAGTCTTGATCGTCGAGGTGTTGGATCAGCCGCACGTAGGAGACGACCGCTGTATCGCCGAGCACTCGGACGTGGGGCGACGAAATCGTGGTGTTCTTCGGCGTCGCCGTGCGCGACCGCTCCAGGTCAAAATAGTACTGATGAAACGGGAGCCCTTCGACCAAGTGGCCCCGCGCTTCTGGTTCGAACGCCGTCAGCGACGCGTCGCACAGGCGAGTGTACGTGTGCCAGTCACCGGCGGCTATGCAATCCAGCAACTGTTGTGTGAGTTGGAGCAGGTCGTCGCGGTCGGACATAGATCAACTCCCGGCTGAATCGAGCGCCAGAAACGTGTGCGAAAACTCATTGCGATCATCGGCGTCGAATTGTTGCTCATCGACGACTCGCCAACGACTCAAGTCCAGCTCGGGAAGTTTGACATCGCCCTCGATGTGGGCGTGGACGCGAGTCAGATAGATACGGTCGACACGAGGCAGCGCTAGTTCGTAGATCTGCGCGCCGCCGATGACGAACAATTCCGTGTCGCCGGCGGCTCGCTCCAACGCTTGTCCCCAGTCGGCTACAGCGACGCCGCCCGATGGAGCGTAGTCAGCCCGCCGGCTCATCACCAGACTAATACGACCAGGCAGCGGTCCGCCGATCGACTCAAACGTCTTCCGCCCCATCAGCAAGTGGTGCCCCATGGTGATCCGCTTGAAGCGGCGAAGATCGGCGGACAGGCGCCAAGGCAAATCGGCGTCGCGGCCGATGACGCCGTTCTCAGATGCGGCGACGATCAAGGAAACTCGCATAACTCAATCTCGCATTGCTCAATCGCGCATTGCCCAATCGCGCTTACTCAAACGGCAATCGGGGCCTTGATGTGCGGATGAGGATCGTAGTCCAGCAATTGGCAATCATCGTATTTGAAATCGAACAGCGATGTGACACGCTGATTCAACTGCATCGTCGGCAGCGGCCGCGGTTGCCGATCCAACTGCAGCCGCGTTTGATCGAAGTGATTGCTGTAGAGATGGGCGTCACCGAACGTGTGGACGAACTCACCGGGCTCAAGCCCCGAAACCTGCGCGATCATCATCGTCAGCAACGCGTAGGACGCGATGTTAAAGGGCACGCCGAGGAACACATCGGCGCTTCTCTGATAGAGTTGGCAGGAGAGCCGCCCCTGCGCCACGTAGAACTGAAACATCAGGTGACACGGCGGCAACGCCATTTTGGCGATGTCGGCCACATTCCACGCGCTGACGATGAGCCGCCGCGAGTCGGGCGATTGCTGAATGTCGCGAAGCAGGTTTTGAATCTGGTCGATTGTTCGCCCGTCAGCGGTCGACCACGACCGCCACTGCCGCCCGTAGACAGGACCCAATTCGCCGTCCTCGTCGGCCCACTCATCCCAGATCGAAACGCCGCGCTCCTTCAGATACGCAATATTGGTTTCACCGCGCAAGAACCACAGCAACTCGTGGATGATCGAACGCACGTGCACCTTTTTCGTTGTGATCAGGGGAAATCCCTGCGACAAGTCGAACCGCATTTGGTGACCGAAGATACTCCGCGTGCCGACCCCGGTACGATCCGACTTGTCGACGCCCTCATCCAGAATCCGTTGCATGAGATCTAGGTATTGGCGCATCGCCTGCACTCCATGATGGGCGTGTCCGCAAGCCGCCGGCGCCGGCGGGTGCGCGGTGGATGCCAAGAAAGAGAAACGGCTAGCCGCTCCCGCGACCGACCAGAGTTTACGTCGGAAAACTCAAATCCGCTAGTTGGTCCACTACTTCCAACTGATCGAACCAAAAGGCGGAGTCGTCGCGGCGGCAAACCATGAAGCGACCGAGGTCCTTCACATCCTTCGCCTGATGTTGCCGCAAATAGATGTGTTCGTCGGTGACTCCCACAATCTCAATCTTGCCGCTTTCGTGAGACATACAGAACCTGGCGCGGCGAGCCAGTCCGGAGCCGCGACAGAGCGCCTCTTGAAAGATCTCCCAGCCGCGCACAATCGGCAATTCGTACGGCTCATTCCCTTCCGTGGGGCGACCTTGAAAGAGGTAATAGGGCGGACAACCAATGTAGGATAGCCGACTGTACATTTCGGCGAGCACATCGGGGTCGTCGTTGACGCCCTTCACGAGCGGACATTGGTTGATGCAAATCACACCGTTGCTGAGACAGGCGTCGATGCACGACACGGCGTGCTCGGTCAACTCCCGCGGATGATCGAAGTGAGCCATCAAGTAGATTCGCTGATCCGGTCGCGAGTACTTCCGAAACGCGGCCAGCAGCACTTCGTCCTCCGTCACGCGGAACGGATCAAACGCCGGCATCTTTGAGCCGAGGCGAATAATGCGGACGTGCGGAATCCGGCGAAGCTGCTCAAAAATATCGACCAGCCGCCGCGTGCTCATCAACAGCGGATCGCCGCCGGTCAGCAAGACGTTCGAGATCTCGGGGTGATTCGCAATGTACTCAATGCCGGCCGACACATCGTTCGTGACCTCATCGTTCTCGTCCATGAACAGACGCTTGCGAAAACAATACCGGCAGTACGCGCCGCAAACTTCGTTGCAGAGGAGCAGCACCGTGTCGGAATACTTGTGTTGGACCCCGTGCTCGACCGTCACCGACTGCTCGTTGCTGGCGTCCAGTTGACCCCACTCAGACAGTTCTTCTTCGCGGGGAATGATCAGTTGCCGAATCGGGTCAGCCGGGTCGTTCCAGTCGATGAGGTTGAGATAGTAGTCGTTGGCTCGGAAAACAAACCGTTCGGAAACAGCCGCCAAGTCGCGCTTTTCCCGCAGGGAAAGTTGCTCAACTTGATCCAACGAACGCACGTATTTGACACGTTTGCGCCGGTCGTTATTAGAATCCGCCGTCGACACATTCACACTCATGATCTTGGGAAAATGGAAGGTCCGGGATGTGATGGGACCTAGCCGCCGCCGACGAGAAAAGAGGAGTGCGGCGGACTTGCCTGATGTCTCTTCTTTTTAAGGCACGCGGCGTCCACAAGCAACTGGGGCGTGGGGAAATGCGCAAGATAGGTTGACTATGCCGCCTGTCTTAGGAGGTCAACAGGCGCGAATGCTCGCTTGGCGGTCGCTGTGCCGCGATGTCGTTTCGCGTTTCTCATGCCTGCGAAGAACGTTCCGGTTCGTTTACAGCGAAAAAAACGGCGGCGGACAAGTGGCAGTGCCAAACACAAAGCGAGCTGCCGCTCGATCCTCGTTCGTCCGCTCCCGTTGGTCGCTGGAATCGACCCAGCGAAGCCCCGCATCCTCAACGCCACAAGTGGCAGTGGGAGATTTCGTGGATGATCTCGCAGGTGATCTTGCGATCAAACGAGCCGCCTCCACGTTCTGGCGAACGTAGCTACAAAGTTGCCGGTCGCTGGAATCGACCCAGCGAAGCCCCGCATCCTCAACGCCACAAGTGGCAGTGCCACACACAAAGCGAGCTGCCGCTCGGTCCTCGTTCGTCCGCTCCCGATGGTCGCTGGAATCGACCCAGCGAAGCCCCGCATCCTCAACGCCACAAGCGGTCGGTTCATTTGCCATGGCGGATCGATTGCGGCTCTGGCCAGGCGGCGAGTGATCCGCTGAGTAGATTTTTCTATTTTTCTTTTGCCGAAAAAGCGGCCTTGACCCTGTCCGAGATAATCCATATTCTCCCGCCTCACCGACGCGAACGAGGTCGCTGGCCAAGCGGGGCTGATGGATCTGCCAGCCAACCACTTCGCTCACGGCGGCGGCGGCGACGACGAGCCCGCACCTGGAGAACATCTGTTGATGTTTCTCTGCGGGCCGCGAAATCAACTGTTGGCAAGGAGGCTGACGAGTTCTTTTTGTAAATTCGCGCTCTGCCGAGCGGGCCCACACGGATCAGCAAGAAGCTGATCACCTGCGTCCAATCGCTCTCGGAACAGTCGAGTCCTCTGCCCCCCTGGGACCCGTCCAACCGGGGGCTTTTTTTATGCGCTCGCCAAACCTCACCGCACCCGCTCTGCTGCGAACGACGATCAGGTCAGCTCAGCCGGGTCGGCGTAGTCGATCGGCGCGCCCGCTTGCGCCGAACTCTCGGCGGTCAGCATGACCAACGCGGCTCGCGCCGCGTCGCTGGGTGTCACCACGGTCGGCGGTTGAGCCAGGCGGATGCAATCGGCGAAATACGAGAGCTCGTCCGACAAGACACCGGTTTGTCGGCCGTGGATGGCGGGCCAATAATCGGTGTCCGCCATTTTCATCCCCTGCTCATCCAGAATGTTCAGCCCTGTATGCGAGCAGTCGATGGTCAGCGATCCGCGTTCTCCGACGACTTCCATTCTCGCGTCAATCACGGTCGGCGCGTTCTCGGGCAGACACCAGTTCGTCTCGACCACGCCAATCGCTTGATCGTCAAATTCCAACATCGCCCAGCCGATGTCGGGATAGGTGAATTCGTTGACGCGAACATTCTTGGCGTAGATTCGCGACGGAGGTCTATCGATCATCCACATCATCAGATCGGCGTCGTGTACTCCGTCGCCCATGAGGGGTGAGGTTTTGTCGAGACGCAGCCAACCGGGAGCCTTTGGCAAGTTGCGTTTGGCGTGCATCGAGACGATGCGGCCGATGCGGCCGGCGTCGATTGCCTCTTTCGCCAACGCGGCGCGCGGATCGAAACGGCAGATGTGGCCGACCATCAAGTACGACTCCGTCTGGCGGGCGGCGTTGACGATCGCCAGGCATTCTTCGCGAGTCGACGCCATCGGCTTCTCGAGCATCACGTGCTTTCCACTTTGCAGCGCCGCCACGGCGATCTCGTAGTGGTCCAACCAGTGCGTGCAAATCGAAACGACGTCGATTTCGGGATCCGCCAGCAATTGGCGATAGTCGGCGAACCCGCGGGCCGCGAACTGCTGAACGGCGCGCCCCCGCCGTTCGTCATCGCGCGAGCAGACGGCGACGACGCGACTTCCGTGCAGTCCCGCGATGGCCCGCGCGTGGACCGCGCCAAAGCGCCCCATACCGACAATGCCCCAGCGAACAACCGTTTCATTCATGACGCGTTTCTCGCGACGGACCCGCCGTCAATTCGAGTAGTCGCCGCCCGCGTCGCTCGCGGCGCAGGAGGCCTGCCACGCCAACAGCGCCTTCTTCATTGTCGCGACTCGCTCAGGTTGTTCGTCGGCCAGGTCGTTCTTCTCGCTCGGATCGTCGATCAAGTCGAACAGCATGTAGCCGGTCGCCGCGGACGCTGGCTTCCGATTGCGATTGTTGTTGCGATTCTTGTTGCCCGCTTTGGCGGCCTTGGGATAGTAGACCAACTTGTAGCGGTTGTCGTTCCAGGCCATCTTGCCGCCAAATTGGAACCCGATCGGACGGGGCCGTTCGCGAATGTTGTTTCGCAAGACGGGCAGGAGAGAAACTCCATCGATGGGTCGATCATCGTCAAGTTCAGCGCCGACAAGTTCCAAGACGGTCGGTAAGTAATCGCTTGTCACGGCGGGGTAGTCGGTCCGCTTCCCGCCTTTCACGACCGCCGGCCATTCGATCAAACCGGGAACGCGAACGCCCCCCTCGAAAAGATCTCGCTTGCGCCCGCGGAAGGGTCCGGCCGATCCGGGAGCTGTCGACTTTCCTTCCGGACCGTTGTCTGAACAGAAGGTGAGCAGCGTGTTCTCGGCGACTCCGGCTTTCTTCAGCACCGCCCGCAATCGCCCGATCTGTTCATCCATGGCGGTAATGCAGCCGTAGTAATTCTTGGCGTAGCTATCGTATTTCGCGTACATGGCGGCGTGCCGCGGACCAGCGACCACGGGCAAGTGGGGCGTGTGGAACCAAATGACCGCGAAGAAGGGCCGCCGCTCGGCGCCGCACTTCTCAATGAAAGGAACGGCTCGGTCCATGATCACTCGCGAGTCGTCGCCGGCCAGGTTGTCATCTACCATCTCGCCCCGCTGATTCCAGTAGTGAGTTCCGTAGCGGGCGGCCTGCGTCTTGTCGGCGATGTAATCCCACCCGTTCCTGCTCGCGCGACCGCGCGGCTTCCACATCGGGTCAAAGGTGGGCGTCTTGGCTTCCGTGCTGAAGCAGACGTCGAAACCGTTGCGCCACGGCGGCGAGAAATCCTTGGCACCGCGCGGACCACCTCGGTTCGACTCGACTACCTCAGTCGTGAGTGTACCCAAGTGCCACTTTCCAAAATGTCCCGTCGCATAACCTTTCGCATGCAACAACTCGGCCAACGTCGCTTCGGGCTGCTTCATATGGCCGCGGTTCGCCGTCGTCACGCCGTAGCGGTACGGATGCCGTCCGGTGATCACTGAGCCCCGCGTCGGACTGCAGACCGCCGAAGCCGCATAGAATCGCGTCAGCGTCAAACCGGCGCGAGCCATTTCATCCAGGTGGGGCGTGCGGATGACTTTGTTGCCGTTAAACCCAACGTCGCCCCACCCGAGGTCGTCGCACATCACGAGAACGACATTTGGCGGCGGTTGTGCGGCAGTCACCGGCGGCTGAAACCCGCAGACGCTCGCCATGCCGACGAGCAGGAGTGATAGGAACGCCGGCGTGAAAGATCTGGGCTGCACCGTCTCTGCACCTCATCTGCGTGGCCGTGGTCATCAAACTTCGCAGTCACACATGGTAGTCGGAATCGCGCGGCCAAACGACCAACCGAGCACGACCAACCGTGGCCCGCCATCGGCGCTCGCCACCGCTCGCCGCCGTTCTCGACTAAACTGTCCACCCATGTGGACGACCTGGAACGAGCGACGAATTGAGCCGGAGTTGATGGACGACCCCAATCTCGATGCGCAGCGTCACGTCCGCGCATTGCGAGGGCTCGCCAGGTTAAATCGGCTCAGCGGCGCGGTGCGGCACGTTTGGGCTCCGATCGCCGAACTGGCCCGCTCAGCTGGCGGAGGCCGACCGTTGCGAGTTTTGGACATCGCCACCGGCGGCGGCGACATTCCGCTGGGACTGTGGCGTCGGGCAAAACGTCGCGGCGTACAGCTCGAACTGCTCGCCGCGGACATCAGCCCCATCGCTCTGGACTTTGCTCGCCGCCAGGCGGCGAAGCAGCAGGCCGAGATCGAGTTCCATGAACTCGACGCTCTCGGCGACCCGCTCCCCGACGGAATCGACATCGTCATCTGTTCGCTGTTTCTCCACCACCTCTCCAATGCGAACGCCGAGCAGTTGATCCGCGTCATGTCGCGGGCCGCCCGTCGACTCGTCGTCGTCAGCGATTTGGTCCGCAGTCGAGCGGCTTGGCTGCAAGTCTGGTTCGGCGCCCACATCGTCTCGCGCTCTCCGATCGTTCACACAGACGGACCGAGGTCGGTGCGAGCGGCGTTCACGGCGGCGGAGGCGCTGGCGATGGTCGCCCGAACCGGCGTGAGCGACGCCCAGGTGCGCTACGGATTTCCTTGCCGTTATTTGCTAACTTGGCAGCCTCCGCCCCGCGACTCCCTTCACGCCTCCTTCCACGCCAGCGCACCATGATCACTCCGCGAAAGACGACTACCGCCGACGACGTGGCCGGTCATTACAACGACCTCGACCACTTCTATCGGCGGTTGTGGGGCGACCATGTGCATCATGGACTTTGGCGAACTGGGCGGGAGTCCCCAGAAGTCGCCGTCACGCAATTGATCGAGCACGTCGTCGAGCCGCTGGAGATTGAGGCGGGAGATCGCATTTGCGACGTCGGGTGCGGTTACGGCGGCACGAGTCGTTTCTTGGTGAACTCCCGCGGCGCGCGAATGACAGGATTGACGGTCTCCGCCGCGCAACACCAGTACGCCGTCGACCAAACCACGGATGGCGAGAACCCCAACTACCTACTCGAGAATTGGGAAACGAACTCTCTGCCGGACGAATCGTTCGACGCTGTCTTGTCGATCGAATGCCTGTCGCACATCGAACACAAAGAACTCTTCTTTCAGCAGATCCACCGCGTTCTGAAACCTGGTGGTCGAGCTGTGGTGGTGGCTTGGCTGGCCGCGGCGGATTCCACTCCTTGGCAACAGCGACACTTGTTGGAGCCGATTTGCCGGGAAGGGCGATTGCCGGGCATGGGATCGACCGCCGAATACTCTCAGATGATCGCCGCCGCCGGTTTGCAATTGACTGACTTTGAAGAACTCAGCGAACAGGTGAAAAAGACATGGACGGTTTGCTCGCGCCGAGTTCTCGGGCACGTGTTGACCAGTCCGGCGACCTGGTGGTTCTTGTTGAGCGGGAGAAGTTCGCACGCTGTGTTCTTGGTCACTCTGGCAAGATTGTGGGAGGCCTATCGATCGGGTGCGATGGAGTACGGGATGTTCGTGATGCAACGGCCGTCGAGCGAGAACAGCGGCGATGGAAGTCTCTGCGAAAACAGATCTTGATTGAACGGACGCCGCGGCCATGAAGCAACGCGCCCGCCATTTTCGAGCGGCCGTGATCATCGCTCTTGTCGCCGCCAGTCTGCCTCTTGTGTGGCGCGCGGCGACGAAGCTGAAGAGCAACACGACGGACATGCGGCAATGGCTGCCCGACGGGCAGGATGTACGGCGAGAATACGAGTGGTTCCTAAATCACTTCGGCGCCGACGACTACCTGCTCGTCAGTTGGGATGGCTGCACACTCGACGACGAGCGGCTGGAGATTCTGGCCGAGGCTCTATCGATCGCGGCCGGACCCGAGGTCGAAACGGGCCAACCGCAGCTGTTTCGCCAGGTCTCCAGCGGCCCCGAGTTCGTGGATCGGCTGCAGTCGCCGCCCACACGACTTTCCCGCCGAGCCGCGGTCGCTCGCCTCCGCGGGCTGCTGATCGGCAACGAGGACGAGACCTGTTTGCTGTTGAGATTCACCGCCGCCGGCAAACGGAATCCGCGGCGCATTGTCGAGACGATTGAGTCGACCGCGCGGCGGACGATCGAGATGGAACCGAGCGAGCTCTATTTGGGAGGCCCCGTTTACGAAGTCGTCTCCATCGACGATGAGAGTCAACGATCGCTGGCGACTTGCTTGCCTCCATCGTTGGTGATACGTCGGCATGGTGCGACTGGAGGACGATCGGTTGGACATCGCCGCGGCGCTGGACCCGGCCGCCGTCCGATCGGCTGGTGGCCTTGGGGCCGCGGCCCACGCCGTCATCAGCTCGACGAACTTCCCGCAACTGGACGGGGTCTGCGACCTCAGTTGGCGCGGCACGCCGCTGCTCCGCCACCAGCCCCCAGCGCTGGCGGCCGAACGCGCGTTCGCGATCGGCGATGCGACCGGCTACTTCGAACCGATCACGGGCGAGGGAATCGAGCGGGCGGTCGGTTCCGCGGTGGCGGTTGGGCCGCTCGCCTGGCGGGCGTGCCGCGAGTGGTCGCCCGATCAACAGGCTCACTGGCGGCGCAAGTTTCGCCGCAGTCACAGTCGTCAATGGTTGTGCCGCTCGTTGGCGTTCGCACTCCGCAGTCCTTGGAGAACAGCCGCGCTAGTTCGCATCCTGTCGGCGGCTCCCATTGTAGCGCGACCATTCGTCCGGTCGCTCAACGGCTCAACGCCGCCCCCCTTTGACAAACTTCACTCGTCCACAACCTGACTCCGCCGCCTGGAACTGAATGATCACATGTCTCTATCGATCCACGGCTTGGGAACAGCGACGCCTCCGTTTGAGATGACCCAACAAGAGTCACTCGACTTGGCGTGCCGGGTGACGTCGGCTGCGGACCGCGACGCGCGGCTACTCAAGGCCCTGCATCGCAAGTCACGAGTCGAGCGGCGGCACACGATTGTGCCTCACAGCACGGCGATCGATTGGCGCTTTGGCGGCGGTGGCGTGCGCCCCGAAGGCGAATCCGAACCCTCCCTGCTCGGCCCAACGACCAGTGGTCGAATGCAACTGTACGATCAATACGCGACAGACTTAGCCGCGGAAGCCATTGTAAACAGCATCGCGTCCGCGCCGATCGAACTGACCGAACTGACTCACCTGATCACCGTCTCCTGCACCGGGTTCGCAGCGCCCGGAGTCGACATCAAGTTGATTCGCCGGTTCGAACTCAACCCTGAGATTGAACGAGTTCACATTGGGTTCATGGGCTGCCACGGAGCAATCAACGGATTGCGCGTCGCGCAGGCGATCGCCAACGCCGACCCGGCGGCGAAGGTCTTGCTTTGCGCGGTTGAGGTCTGCAGTCTCCACTACCGTTTGGATTGGAAGCCCGAGCAGTTGGTGGGCAACTTGTTGTTCAGTGATGGGGCGGCGAGCGTTCTTTGCGGCAACTCCGAATCCACCGACTGGCGGCTGATCAATGTGGGATCGTGTTTGTTGCCGAGTTCGCAGGATGCGATCACTTGGCGGATCGGCGACCACGGATTCGAAATGTCGCTGTCTCCCGAAGTTCCCGATTTGATCGGAGAGCATCTGCGGCCATGGCTTTCGCAGTGGCTCCGCCGCAATGGAGTCGAGCCGAGTGACGTGGCGCATTGGGCCGTGCATCCAGGAGGACCGCGCGTGATCACATCGGTCGCCGAGGCGCTCTCCTTGCCGCCGGACGCCACATCCGCATCGCGCGATGTGCTGGCTCAGTTCGGCAATATGTCGTCGCCGACGATCTTGTTTATCGTCGACGAATTGAGACGTCGCGGCGCGACCGGCCTGGCCGTCGCGGTGGCCTTCGGACCAGGCGTCGTCGCCGAAGCGGCGCTGTTCGACTTCGGCTCCAACTGAACGTCCGCAGACCGCCCGCAAACACTGTCTCTCTATGGCGGCGTTACGGCGGCGTGTCCATGCTGGGGTCAAATCTCTGATACGCGACCGCCGTGGCGTGAACCAGCAGCAGACCGCCGGCGCAAAACCCCAGGCCCACGGTGATCGGCAGGCTGGGGAACCAACCAGTCGCCATCCACAACAGCGCGCCGATAGCTCCCGACGGGAGTGCGATCAGCGCGACGACAAGGCCTTTGAGCATCATGTTGATGAATGCTCGCACAATCGCCTGAATGTCGCCCGGCGCCGTACCGGCTTGGCGAGCCGGGTAGAGCAGAAACATCAGGTTTTCGGCCGCCATCATCATCAAGTTGTAGGGACCCAAAAGGGCGGCTCCCGAAGCGATGACCTCCGGATGTTTACCAAACGGCAAGGCGACGGCGAGAACGAGCCAACCGCCGATCGTGAGAAATATCGTCAAGCCGGCGATCTGACCCCAAGCCACCGATAGCGGGCGCAGCGGCAGGGACTTGAGCCACGCGATCTGATCGATGTCGCTGCGAAATCCGATCGGCGCCTGAATGGAAATCAGCATCGTGAAGTAGAACAGAGCGCCGACGATAAGGAACGGTGTTCGATCGGCCAGACGACTATCTCCCTTCGTGATGATCACCAGGATCACCACCATGAAGACGATGACGGTGGAGACCATCGTGACGAGATACCGCGCGCGAATCAGCTTCGTCCAGCCAACCCAGATGATGGGGCCGGCTCCACGCCAATAGGGCGGCTGGGGAGCCGACCAGTATGCGCTGACGTGGCCGGCCGCTGACGAGCCGGTTCGCCGCGCTCGCTGAACGCGCTCGTACACTCGCTGGCTGACTCGCAACGCCATGTCGACGTAGTTGGCGTCGATGCGCAGCGCCAGCGCGATCAACGCGACGTTGAGCGCGACGCCGATCGGCGCGTAAATCGCAACCACCAACCAGTTGTCTGCTCCGATGATGTTTCCGTACACCGAAAACGGAGCCATCACGATCGATCCCGCTGTCGTGTTGTAGAAAAAGTCGAGAAACGCGAACGGGCTGTTGGCTCCGCTGGCGATCAATGTCTGCGCCACGGCGACGGCGACGCCAACCACGACCACCGCCAGCAACACTCGCCGAGCCAACGAGTACGACGCCGCGGAAACCAATTGTGACAACAAGGATGCGTTGAGCGCCAAGGCGTTGATGAACAAGATGGCGAGCAGCGAGCCGATCCAGGCGAACAACAAGTTTTGCAGATAGAACCCCAGTGATAGAGTCAGTACGGTCGCCGTGAAGATCGCGCCGAACAGAGTTCCCGACAGCTTGTAAACCAGCAGCTGCTTGCGAGAAAACGGCCCACCCAGCAGAAACTCAACCTCGGCGGGAGGAAAGTAGATGGCTCGCTCGCTGGCGCTGCTGAAGACGGTGATCAATGTCAGCAGCGCCATGGCCAGCGGCGAGAAGCGCGTAACCGCCGGCCCGGTCAAAGCGCCCAACTGATTGTCGTTATTGACGGCGGCGAAGATCTGCAACGCCACAAACCCCACGATCGCGGCGACAGCCAACAGCAACAGAATCGCGCCGCCCGGACTTTTCGCCGCGCGGAGGATGCGCCGCGCAACCGCCCGCTGTTTTAGGTAGGCTAGCCGCCGCAGAGCGGGGTGGAGCAAACAGATCATGATTCGGTGGCGCGAAAGAACACGTCCTCAAGCGTCGATTCGCAATCTTGATCGACAAACTGATCCAAGGCGTCTCGCAGCGTTCCACAGAACAGCGATTTGCCTTGATGCAATAGCAGCAAATGCGAACAAAGATCCTCGACCAGACCGAGCAGATGCGAACTGACCATCAACGTCGCTCCTGCTTCGGCCCGTTCCGCAACTGAGTCTTTCATGGTGCGGATCGCCCGCGGATCGAGACCCGTCAGCGGCTCATCGAACAGCAGCACCTGCGGGTCGTAGAGGTATGCGCAACAGATCGCCACCTTCTGTCTCATTCCCCGCGACAGCTCGTGCGTCGGCGTGTCGCGTTTCTCCGTCAATTCAAATTGTTCGAGCAGGTTGTCCGCTTTAGCGCTCCAGTCTTCGACCTGGTACACGCTGTGGACAAAATCGAGGTGCTCCCAGACGGTGAGCGCATCGAACAACTTGGGATCGTCGGCGACGTACGCCACTCGCCGTTTGGTTTCGATGGGATCGCCAATGACGTCGGACCCGGCCACCAGCATCCGACCTCTCGTCGCGGGAATGATCCCCGCGACGGCCCGCATCGTCGTCGTCTTGCCGGCTCCATTGGGGCCAACGAGCCCGATGATCGAGCCCGCCTCGAATTCAAAACTCAAGTCGTCGACGGCGACGACATCCCGATAAGCTTTGCAAAGGCCCTGAACGCAAATCACAGATTCTCCTCCCGTTCCCGGTCGATTCTAGCACAATGACGGGCTGGACTCGCTGTGGCTCGCCAACATGGTTATTCTAGAGAGACCCACCTTGGCGCAGGTGCGCCGACTCATCCCCCCAATTCATCATGAATCTCGCCGTCGCGTCCACCCGCCCGAGTTCGCTGTCCACCGCGCTCGCCGCCGCGATCGCCTGTTGTGTTGTGGGCGCGTACGCCGAGGAACCGAACGACAAGAAAAGTCCACCGGCGGCGGCGGAATTCTTTGAGAAAAAGATTCGTCCCGCGTTGGTCGATCACTGTTACGAATGCCATTCAGCGCGCGCGGACGAAGTGCACGGGAAACTGATGCTCGACAATCGGGCAGCCGTGTTGCGCGGGGGAGCCGGAGGAGCGGTCGTGACGCCGGGCAAACCGGCGGCGAGTCGACTGCTGACGGCGATAAAATACGGCGACGAAAATCTGCGGATGCCTCCGGAGGAAAAACTGCCGGCGGCCGTGATCGCCGATTTCGAGAAGTGGATCGCGATGGGAGCGGTCGACCCGCGCGATGGACCGCCGCCGGCGTTGCCGGATAGCATCGCGGCTCGCGCGACGCAACATTGGGCGTTCCTACCGCCAAAACCTCAGTCGCCGCCAACGGTCGTCCAGCGAGATTGGCCGCACAGACCAATGGACTACTTCGTCTTGGCGAAGCTCGAAGCGCAGGGGCTTGAACCGTCACCCGCCGCAGACCGCGCCGCCCTGGCGCGACGCTTGTATGTCGACCTAACCGGGCTGCCGCCCACCTTCGACCAACTCCAAGAGTTCCTCGCGGATCAGCGGCAGGACGCCTACGCGCAGCTCGTCGACCGATTGTTCGATTCGCCTCACTTCGGCGAGCGGTGGGCGCGACATTGGCTCGACATCTCCCGGTTCAGCGACACGAAGGGATACGTGTTTCGCGAAGACCGCAACTACCCCAACGCTTATCGGTATCGCGATTGGGTGATCAAGGCGTTTCAAGACGACATGCCGTTTGACAAATTCCTCGTGCGACAATTGGCGGCCGATTGCCTGGATGAGAAGGACCATTTCGCGGCGCTGGGATTCGTCACCTTGGGTCGGCGGTTCATCAACAACAAGCACGATATTATCGACGACCGAATCGATGTTGTCTTTCGCGGCATGATGGGGCTGACCGTGACGTGCGCCCGCTGCCACGACCACAAGTATGATCCGTTTGTCGCCGCCGACTACTACGGGCTGTACGGTGTCTTTTCAAGTTCGCCGGAGCAACAGGATGACGGCCTGCCGCTGCGTTTGAAAGAAGGGCGGCCGCGCGATGAGCGGATCTTTGTCCGCGGCAAGCCGGGCAACCGGGGCGACATCGCGCGACGCTCATTCTTGAGGTTCTTTAATGGCGGCGAGGAGCAGCCGTTCGTCGACGGCAGTGGTCGGCTGGAGTTGGCCAACCGCATCGCCGACGCCAAGAATCCGCTCACCGCGCGGGTTTGGGTCAATCGCGTTTGGGGACATCTGTTGGGGCGAGCGCTGGTCACGACGCCGAGTGATTTCGGGCTGCGGACCGAGCCGCCTTTGCAGCAAGACGTCCTCGATCATCTGGCCCTCGGCCTCGTCCAAAACGGGTGGTCGACCCGCTGGCTCATCCGTGAGATCACGATGTCCAGCGTCTATCGGCAATCCTCCGCTCTGCGGCCGGACGAGGCGAAAGCCGACGCCGAAAACCAACTCTGGTGGCGAGCTCGCCGCAAGAGGTTGGACTTCGAAAGCCTCCGCGACGCGGTACTGCTCGTCAGCGGAAAACTCGACCAAACGGTCGGCGGCGAGTCCGTCAAGATCGAAACGGCCAACGCGCCGCCGCGGCGAACTCTATACGCATTCATCGATCGCCAGAACCTGCCGGGCGTCTTTCGCACATTCGATTTCGCCAGCCCCGACACCCACTCGCCCCAACGGCCTCACACAACCGTGCCGCAGCAGGCGCTGTTCCTGATGAACAACCGGTTCAGCATGGCGGCCGCCGACGCGGTGTCCAAGTCCACGGCGAATGAGAGCGACGACGATCGCCGCGTACGCGAAGTGTATCGCCGCGTGCTTTCGCGAGACCCCCGCCCCGACGAATTGGCGTTGAGTCTCGCGTTTGTCCGGCAAGACAGCTCGTCTTCGCCCATTAGCCCGAACCCTTGGCAGTATGGATACGGTCGTTGGGACGGGACGACGCTCTCCTTCCAAGCGCTGCCGCACTTCACGGGCGAGAGTTGGCAGGGCGGAGCCAAACTGCCCGATCCCAAGTTGGGTTGGGTCTTCGTTCGCGGCAGCGGCGGCCATCCGGGCGACGAAAACCACATGGCGATTCGCCGGTGGGTGGCTCCGACCAGTGGACACGTCAAACTTACCGGCCGGCTCGTACATCCGTCCAAAGAGGCGGATGGAGTTCGGGGCCGAGCCATCCTCAAGAGCTCCAAGAAATTGGCCGAATGGACGGTAGCTCACGGGCAACAACCGACCTCGCTGGAGACCGACGTCAAAGCGGGCGACTCGCTCGACCTGGTCGTCGATGGTCTGTCCAATGTAAACCAAGACAGTTTTTATTGGCGAGTCGAAATCGAGTTGCAGCCGACCGATGGACGTACACAGCGGTTCGGGTCGCGCGCCGGCTTTCATGGACCGCTCCCGCAACCGCTCTCCGATTTCGGCCGGCTTGCGCACACGTTGATGATGACAAACGAGTTTATGTTCCTCGATTAGTACTAGTTGGAGCGGAGCCGCGCCGCCGATAGCCATGAACAACCGATCGAACCTACCGACTCGACGTGAGATGTTGTGGCGCAGCGGGATGGGAATCGGCGCGCTCGCGCTGGCTGACTGTACCGCGGAGACGGCGACGGCGGCGAACCCCCTGGAACCGAAGCAACCGCACTTCCCGGGCAAGGCGAAACACATCATCCACCTGTTTATGAATGGTGGTCCGTCGCACGTCGATTCGTTTGACCCCAAGCCGGAATTGACGCGGATGGCCGGCAAGAAGCTGCCGACCCCGAATCTCCGTACAGAACGGCCGACGGGAGCCGCCTTCGCCTCACCGTTCAAGTTCAAACAGTGTGGCGACAGCGGCATTGAAGTCAGCGATCTGTTTCCGCACGTCGCCGAGTCCATCGACGAACTCGCCGTGATTCGCTCAATGCACGCCGACGTCCCCAACCACGAACCTTCGCTGCTACTGATGAACTGCGGGGACGCGCGACAAATCCGACCGAGCCTCGGTTCCTGGACGACCTACGGGCTCGGTACGGAGAATCAGAATCTGCCCGCTTTCATTTCGATGTGCCCAGGCGGCTACCCGATTCAGGAGAGTCAGAATTGGCAAGCCGGTTTCCTGCCGGGCGTTTTTCAAGGCACCTATGTCGATTCGAAACACCGATCGATTGAGAAGCTGATCGCCAACATCCGCAACAATCGAATCGGCCA
>JASMLW010000220.1 GCA_030748485.1 Pirellulaceae bacterium
TTGCCTGCAGGCTGCCAGTCGCCGCACTGCTGGCCGTAGTGTCATCCATCCAAGCGGGCGGCTCGACCCGCGCGGCCGAGCCGGCTCAACGCACAGCATTCGAGCACGCCAGAATTGTCGAGGCCTGGAAGAAATACAAACACCGCCTGACGTTCGGCAAAGGGCAGACGCTCGCGCTGGTCGACGACGGCTGCAGACTGTCGATGCCCGAGTGGTCGAAGTCCGACGGCGATCAGCCAAAAGTCTTGGTGACATACGATAGCGTCGACGGCGACGATGATCCCAAGCACGAGGGTCGGGGCTATCACGGGTCCACGATCGGAGTCCCGTCCTCGGTCAACTACGGCGGCAAATGGGGAGTCGCGTACAACAACCAAGTGGCTGTCATACGAGCGCTTGAATGTTGTCATTGCAACATCAGTGACGGAGACACTTTGGCGGCCGGCTTGCAGTGGGTGATCGACCATCACCGCCGCTACCGGATCACGACGGTCAATCTGGCTCCAGTCGACGACAAGGCGCACGACAAACCGGTGGCGACGGCGATCGACGCCAAGCTGGCAAAGCTCCGCGAACTGGGGATCTGGGTCAGCGCGCCAACGGGCAACCACAATTTCACTGATGGGATCTCGTGGCCGTCGTGCCAACCGAACTGCTTCGCTATCGGAGCCGTGCGGCCGGGCAGCGACAGCGTTCACTTGGATCGTCACGCCAAAGTCGACTTGGTCGTGCCCGCCGGGGCGACGTCTTCGTCGAACGCAATTGCCTGCGGCGCGGCGATTCTGTTGAGAGAAGCGGTCGATGTGAGCGGCTACGATTGGCGAACCGACGGCGAGAACCTTCCCGACGCACTGCTGAAGATCATGCAGCTGACGGGCGTCGCTGTCCGGGACGACGCCACGCAGCGCGTCTATCGGCGGCTGGACGTGACGGCCGCGCTGGATCACATCTTCGCCAACGGCAAACCATCGAAGTCGATTCAGTTTTCCGAGCACCTGATCGCCGACAAATACGCCTACGCCTACGGCATCGCGGCGGCCGACTTCGACGGCGACGGCGACCTCGATATCAGCAGCGCCGACTACACGCCCCACAATCGACTCTACCTGTTCGAGAACCGCGATCGCGGTTCGTTCCATCGTCATTTGATCCAACAGAACGATCCCGAGAGGCTCGAACGCCATATGGTGGGAGATGTCGACAACGACGGAGATCTAGACGTCGTGATCGTGAAGAACCTCCGCGGCGACCTCCTCTGGTTCGAGAACAGCGGCAAGCCAAACGCCGACAAGCTTTGGACTCGCCATGTCATCACAACCGATTTACCGGGCGCGTACGACGTGGCGCTGGGGGACTTCGATCGAGACGGCGACCTCGACGTAGCCGCCTCGAGTTGGGTGTTGGGGAATCAGTTCGCGTGGTTCGAAAACAGTGGAAAACCGGCGGACGGCGAGTGGCGCAAACGAATGATTGAAAAGGACGTCGCCGAGACGCGGACGATGCGAGCCGCCGACTTCGACGGCGACGGCGACCTCGACCTCCTCGGTACGGGGCGGAAAGTGAAGCAAGTCATCTGGTACGAGAATGAGAACGAGCAGACCAGCGGCAAGGTGGCGTGGCGGAAACACCTGATCGATGACAAGTCGCCCTGCCCCGCTCACGGCAACCCGGCCGACATGGACGGCGACGGCGACTTGGACGTCGTGATGGCGCTCGGCTTTTACTATCGACCTGGATCGAACGACCCGGCGGCGAGTCAGCGTCAAGAGTCGAACCAAATCGCCTGGTACGAGAACAACGGGAAGCCGGCGAGCGGGGTTTGGAAAAAGCACGTCATCGGCGCGAAGTTCGACGACGCCTTTGAGGCGGTGGCGGCGGATCTCGATGGCGACGGCGATGTCGATGTGGCCGCCACGTCGTGGCGCAATCCGGGCCGCATCGCGTGGTTTGAAAACAGCGGCGATCCTCGAGAACCGTGGACTCGCCATCTGCTGAAGAACAACTGGCGCAGCGCCAACCAAGTTATCATCGCCGACTTCAACGGCGACGGCCGACCCGACATCGCCGCTTGCGCCGAGCACGGCAGTTACGAGCTGCGTTGGTGGCGCAACGAAGGCCGCCGAAAAACGGCCGAGCAGAATCCCTGACAACGCTTCGGAAGCGTCCTCGCCCCAAGAGTGTTCATCCACCGCGTCAGCGCTGCGCGGAACACGTCGAACTTCACGTGGCCCGGCGACTGGTTCCGATGGTCGACTATCGCCCGAGACTGCGGTTCGCTAGTCGAGTGATTCCCGCCGCCAGCGACGACGTTATTGAGAACTGGAGCAGATTGGACCGCCGCGCGAACGAGTATTGGGTTGAGAAGATCCCCTAAGCGGGATCCAGGCGGGTCCCTTTCGAGAATGACGATCATTTGGCTAAACTGGTGCGCGGCGTGCGACAACTCGGTCCGCACCCACGAAATGGAGCACCACGAGCAGCCATGTCCGAGCGACTTCGCGACGAAATCAGCATGCTGGGCGAGATGCTGGGCGACGTGATCTGTCAGATTCACGGACCCGACTCGCTCGAGTTGATCGAACACATCCGCACGCTTTCGCGCGACGCTCGGGGCGGAGACGACGCGGCGTCCGATTCGCTGCAATCGGTGCTGGCTGGACTGTCGCTCAAAGAGATGCGACTAGTGATTCGCGCTTTCTCGGTTTTTCTCGACCTCACCAACCTCGCCGAGGACCGCGAACGGATTCGCACTTTGGAGGACCGCTCGCGGGCCAGTGCGCCCGAACCGCGAACCGAATCGATTGGACACGCCGTTCGCGCATTGGCGGAGGCGGGTGAAACGGCGGACGCACTGCAGCGATTGGTCGATCAACTCGACCTGGAACTCGTCTTGACGGCCCACCCGACCGAAGCCAAACGTCGTTCACTCCGCGCCAAGTTGCGCAGCATTCGCGAGATCCTCTATTCGTACGACGACGATCGCCGCACCGACCGCGAAGAGATGGCGCAGCGGTTGCGAGCCGAGCTTGTCAAGCTTTGGCAGACCGACTTCATCCGCCCGTGGCGGCCCAGCGTCTTGCAGGAGGTCGAACGCGGATTGGCCGTCGCGCCCACCATGTGGGAAGTGATCCCGGCGCTCTGTCGCGACCTGCGAGACGCACTGGGGAAGTGCTGCCCTGAGCACTCTTTCAACGTCGACAGGTTGTTTCGCTATGGCAGCTGGATCGGCGGCGACCGCGACGGGCATCCGCACGTCACCGCCGACATCTCCGCGCAAACTCTGACTTGGTTGCGCGATGAAGCGATTCGACTCCACCTCAGCGCCTGCGAGGATTTGGCCGAGTCCTTCAGCATGTCTCAACGCCAGTCGTCGGTGAGCGACGAATTGCTGGCGGCGATCGCCGCGGCGCAGTCGAGTTGGCCGGAGTTGGTCGATCATCTGGCCTCCGTTCCACCCGACGAGGTCTACCGTCGTCATTTGCACGTGATTCATTGGCGGTTGCAGCGGACGGGAGAGGTCAAACTGGATCGGGGAGCACCGAGCGGCTCCTACCGCTCGGCGAGCGAATTGCGCGACGACGTGCAGGTCATCGCGGACAGCCTGCGAGCGGAGCCGACCGCCGCGATCGCTCAAGCGGAAGTCCAACCTTGGATCGATCGCATCTCGGCGTTTGGATTCCATTTGGCCCGCCTCGATGTCCGCCAGGATAGCGGGCTTCACTTGGACGTCATGGATGAACTCTTCAAGCTCGGCGGCGCGGCGACCGACTTCGCCGAGTGCGATGAACTCGCGCGACAACGGTTGCTGGTCGAGTCGTTGGGGCAATCGATGGCGTGGGACGAATCCCAGTTGTCGGATGAAGCGCGCGAAACGCTGTCGCTGTTTCGTCTGCTTCGTCGAGCAGCGCGGCGGTATGGCATGGAGGCGTTCGGCGGTCACGTCATCAGCATGACGCGCGCTCCGAGCGACCTGCTGATTGTGCTGTGGCTCTGGCATTGGTCGGCCGGCGTCGACGGCGGAGATCCGCGCGATGGTGAGCTGCGTTTGCCGATCATCCCCTTGTTCGAGACGGTCGACGACCTGACTCGATCGGCCTCCACCACCGACGCGCTGTTGTCATCTCCCGTCTATCGCGAGTATTTGGCGGGGCTGGGCGACCGCCAGACGATCATGGTCGGCTACTCCGACAGTACAAAAGACGGAGGCTACCTGGCGGCTTGCTGGGCGCTTTACCGAGCGCAACGCGAGATGTTCGATGTGACCGAACAGCACGGCGTGCAACTGACGTTTTTTCACGGCCGCGGCGGTTCGCTCGGACGGGGCGGCGGGCCGGCGGCGCGCGCCATCCGCTCCTTGCCGACGAGAACATTTTGTGGATCGTTGCGATTGACCGAGCAAGGAGAGGTGCTCGCCGAACGCTATGACGACCCCCGCATCGCCAGCCGCCACCTCGAACAACTCGCCTGGTCGGCGCTGTTGTCCGCCGCCCAGGACCACGACCACGTCGAGGTCGAATGGACGGCGGCGATGGAGTTCATCGCCCGCCAGTCGCGGGTCGCCTACCGCCACTTGATCGACCACGATGGCTTCGTCGACTTCTTTCGCCTGGTGACGCCGATTCGCGAAATCGAACAGCTGCCCATCGGCTCGCGTCCATCGCGCCGCAAAGGCGGTCACGGACTCAAGGACCTGCGGGCCATACCTTGGGTCTTCTCGTGGACGCAAGTCCGTTGCCTGGTCCCGGCCTGGTTCGGCATCGGCGCAGCGATCGACGAGTTAGCGAAGCACGATCCCGACTCGATCGAGTACTTGCGACAGATGTATGTCCGCTGGCCGTTCGCCCGCGCATGGGTCGACAACGCGGCCCTCGCGCTCGCCAAGACAGACTTGGGAGTGATGAACCGCTACGCCGACCTGGCTGGCGACAATGAGCTGTTGGAGGTGATCGCTGATGAGATTGCGGATGAGTTCGCGGCCACGAAACGAGCGCTCGCCACCATCATCGATGAGCCCGAGATGCTGAGTAATGTCGCCTGGCTCGAAGAATCCATTCGCGTACGGAACCGCTACGTCGATCCGCTCAATCTGATTCAAGTCGAGTTGCTCAAGCGATCGCGCGGCCAGCCGGATGACTCTCTGGCCGACGAATACCAACAGCTGCTACGGCTCTCCATTAAAGGCGTAGCCGCCGGCATGCGAACGACCGGGTAGCAGGCGCATCTGCGTCATAGTTCTGGTGGCATGGCGTCCTCGTGTGCGAACTTATTGATCTCGCTGACGAAGTTGCGCTCGGGGATTCTCACACGAAGACACAAGGACACAAAGAACTCAGCTCGCCAGGATTCTTTGTGTCTTAGTGTCTTTGTGTGCGAACTTATTGATCTCGCTGACGAAGTTGCGCTCGGGGATTCTCACACGGAGACACAAGGACACAAAGAACGCAGCTCGCCAGGATTCTTTGTGTCTTAGTGTCTTTGTGTGCGAACTTATTGATCTCCTCAGCTCGCCAGCGCTCAGTTCTTCTTCGACCTGACGCCTCGTCGGCGAGCCGGTGGCGCATTCTTCTGGGGTATCCTGCGAGCGTGATCGCGAATAACCGCCCGCAATTTTGGATTTCCAGCCAGGTTGTTCCATTCGCGCGGATCCGTCTGGTGATCGTACAGCTCTTCCGATCCGTCGGCGTAACGGATGTAGCGATAGCGCTCGCTGCGGACGGCGTGATTATTCGCATGGTACGTCGAAATGGCGACATGGTCCCACGACGAATTCGGATCGTCGAGCAACGAGCGCAGACTCACTCCCTCCAGTTCATCGCGAGCCGGTAAGCCGCACAGTTCCACCAGAGTTGGATAGAGGCTGAGCAGTTCGACCGGACGAGAGCAGCGGTTTCCGCGCTTGCCTTTCGGCGTGGAGACGATCAGCGGCACGCGCGTCGACCGCTCCCACAGGGACTGCTTCGCCCACCGCTGTTTCTCGCCGAGGTGAAAGCCGTGATCGGAGAAGAGTACGACGATGGTGTTGTCGGCGTGGGGGCTGGCGTCGAGTGCGTCGAGCAACCGTCCCACCTGCGCGTCCGTGAAACTAACGGCGGCCAGGCCTGGACGGCCGGCCGCCATTGTTTGCTGTCCACAAACCAATCGTGCGGCGGCGGCGTGGCGTTCGAGGTCAACGAGATTGCCGCTTCGGGAAGATCACTCCGGTCGTCCGGCTTGACTGTCGGCAACTTCACCGCCGCCAGCGGACGGTCTTCGAAGAATCGCCGCGGCGCATAGAACGGTACGTGGGGACGATAGAATCCGATCGCCAGAAAGAATGGCTTGTCGCGCCGCTTGGCGATCTCTTCAACAGCCCACGTTGCCGTCACAGCGTCGCCAAACTGATCTTCGGCGAACGCCTGCGGCCCAAAGTCCCAAAGGCGACTCCTCGATTGAATGTCTTTGACAATTTGCTGGTCGATCTTGAGCCGCTGCCCTGGACGCGGCCCGACCGTTTCAAAGGACGGCCCGTCGACGCGCGACCCGTGGTAGATCTTGCCGGCGGTCAGCGTATCGTATCCATGGCTGCGAAAGTACTGCGGCAGCGTGACTCGCCGAGCATTCTTCGGCGTCTGCCGAAACCAAGGACTGTTCAGGTAGACGCCCGTCGTGCTGGGCCGCAACCCGACCATCAAACTGGTCCGAGACGGATTGCAAATGGGAGCCTGACAGTGGGCGTTGCTAAACAGCACGCCGCGCTGAGAGAGCCGATCGATATTCGGCGTACTCGCTTGCGGATGCCCCTCCAGACAACCAACCCAATCATTCAAGTCGTCGATGGAAATCAACAGCACATTGGGCCGTTCGGCGGCGCTTCCCTGCGTCGTTGCGACCAGGCAAACCATCATTGCCAGGGCCGTCACAACGGACAACTTGATCACTAACGGAAACATCGGCAGGTTCTTCCGGGCGCAGTCCCATTTTGCGCACCGTGC
>JASMLW010000221.1 GCA_030748485.1 Pirellulaceae bacterium
TCCCGCCCCGAAAGGGGCAATCACATGATAGCCCGGGGCAGAGCGCAGCGGCGCAGCCGCGAAGCGCCGCCCTGGGTTACCTGTCACAACGTCCGCGCCCAACCACCCGTCGGCGCGCCGTCGCCGTCGAATCCACGCGTCGATCTCACGCGAAACCCCGCCGGACGCGCCAGATCGCGCAAATCCGCCCGCGCGACTTTGATGACTCTCGCCGCGCGGCAGTTTGGCGTTTGGGTAGCCTCTGTTTGCGCGGTCGAGCGGTGAATGTGGTGGCAGGTCGGTAAAGAAGGCCATACTGCAATGCTCATCTCTGATTCGTACAAGACCAAATCCGCTCTAATGCGTGAGCAGCCCCGGATTGAATACGATAGTCGAATTCTTGTGACACGGCCGTCTCGGTTGGATTGATCTCAACAGTCGGAGAATTGGCACGCTGCGCACGTCTAATGGGTTCGCGAATGTATGGGAACACCGCTGTTGTACCGACTGCGACAACTAGATCAAAGTTGATGAACGCTAATTGATCGAGAGAATGGACGACGCGCATTGGTAAGGACTCTTCAAATAGCACCACGCGAGGACGAATAACGCCTCCGCACTTTGAACAAATCGGAGGCAGGTCAGGCGCCGCTTTGAAGTTACCCAGCAGTTCGGTTGCGCTAATTCCGAATCCGCACTTCGCGCAAAACAGATCGTAAATGTGGCCGTGAACCTCAACCAAGTTCTTGGATCCCGCTGCTCTATGTAATCCATCAACGTTTTGCGTGACCACCCAGACTTCTCGTTTCTTTGATTCGATCTCGGCGATGATGTTGTGAGCGGGATTTGGTAAGGCGCGCCGGCATGCGGACGCGATTTGCCAAAGGTATTTCCAAGTGAGTGCAGGTTGAGCCGCAAACATTGGGCCACTGAGAGCGTCTTCAATGGCTACGCCATCCTCGGTCTCGTCATCGTTGTAGAGACCGCCAACACCGCGGTATGTAGGTAGCCCCGAATCCGCGGATACGCCAGCCCCGGTAATGAACAAGACGCTGTCCGCCTCGGCGAGAACGTTTGCCACCTGTTGGATTTCGTTTTCGGCCATCGTCAATTCTTGGCGGATAGATCGGGGGTTGAACTTTGTCGCTGGGGCGACCGTGTCTCCCTTGGCGGATTCTATTGCGCGGTCGCCAGAGATTCACGGTTGTTCGCCGTTTTGGGCGCTCGCCGGTAACGCTTGGCTCGAGGCAAGCCTCTTCACGTCGCGGAGAATCTACACGCCCGAAACGCGAGGTCAATTGTCTCTTGTCATGTGGCGTCCCCACCCGTTTCTCTGCTGATCCGCTAACGAGTTGTCTCTGTTGAGTGTCGCCGGCGATCTCGCACGACCAGTTGATCGCCGAACAAATCAAGCAACTGGCTGAGGTTGACACGAGGAGACAGGCCGATGCGTTTGCAGAACCGTTTCGTCCGAAAGCGGAGATAATGTTTGCCGTCATCACGCAGGGTGACGGTAACCGACTGCAAGTCGGAACACTTGTAGTATGAGAAGCCCTCGTGGAGTAGGGGGGGCCACCACCAGCCGAATCGGCTTCTGGTGATGAAGACGAGCGGTGGAATCGTGATTGAAAGAACCAGGAATACAAGCAGGATGCCGGCGATTGCAGCGACGCTTATGGCGAAAGCACCGAGCCAATTGAATTGAAGGCCGGGCATGAGGACATTTGCGAGCACGGCGATCGCAACAACCACGACAGCGGACACAACGACAATGCGCAGCCATGATCGAAGGCGGAACACTGAACGAAACTCGCGGAATTCGCGTGGGAAGTAGCTCCACCGCGGTTCCCACCAGATCATACGAGTTGGTTTGGTGACACCCATAATTCAGCCGCATAAAGAATTGCGATCTATCGAGCGGTAGGAGGCGGATGGATAGACCGAGCGTTGAACTTTGTCGCTTGTGCAACGCTGTTTTCCTTGGCGGATTCTATTGCGCGGTCGCCAGAGATTCACGGTTGTCGGGCGTTTTTTGGGGCGTCCACCACTCGACTCGCCGCAATCCTCGTCACGCGGAGAACTATCATGGATTCGGGTTATTCTAGGATTCCGCCTTCCGTCATGACTTAGGATCCCACTGACCGCACGCCCCGAACAGGCAGCCGAGTTACGCAGCCTTCCGAGGGAATGACTAGAGCGCATTTCAAAACCGATGTCTTGCCGTACGATGGCCTTCCAAGGCGCCTTCCAAGGCCATCGTACAAGGTTTTGAAACCGCCTCTACATTAACCCACCAAGATCATGCGATACAATCGCGACTCCCCATATTTCGGAGAGGTCCGATGCAGAGAATGTCATTTCCAGGTTGGCTTGCGCCGATTATCGGCCCCATTGCCGGATGTTACGTTCTGCGATCGGCGCTTTGGGATTCCGAAGTGCCTGCGGTCGTGATGATGTTGGCTGGAGCAGCTATGGGGCTAGTCGGCGGCATCATCGTCTTTCTCATCGATCGAAAGAAAAGTAAGTAAGTGAGCGGGAGCGCGCAGTCTCGTCGCCGCACGGACAAAAACGGGGAGGGACTCCTTGGCCGGTTTATCAATTATGGGTTTCGCGACGGCGGTCTACGGAACGGAAAGGCAGTTTTCTAAAACCCAGTCGGGGGCGATTTGGCGTCGGGCGCGTCTAGTGGTCGGCCGACCATGGACGTGGTTTCGCGCGCGCGGCGGTCGGACGTTAGCGAGCGCCGGCGTTCCGCGCCGAGTCGAGGTAGTTTCGACGATTGCTCTGGATCAGCTTCAGTAGCCCCTTGTCGATCAAGTCGACGCGCCGCGCGTAGACCGTTCCCGCAGGGGCCGCGTTCTTGGCGTTTTCCAAGAGTCCCTCAAGTCTCTCGATGAATTCGGGTGTGCCGAGGAACTTCCACCAGACGCGCGGATCGCTGGCGTATTGAGAAGCGTGCGCGCCCGCGGCCGTTGCGATGCCCGTGTCGCACCAACGATTCTCCAACGCCTCGATAAACTCGCGGACATGTTCACCAGCGGGGCCGTAGAACTTCGCGTAGTACTCATTGAGCATTTCGTCCACGTTGAGCGTCTTGTCGTCATACAGCTTCATGCGGAAATAGAGTCGGAAGTGATCGAGCAGTGGGTGAGCCCAGACGTGGCCGCTTTTCTCGATGGGGGCTGCCTGGGTCTGCATGATCCCGCCTCGGAATCGAGCGACGCCCGTGAGGAACTTGGCGTCTTCCGCTGACAGCCGAGGAAGCACCGCTGGGAACGGATGCGAGCTGACCCAGGGATGGAGCAAGTACTCTGTTGTCTGTTTCTCACGGTCGATGACTGCTTGTTGCGAAATCCTCAACGCGACAACTGGCTTTACTTCGGTGTCAATTCGAACATCGAGTTGGCGAAAGCGTCGCCCAGCCTGACGAAGAAGGCTCCGCTCCCGAGGTAATGATAGGGGCGGTCGCTGCCCACCGTGTCCCACTCGTGATAATGCTCGGGCCAACCTTTTTGAAACACCTTGTTGGAGTAGTGCGAGTACTCGAGGTAGCTCTCCACCGCCGCGACGCGTTTCTTTAAGCCGAGTGATTTGGCGGCTTCCCGTTGGCCGACGGAGACTTGGTTTCCGGCGACCTTCTCCGCGGTCACGCCCGTCCCCAGAACGCCGATGACAAACGGCATTTGAGGCGCGTTGTACTCGGCTCGCACATCCTTGATGAACGCGATCATGTTGTCTTTGTAGTTGTCGCGGAATTCGGGTGAGAACTGGTCGTTGAATCCTTGAAACCAGACGAACCCGGCCATCTCGTGGCCCGCTTTCGCATCATAAGCCGGGTGATTCTCTGGCAGATTGTTGAGGACTTCGTGAACGGCTTCGTTCATCATTCGGTAGTTCAGGCTGGCGTTCTTCTTGATGTCGTCCGCCTTGTCGCTCGACTTTTCTTTTTCGTTCAACTGGTAAGGACCGGCCGAGGGCGGTCGAAAATTGTAGTTGAGGGATTTGCCGCCCCAAGACGTCTTGATCAGCAGGATCGGGCCACTGATCTTCTTCGCCAGTGTGAGTCCAAAGGCGTACTCGGGGCCGATCTTTTCGCCGGAGCCGCCGTATCCCACGCCCAACTTGCCCGACCGCTTGTTTCGGTCAGCAATCGAGCTGATGTATACGCGATCTGAAACGACGCAGGTCGAGGCGACCTTCTTCTTATACGCCTCGTGCTCGCTCTTCAGTTGTTTGACCTTGGCTTCGACGGCCTTTTTCTCGGGGCCTTCCTTCATCGCCTTGATCTTGCTGTTGGAGATGCCGCCCGTTAACTCGTCCAGCTTTCTACCTCGTGCTAATTGCTCCTCCAGCGCTTGGCGAGAAACGCCGCCGTCTTTTCGAATTACCAGATTCACCAACTCCTGATCGCGCGGAGTGTCCGACGCATAGAGCGTGGCGATTGTGTGAGCCCGCGCATGGCCCACCATGTTCGACTGCCCCGCGAGGATATAGACCTTCAGTGGCTCCGCAGCGAAGGTCGCGCTGGCGACTAGCAATGCAAAGGCGGCAACGGCGCAACGTGCAAGATGCATCAGTATGTGGAGTTTCATCGGCGCTTGTTCTCTAATTGGAGGACGGAGAAGGCTGAGGGCAACGAAAGCCAAACACTGATTCTAGTCATTGTCCGCCGGTCGGGAGGCGTCGCATCGCGAATTCGCATGAATCAACTGCCATTTACGAATGGCGGGCGCGATCGACGGGGCGCTTGCCGGCTGGTTCATTTGAGCCGCTTGCAGCGTTAAGATTCCCGTACTCAAAAACGCATCTCTTGCCGGGAGCTGATGATGTACGCCATTCGCGCCGCCAGCCTGTTCGTGTGCCTGTTGCTGTTGGCCGAAACGGCGAACGCTCAAGATTCGCCTGTCGTTTATAAAGATGTGAGTGAAAGTGCGGGCCTGCAACTCGGCGGCGGGGCGGTGTGTTGGTCCGACTTTGATAACGACGGCTGGGTGGACGTATGTGCCGGAGCCGTTTGGAAGAACAACCAGGGGAAGTCGTTCACTCGACTTGGCGAGTTGGCTCCTGGCTCGGCGGTCGCCGCTGATTTCGACAACGATGGCTTTGTGGATCTGTTCTCCTGGTCGTCGATGAAGTTGTTTCGAAATGACGGCGGGAAGGAGTTTGTCGAAGTTCCCTTGCCGGCGCTGCCGCGAATCGGTTCGCGAGGCGCCGTGTGGGCCGATTTGAACAACGACGCGTTTGTCGACTTGTTCGTGGGAGGTTACGAGGGCAGCGAGCAATCGCTACTGGTCCTCATCAACGAAGGCGGGAAGAGTTTTCGCATCGAGCGGAGCGAGGGGAATCATGCGACGCGAGGCGTGACCGCTTGCGACTTCGATCGAGACGGTGATGTGGATGTTTACGTATCCAACTATCGATTGCAGCCGAACCTGTTGTGGCTGAACGATGGAAAAGGCGGCTTGAAAGAAGTTGCCGGCGAGTACGGCGTGATCGCCACCAAACCCGGTTTTGGCGGGGGGCATTCGATCGGCGCCTCGTGGGGCGACTTCAACAGCGACGGGTTGATTGATTTGTTCGCAGGCAACTTTGCCCACGTGGATGGCCGCGGCGATCAACCCAAGTCGCGGTTTCTCAAGAATCTTGGCGAGGAGAAAGGGTTCAAGTTCGAGGACTTGGGTCCGTGCGGCGTCCATTATCAGGAGTCGTACGCTTCGACCAGCGTCGCCGACTACGACAACGACGGTAACCTCGATCTGTTCTTTACGACCGTCTACGGCGTTGCTTCCTTCGGCCGCCGAAATAATTCCGTTCTGTTTCGCAGCGACGGTGAATTCGCGGTGAAGGATGTGACGGCTGCCGCGAACCTCGCTGGATTGCCGCCTACCTACCAGTCCGCCTGGGCCGACTATGACAACGACGGCGACCTCGACCTCACAGCCGCGGGAAAGTTGTTTCAGAATCAGGGCGCGTCGCATGCCTGGCTGAAGATGCGGTTGAACGGAGACGGCAAGACGATCAATCGTTCGGCGATCGGCGCTCAAGTCCGCGTCAAGCTCGGCGACAAGACGGTGACTCGGCAAGTCGAGGCCGGCACGGGCGAGGGGAATCAGAGCGACTTGACGCTGCACTTCGGGCTGGGCGACCACAAGGGCCCGGTGAGTGTCGAGATTCAATGGCCGAATCGGTCATTGCAAACGGTGACCGACGTGGAGACGAATCGCCTGCTGACGGTCGACTACATGAAGTCCGGCTCTTGAAAGAGCGGCCTTGCTGCTGATTGACGAGACGCTTTGCGACGTCGGGCGGATTCGGCGTCGAGCACCGCTACTCGTCCATACAGAAAGTGGCCAGCCAGCTAGGTCCTGTTCTTCGTGGCTTCGTGCCTTTGTGCGAACTCTATCGTCTTCTCCTTAATATCTCGCACGAAGACACCAAGGCACTAAGCACATATTTTCTTTCGCAGGCGCACTGACGTTCGCAATTGTCGCGAGATCGGCGGCCTCAAAGGACAACGCGACCGTCACATCCGCGACAAGGTCGCTCAGTTCTCTACAGCGATGTTCCATTCGACGTGCCAATTGTACTCATCGGCAATTGTGTGCTCCAGCTCAATCCTGTCCGCATCGGTTCGAACACGACCAGAGACCTCCAGCCACGCGCCGCACCTTCCGCCGGGATTGTGATGTGTGATCTTTACGGCATCGAAAGCCCGTCGCTGGGCCACCTCTCTTCGAACCCGAACCGCCATCCGAGAATTGGAATGCGAATCAGCGTAGATAGCGAAGCCGCCGTATCGTTCGTACGGGAGCACGCTGAGCGGCACGGCGAATCCAAAAACGAGCACAGCGCAGATGCGAGCCGTCCATCGATGTCTCTGGTTGAATACCAACCGCCAAATCAGAACGGAAAAACACGCGAATAACAGGCCGAGCGTGATCAAGCCAAGCATGCCAAGCCGGTTGTAGAATCGCAGCGCCGAACCGAGCGTCAGCGCGGCTAAAGGCGCGGCGACGAGCCACTGCTGCAGTGTGAAACGCATGGCGGGCTCCAGTTTTAACGGACTGGATTGAAACACCGACGATTGATCGAGGTTTCGCCGACGAATGTGAAACCAAGGGTCGAACCTCGCTTCTTGTTTGGTTCGTGCAATGAGGTGAACGTGGCAACCGCTTGCTATACTCTCGCGGTTGGTTCGGCGCGTTGCGCCGTTGGATTATTGCCTGAAGCACAACCGGAGCGACTCGTCATGCGGATGCTCGCGATTCTCGCGCTCGCCGCCCTGGCCACCTGCCGTGCGACCGCAGACGATTCTCCTGAGCCGGTGGGCAGGGCGCCAGGCGAGCAAGCTCAGCAAGCCAAACGAGACGTGCGCGTCAACGACTTCGGCGCGGTTGCCGACGGCAAGACGGATTGTCGTAAAGCAATTCAAAGAGCGATTGATGCGGTCTCAAAGGACGGCGGCGTTGTCCGCTTTCCCAAGAGCGGCCAACCGTACGTCGTGGGCGGGACGATCGTCATTCGGTCCAGCAATGTGAAGCTCTCCGGCAGCGGTGCGACCATCAAGCTCGCCGACGGAGCCGCCAACGGAACGATGAACGAACGGGCGACCGAGAGTCAGGTCCATGTGATTCTCGTGACGGGAGACAGAAGACGGCGCATCAAGAACGTGAGCATCAACGGATTGATAATCGACGCCAACATCTACAGCCAGAAAGACTTCTACAATCCGCGAGCGATCGTGGTCGAACGCGCGGATGGCGTAGCGGTGAGAGACGTGAAGATCGTGCGCGCGTTTGTCGGCCTGGACTTTGGGGCCGGCTCCAATAACTGCGAGGCGTGCGATTGTGTGATTGAAGACTGGACCGAGGACGCCTTTGACGCCAGCGGTGACGCCGACAAAGGTTCGAAGGCGATCACCACCAACATCCGCTTCATCAATTGTCACGCCCGCGACGCTCCCAAATCGACCGGCAACGCCTGGGAGATCGAGGACGGTGTGCGCCACGTGCGCGTCGTCGACTGTTCTGTCACCAACGTCCCGCGCGGCAACGCGTTCGGTATCCGAAACCACTGGACCGCCGGGCCGATCGATGTCTCTCGCGATATTGAACTTCGTCGCGTCAAGATCGCGAACGTCGGCGGCAAGTACGGCATCTACAGCCACAGCGCTCCGCGAGATCGTTTTCCCACCAACCGCCTAACCGACGTACGCCTGATCGACGTCGTCTGCCCGGCTCCCATTCTGTTTTACGGCCCACTGGAAAACGTCGAGATTGTCGGCGGTCGGTTCGGCGTCATTCACCTAGGTTACGAGTACGGCGAAAAGAACCGCCCGGAACCCGGCAAGCCGCAGCCGCTCGACGACACGACGGTTCGGATAACCAACACGCAAGCGCGACACATCAACATCAATGCGCAGGCCGGCAGTTTCACGCTCGACAACGTTCTCGTCGATGCGGGCGGCGAATCGGCTTTCGACCATGCGATTAGCATCTTTGGAAGTTCGAGCGTCCGCATCATTGGATCTACGGTGACCGGTGGGGCCAAAGCGGGGATCGCACTGCGCGGGCAGGCATCGCCGCTGATCGTGAATTCGGTGCTCTGGGGCAACCGCCAGACGTTGCTGTTCGAGTCGCCCGCCAAGCCTTCACTGCGACATTGCTGCGTCCAATCTAAAACTCTAGCGGAAGTCGCCGACAAAGGCGGGAACTTCAACACCGATCCACTGTTCACGAAGGGATCGAGCGGTAGCTTCTACCTTGGCCACACAGCCGCTGGGCAGAAAGCAAACAGCCCTTGCATCGACGCAGGCGCCGAGCCCGCCGCTTTCCGGGGTCTCGATGAATTCACAACTCGCACCGATCAAGCGCGCGACACGGGGACGGTCGACGTTGGGTATCACTATGTTCCAAAACGCGAAGGAGAGCGTCGCCCGTGAAGTCATCGTCGTGGTTGGGCCTGTTTGTCCTCGCCGTTCTGACTGTTCCGGCGGGCGGCGAAGTAACCCTCGGTCGGTCGGACGATGCCACTGCGATCCTGAAGCTCCGCGAGGCGATGGCCGATTGATAAGGTGAATATGATGCGATCGAAGAGGCGATCCAAGAGTCGGTGGACTTTAGAGGACTGGCCCATGAAAAACCTCGCGCTGTTCACCACGCTAATCGTCGTCTCTTTCGTCTCGGTCTCCGCCGGAGCCGCGGAGGATAACGAACCGATTCGTCTCGATTCGCGCCGGCGTCTGTTTCTTGACGACTTCATGATCGACCGCATGCGCGGGCTGACTCGGAAGATGCACCAGCCGGTGAAGCGGGGGCCGGTGTTGAAGGCCGAACAGCCGTGGGAAGGTGTTTATATCGGCGTGTTCTCGCCGCCGATGTGGATCCCGGATGAAGGCGTCTTCAAACAGGTTTATGAATGCCGCTATGACAAGCGCGGCCAGCGCAACCGCTATGCGCTGGCGATTTCCAAGGACGGCGTTCATTGGCAGAAACCAGAATTGGGGCTGGTTGAATTCGAGGGCTCGAAAGCAAACAACCTCTTCCCCACGCCGGACAATCGCCGCCTTGTGCATGTTGTCTTCGATCTGGACGATCCCGATCCGAAGCGGCGCTACAAGGGACTGCTGACCGTTCCCGGCGGCCGCGTGCCGGTGGTGAGCCCGGATTGTCTGCACTGGCGAAAACTGGACGCCCGGCTGCCCTCCGCTGACGCTGGCACGATGGCCTTCGATCGCGAGAAGCGACAGTTCATGGCGATGCTGAAGCGGCCAAATCCCGACACCGTCGGCCGATCCTATGACGTTTCGTTTAGCAGTGATTTCGTCAACTGGTCGAAGCCGCGATTCATGTTCGGCATGGACAAGGAGCGCGACCAGAAAATGGCCGTCGACGTCATTCGCCGCCGGCTGGCCAATCCCGCGCTGGCCAAGCCGCTGTTCATCGATCCCGATCCAGCGATTGGCTGGCGGCGGCCGGAAGGAAAGCGTCACGTCCCAACGTGGCAGGCCGAGTGTTACAACTTCGGCGTCATACCCTACGAGGGAATCTATCTCGGTCTGATCACCGCCTATTACCCGACTGGGCAACGGCTGCCCGAACGCTCCAATGCGGACGGCTTCAATCTGATCCAGCTGGCGATGAGCCGCGACTTGAAGGAGTGGCGGCGGCTTGGCGACCGTCAGCCGTTTCTCGAACCGTCGCCGCTGACGAAAGGACTTGTCGGCAACTACGACCGCCTGCAACTGGCGGCTTACAACGGCATCATCCAGCACGCGGATGAAGTGCGTTTCTACTATGGCGGACTGAAACGTCGTGTTCCTCAACACTCCCGCTGGCCCGACGGCGGCCCTCGCGATCCCGAGACACTAAGCGAATCCGAACGAGCCGACTGGTTGGAGGATACGCACAGCGCGATGTGTCTTGCCGTGTTGCGCCGCGACGGCTTCGTCTCGTTGAGGGCAGGAGAGAAGGCCGGACAGCTCACCACTAAACCCTTCGGGGTCACTGGCGATGAACTGATGCTGAACGTCGACATGCACGAAGGCGGAAACACAAAAGTTGAAGTGCTGGACGAAGACAGCAATCCCATCCGCGGATTCGACCTCAGCAGCAGCGTCCCTCTTCGCGGCCAGTCTGTGGAACAGACAGTCACTTGGCGGGGCGATGCCACCTGGGGTCAATTGAAAGGGCGAAAGGTACGCCTGCGGATTCAACTCCGCAACGCCGATCTCTATTCACTCTGGACCGACTAGCGACGCCAGTTGGATGTCGGTTCATGACGAGCGACAAGGTGAGGTGACTGGCGCCGGAGTGCGACTTGAGTGTTGTCGTGGTTGAGTTACCTCCCGTGCGGCTGGATAATCGTGACTCGGAGACTCCCCAGCGGCCGTTCTTCCACGAGGAGCAAACGAGAATGAAACGCGACGCAACTCAAATGCCCGCGCTGCAATGTGCAGTCTTTCTGTTTGCCAGCGCGCTGCCGATTTCGGTCAGAGCCGAATCCGGAAACCTGTATCGCGACGCGGTCGCGCTGTGGAGCTTTGACGCTGCTTCGCGGGACAAGTTGGCCGACGCCAGCGGCAATGGACATCACGGTCGAATCACGCCCTCGAGGTAACCGGAGGATTGCGTGAAGATCGATCGAGTTGAAGTCCGAGTCGTCGCCCCCGAAGTTCAGCGATGGACTTGGTCGCACGATTTGCCCGAACAATACATGACCTGCACCATCGTGCGGATCTCGACCGACGAGGGAGTCGAAGGCGTCGGCGCGGTTTCGAACTATACGTCGCACGACTTCGATCGCTACACGGCCGAAACACTGCGGCATTTGATCCCCGAACTCATCGGTCGCAACCCGCTTGAACGCGAGACGATTTGGAAGAGCCTGTGGCCGCGAGTTTTCCCGCTGCCGCCGCAGGCGCTGGCGGCGATCGACATTACGCTTTGGGATCTGTTCGGGCGACTGTGTAATCAGCCGATATACCGACTGCTAGGCGGCGCCCGCGATCGAATTCCGTCGTACGCCAGTACGCCGATGTTCGAAGACGTACCCGCCTATTTGCGATTCATCGAACAGTCGTTGGAAGAAGGGTTTCGAGCCGTCAAGTTCCACTGCTGGTGCGACCCTCCGCGAGATCTGGAGCTTTCCCGAGCCGCCCGCAAGGAGTTTCCCGACGCCGTGTTCATGCTGGATGTCGAGAATAACTACGACCGTGAAAATGCACTTCGCGTGGCGCGCGAACTCGAAGACTTGAACTTCGAGTGGTTTGAGGCGCCGTTGTTCGACTATGACTTGGAGGGCTATCGCGATCTGACCAGTCGCGTGAACGTTCCGATTGTTCCGTCTGGCAACTGGATTCAAGACCTACCCGCGTTCGGTGAGGCTCTCCGCACCAAAGCGTGGTCGCGAGCCCGCACCGATGTCACCGTTTGCGGCGGCTTTACGCCCGCTCGCAAGGCCATGGCCTTGGTCGATGCGGCCGAGATGAAGTGTGAAATCATGTCGTGGGGTA
>JASMLW010000222.1 GCA_030748485.1 Pirellulaceae bacterium
TCCCGCCCCGAAAGGGGCAATCACATGATAGCCCAGGGCAGAGCGCAGCGGCATAGCCGCGAAGCGCCGCCCTGGGTACGGAAATCCCCCGGACCGTCGCCCTGAAAGGGCACAACAATACCGATCCATCCCGAACATCCCCCTCATCGAATTCGACGGCGTGCCGCGTGGGCAACGCCCGTAGTTCTTCCTGTGACACCCAGCAGCCACGCCCGCTGCACGCAGCGCGACCAGGTGTGATGGAATTCGAACTCGCCCGGGGTCACCGAATTCGAGCGCGCCGTGGTCATGCAACCCATCCTTGCGAGGCGACGCGAGTGTGGAACGCGGAGGCGCGGGGCGACGCGAGTGTGGAACGTTTGGTTGCAGCCGCGACGTCTGGTTCACCCGTGCTCAAGCACGGGCCTATGCCGCCTGCGGCGGAAGAGGGCGTAAACACGTAAACGCCCTCGGCTTTTGGAACGCGGTGGCGCGGGGCCGCGCGGGTGTGGAACGCGGTGGCGCGGGGCCGCGCGAGTGTGGAACGCGGTGGCGCGGGGCCGCGCGGGAATGGTACATTTGGTTGCAGCCGGAACGTCTGGTTCACCCGTGCTCAAGCACGGGCCTATGCCGCCTGCGGCGGAAGGAGGGCGTAAACGCCCTCGGCTTTTGGAACGCGGTGGCGCGGGGCGACGCGAGTGTGGAACGCGGACGCGCGGCAACGCGAAAATGGAACGTTGGATGCCGCCGCCACGCCTGGTTCACCCGTGCTCAAGCACGGGCCTATGCCGCCCTCGGCTTTTGGAACGCGGTGGCGCGGGGCGACGCGGAAGTGGAACGCGGTGGCGCGGGGCGACGCGGAAGTGGAACGCGGTGGCGCGGGGCCGCGCGGGAATGGTACATTTGGTTGTAGCAGCAACGTCTGGTTCACCCGTGCTCAAGCACGGGCCTTTGCCGCCTGCGGCGGAGGAGGGCGTAAACGCCCTCGGCAACAATCAGCCGCTGGCGCGGATGGATCCCGCCGTCATTTGCCACTCGTAGTGCCCGTGCCACTTGGCTCGAGCGGAACACCCGTCGCCTGCGCCCATTTCATCCATTTGTTTCGCAGTTGTTTGACCAGTTCGGGATGTTCGCGCGCGAGATCCTTGGTCTCGGTGCGATCGTTCGCCATGTTGTACAGTTCCCAGCGGGCCGCGGTCACACCCCAGACCAGTTTCCAATCGCCGGATCGCACGGCGCGATTGCCGTAGAGCGCCCAGCAGAGGTGATCGTGACCGGGGCGCAGTTCGCCGCGGAAGACCGAACTCAGGCTGAGTCCTTCCAGTGGTGGAATCTCGAGCTCGTTCCGCCGCCGCGGATAGGCGGCCCGGCCGAGATCGACCAACGTGGCCATCACGTCGACGACGTGGCCGATCTGGTCGGTCCGAGTCTTCGGTGCGATCGTCGCCGGCCACCTCGCGATCAGTGGAGTGGCGATGCCGCCTTCATACGTCCAAACCTTGTATCGCCGGAACGGGGTGCACTGAGCCCACCCCCAACCGGGTCCACAGAAGTCGTACGTGTCGACGCCGCCGGGAAGCTGCTTGTTGTAGGCGCGGTGCCCGGCCGCCGTCTCGGCGTCGTTGTAAGCCGGATAACTCGCGCACCCACCGTTGTCGGACAAGAAGAGGACGAGCGTATTGTCGTCGACGCCAGCGTCCTTCAGCGCCGCCATGACTCGACCAATGCCCTGGTCGACTCGATCAACCATTGCCGCGTATACCTCCATGCGCCGCCGTTCGCGCTTGAGATCCTCCACGGAATCCCATGGCGCGATGTCGTAGTCGTAGCGGAATTCTCCCAGCCGCTTGTCCGCCGCGGAGAGACTCCAAGACTTGTCGATGAGACCGAGTTTTCGCTGGCGAGCAAACCGGGCTTTGCGGAGTTCGAAGTAGCCGCGGTCGTACGCGCCGCGATACTTGGCGATGTCCTCTTCTCGCGCGTGCAAAGGGAAGTGGGGCGCGGTATAGCAGAGATGCACAAAGAAGGGGGCGTCGCCCTGGGCGAACTTCTCGATCTGACCGATCGCGTGGTCGGTAAATGCGTCCGTCGTATAGAAGTCGTCGGGAAACTCGGTAACTCGCTTCTCGTTGTGCAGAAAGGTGCGACTCTTGCCGCCGTTGTAGAACACGGGATCTGGCTTGGCCGGGTTAAAAAAGTTGCAGCAACCGCTCGCCACGCCATAGTATTCCTCAAAACCGCGATCAGTCGGCCGCCGCGGCGCGGTTGAACCGAGATGCCACTTCCCCGTGAGCGACGTTCGATACCCGGCTGCTCGCAACACTTCGGCGACTGTCACCTGATCTTCGTGCAGCCACTTTCGATCGCGGCGGCGCGGGTGCAGACCGGTCATCAGTGCGGACCTGGTCGTCACGCACACCGCGCAGTTATAGAACTGGGTGAACTGCAGGCCCTCGGCGGCCAGTCGATCGATGTGCGGCGTGCGGATCTCGCCGCCGTAGCAGCCGACGTCGGAGAACCCCAAGTCGTCGACCATGATCAGGACGACATTGGGCCGCTCGTCCTCAGCCCGCGCTGATTCGCCCGAGAGAAGTGCGGTGGCGCAAAGAGCGACAAGCACCCATGGAGAGACCTTTCCGATCGCCATCTATTCATCTCCCATCCGTATGCACTCACGACCGCGACAAATCGTCACAGATCGCGCTGAGTTGCGGGCAGTATGCTGAGTTGCGGGCAGTATAGCGCAGTGGTGGTCGTGCCGCGAGCAAGCTGGACGCCGACTTGTTGAGCGGCGACAATAGAGTTCCCGCCTCCTCCCCAGATCACTCCCCCTCGCATGACCATGCATTCGCCAACTCGCCACGCTTCGAGAGTCTTCGGTGACCGTTCGCTCAAGACGTCGTCAGTTCTTGTCGTTGCTTTCGGCGCGATCGCACTTTCGCTGAAATGCGTCGCCGCCGAACCGGCCGCGGACGACTACGCAGCTAAAGTCAAGCCCGTCTTGAAGGCGCGTTGTTTCGCCTGCCATGGAGCCCTGAAGCAGGAGAGCGGCTTGCGGCTGGACACGGCCAAGCTGATTCGACAGGGGGGGGACTCGGGGTCCGCAATCGACTCGACGAATGTCGACAAGAGTTTGTTGATCACACGTGCGATGGCGAGCGACAAGTCGGAACGCATGCCGCCTGAAGGTGCGCCGCTCACCGGTCAGCAGATTGACGATCTGCGGCGCTGGATCGCGGCAGGCGCAGCCGGGCCTGAGCGTGAGCAAGCGGAACAAGCTCCACGTGACCACTGGGCCTTTCAACTCCCTGTGCGACCATCCCCCCTGCCACCGGGCGGGCACCCGGTCGACGCGTTGCTGGACGAGCAACGTCGCCGCCACAACATCAAAACACAGGCGCCCGTCGATCGGCGGTTACTGTTGCGAAGGATTTACATCGACCTGATCGGAGTCCCGCCAACTCCATCTCAGGTGGCGGCGTTTCTAGCTGATCGACACCCAGATGCGGTTGAGCGCGTCGTCGACCAACTGCTGGCCGACCCGCGGTACGGCGAGCGTTGGGGACGCCACTGGATGGATGTCTGGCGCTATACGGATTGGTTCGGTTTGGGAAAGCAACTGCGGAACAGCCAGAAACACATCTGGCACTGGCGCGATTGGATTATCGAGTCGTTGAATGATGACGCCGGCTACGATCGCATGGTCGCCGACATGTTGGCGGCCGACGAGATTTCGCCGACGGATCGAGAGCGGTTGCGAGCCACCGGATTCCTCGCCCGCAACTACTACCTGTTCAATCGAACGACTTGGTTAGACGAGACCATCGAGCACACGTCGAAGGCGCTGCTCGGACTGACGATCAACTGCGCGAAGTGCCACGACCACAAATACGATCCGATCTCTCAGGTCGACTACTACCAACTGCGGGCGATCTTCGAGCCTCACCAAGTTCGACTCGACCCCGCGCCGGGCGCAACCGACCTGGAACAGAACGGCTTACCGCGAGTCTTCGACGCGCATCCCGACGCGACGACCTACCTGCACATTCGCGGCAATCCCCAAGCGCCTGACAAGTCGCAGCCGATTTCTCCCGCCGTTCCCGAAGTGCTCCGCTTCGGCGAGTGGAATCCGCAGGAGATCAACCTGCCGCCCGCTGCGCACCTCCCGTCACTACAGCCATTCGTGCTAGAGGACCACCTACAGAAGGCGACTGCGGAAATCGCGAACGGCGAGCGAGCTGTGAAGGTCGCCGGTGAAGCGTTGGCCAACGCCGCGCGAACCAAAGTCGTCGATCAAACCGCGGGCAAGGCCGAGCCGGCGAGCGGCGATGCATTCATCGTCGACCACTTCGACAAGCCGCTGGAGGTCTGGAAGATCGGACCCGGCAAATGGAGTTTCGAGAACGGCGTCGCGGTCCAATCCGCCGTCATGGCCAGTCGCTCCAAACTAGCCTCGACGAAGAACCATCCAGCCGACTTCATCGCCAAGCTCAAGTTTCAAACGACGGGCGGGCAAATGTGGAAGTCGGTCGGCGTCGCCTTCGATGTCGCGGACGGGCGCGAGAAGATGGTCTACATGAGCGCCGTGCAACCGGGCTCCAAAGTCCAGGTGTCCTACAAGGATGGCGCCGGCCAACAATACCCGCTGGCGGCGAACCTCGGACGACCTGTCAAACTGAACGAAACGTACGAACTGCAGATCGCCGTGCGAGGACCACTGGTCAACGTCGCCATCGATGGAAAACACCAGCTGGCGTATCGCTTACCGCTGAAACGAGAACCCGGAAAGCTGGAACTGATCACTTACGACGCGACCGCCGAGTTCGACGAGTTTACGGCTCGAGCCTTGCCGACATCCCACGCGATGGTAGAGGCGAATTCGAATTCCAAGCCGGTGGCGACGGTCGCTGCGGCGCGGAGCGCCGTGGCGTTGGCTGAGGCGAAACTGCGCCGCGTGAAACTCCGTCCCGCCGTTTTGCAAACAGCGCACGCCGCCGATGCGGCTCGATTCGGCGGCGCCGCGGCTGAAGAAGTCGACGAGCTCATCGGCCAGGCGGCGATCGCCGCGCGTCGCTATGAGCTGGCGGAAGCCGAAGAGAAGTTGGTGGCCGCCAAGGCCGAGTTGGCCGCGTCGACCGACAAGACTCGCAAAGCCGCCCAAACCAAATCGGCGGCCGCTGAGAAGACGCTGGAAATGGCTCGTGCGAAACTGAAAGAACCCGGGCGTTCCTACACGACACTCCGCGTCGCCTTGAAAGCGCTCGAGGGCCCGGCGGAATCCGACGCCGACCGGCGCAAACCGTTTCCCACGAAGTCGACCGGGCGGCGAGCTGCGTTTGCACGCTGGGTTGTCGATCCACGCAATCCGTTGACGGCTCGAGTCGCCGTCAATCACATGTGGACGAGACACTTTGGGCAACCACTTGTCGCGGCGATGACCGACTTCGGCCGCCGGACCGCGTCGCCCCCCCAACATCGCCTGCTCGATTGGCTGGCGGTCGAGTTTATGGAGAGCGGGTGGAGCATGAAGCATCTGCACCGCGTCATCATGACCAGCCAAGCCTATCGACTTGGCAGTTCCACGCTCGGCGCGGACGCGGACACGGTGGAGGCGGATGCGGAGAATCAGTTCTACTGGCGCCGCCGACCGATGAGAATGGAATCGCAAGTCGTCCGCGACAGCTTGTTGCACTTGTCCAATTCGCTGAGCTCGCAGATCGGCGGACCGACCATTAGTCCGAAGCAACAGCCGCTGACCAGCCGCCGCAGTCTTTACTTCACCCATTCGCGGGACGACGAGGACGCGTTCCTGGTGATGTTCGACAACGCCGACATTTTTCGCTGCTACCGACGGCAGGAGAGCATCGTGCCCCAACAAGCGTTAACGCTCTTCAACAGCAAGTTGTCGATGACGATGGCTCGCCGCTTGGCCGAGCGTTTGGAGCAACACTCGCCGGGGCTTGCGGACCGCCAATTCGCGACACTGGCATTTGAGTGGGCGCTCTGCACGTTGCCGTCGGACGAGGAACTCGACGCCTGTGTCGCGGCGCTCCGCGAGACGGCTGAGTTGCTCAAGGAACGTCCCGCAGACGAAGTCAAACGACGCGCGCGACAGAATCTTGTCCACGCGTTGCTCAACCACAACGATTTCCTGACCATTCGTTGAGCGAACCGATGAACACTCTCCCACGCCGATCATTCTTCCAGAGTCTTGCGGGTGGAGCCGCCGGCTTGGCGCTCGCCTCGTTGGCGCAACGCGACGCCCCAGCGGCCGAGGGTTGGCGGCCGCCCGACGGCAAGCCGCACTTCGCGCCCAAGGCGAAAAGTGTGATCTGGCTCTTCATGCGCGGTGGCGTCAGCCACATGGAGAGTTTCGATCCCAAGCCGATGCTGACGAAGTACGCCGGGAAATCGATCAATGAAACGCCTTGGAGTGACGTCCAGGACCCCGAGCGATTGAAGAAGGTGCGCGTGGTCGTCGTCAACGACGCCAACGGGCAGCAGCGCAACAAGATCTACGGCTTGCAGGTCGGCTCGAAGAAGTACGGCCGAAGCGGAGCGGAGATCAGCGACTGGTTCCCCCATATCGGGTCGTGCGCCGACGACATCGCTTTCGTGCGTTCGATGTGGACGACCGACGACAATCACGGAGCCCAAGTGCAGTTTCACTCCGGCCGCCACACGCTGGACGGGCGCTTTCCAACAATTGGAGCGTGGATCAACTACGGCCTGGGATCGCTCAACGACAACTTGCCGCAGTTCGTCAACATGGGACCTCGCTACTTCGACGTCCGTGATGGACATTACCTGGGTCCCGCTTATGACGCTGTTCCATTGAAGGTCGACCCAAAGAATCCGCTGCCGTTCGCCAAACCCGAACTGGATCTCACGACCGACGAACAGCGGATCGAGTTCGATTTGGTGAATCGGCTCAATCGACTCAGCCGTGAGCGGAACCCGGCGGATGCAGCTCTAGCGGCGCGGATCAAGTCGTACGAGTTGGCGTTCCGCATGCAGGCGGCCGTGCCCGAAGTCATGGACTTCGCGCAGGAAACCGAATTGACCAAGCGGCTCTACGGACTGGACGATGCGACAACGAAACCGTTTGGCATGCAACTCCTTTCCGCCAGACGCCTGGTCGAAAAAGGCGTGCGATTCGTTCAGATCATGCACGGCGCCGGAGCCGCGGGCGCTTGGGATTCGCACTCGAACCTGAAGGCCAGCCATTCGAAACTGGCGGGGCAGGTCGACCGCCCCATCGCGGGACTGTTGAACGATCTGAAACAACGGGGTTTGTTCGACGAGACGATTGTCGTGTTCGCCACCGAGTTCGGGCGCACGCCCGGATCGCAAAGCTCCAACGGCCGCGACCATCATCCCTTCGGTTTCTCCGTCTGGTTGGCTGGCGGCGGCATCAAGGGCGGCGTGGTCCACGGCGCGACGGACGAGATCGGGTTTCACGCCATCGATCAACCACACTACGTGACCGACGTTCACGCAACTCTGATGCGACAGTTGGGTCTGGACGCCCGGCGACTCGAACTGCCCAGCCACAAGCGATTAGATATCGAGTTTGGCGAGCCGATCGAAGAGATCATTGCGTGAGCGCGGAGATCATTGCGTGAGCGCGGAGATCATTGCGTGAGCGCCCGAGAGAGCAGTCGCCCGGCTATTCGCGCAATTCCTCCCACTTCCCCACGGCGGTGCCGATGCCGGTCGCGCCATATCCATTGCCGC
>JASMLW010000223.1 GCA_030748485.1 Pirellulaceae bacterium
TGGAATTGATCGACTGTTCTGATCTCGCCGCGCAGGCCGAGTTCCGCGTCTTCAAAGGAGCCGTCGATAGCGGTGGCCGAGTGCGAGCGATTAACGCCAAGGGAGCCGCGCCGAACTACTCGCGGAAAATGATCGACGAACTGACGGAGTACGTGAAGCAAGACTTCGGAGCGAAGGGGCTGGCTTGGTTTCGCGTTGAACCCGAGGGGCATTTGTGGTCGCCGATCTCAAAGAACTTCAGCGATGAACTGCTCGCTCAATTTAAGGAGCGGATGGAAGCCGAGCCGGGCGACTTGTTGCTGTTCGTCGCCGACAACTACGACGTCACTTGCAAAGCGCTGGCCGGGTTGCGGAAACGCTTGGGAGCCGAGCTGGAACTGTACGATCCCCAGGCCATGCACTTCTCGTGGGTTGTCGAGTTTCCGATGTTCGAGCGCGACGAGGAAGAAGATCGCTGGGTCGCAATGCACCATCCGTTTACGGCTCCGCGGGCGGCGGATCTGGACCGACTGCGCGATGAACCGAGAGCCTGCCGCGCTCAAGCCTACGACCTGGTCATCAATGGATCCGAGGCCGGGGGCGGCACCGTGCGAATCCACGACAGCGCGACCCAGCAGGTGGTGTTCGACCTGCTCGGCATGGATCAAGTGACGGCTCGCGAACGGTTTGGATTCCTACTCGACGCTCTGCAATACGGAGCCCCTCCGCACGCGGGCATCGCTTTGGGCATCGACCGATTCGTGATGCTCTTCGGTGGTCTCGACAATATCCGCGATTGCATCGCCTTCCCCAAGACGCAGCGGGCGACCGACATGATGACCGAAGCGCCGGGCGGCGTCGACGATCGCCAACTGGACGAACTGGGAGTCAAACACGCGACTCCCCCGCCGGTCGATTGACCCAACCGCCGATCGCCGCCGGCCACATTATCTGACCGACGGCGATCTGTGAAAGTCAGTGGAGTTCATGGGCGTCAGTGCGACGCCGCTGCGCGAGCTTCCCTTCTCACTCCTTACTCAAGCCGGGGAGGATGTTGTTGGTGGGGCGACGAACCGTGTTGTCGTGACTGAGGATACGTTGCTCACCAACGAAGTAAGAGCTGAAGTCGGCCACGATCAGATTGTGGCTGGCCGTCGTCTGACCTTCGCCGACATCCGTGATCGTCTGCATAGAGTCGGCTCCGTACAGATTCATCCCCGGCTTCAGATCCCGAGCTTTTGTCCAGCCGACACCGGCGACCCAGAACGGGTGCCCGCCGCTGGCCTCGATCGTGACGTGGTCCATCGTGATGCGGATCAATGTCGACTCGGGGCGAGTCGTGGCGCGGAGCACGGGCTTGTAGCTCAGCTCCCCTGATTCGATGTCCTGCGACAGCACCAGATCGCCGGTCGCCAATTGCTCGACCGGTTGTGCGCCCCGACTGGTCCAGATGAGCGTTCCGGGGGCGAGACAATCGTGCCGCCGCCGCGACGAACTGGATGTCGACCGATTGGCTTGTTGCAAACGAAGACGACTCGCCTCGCGCTGTTGATCGATGCTGACCAACTGCTCAATGTCGGTGACTGCGCCCGAGACGATCGTCTGTTTTTCGCCTTCCACGAACACTTCGTTCGTGTCGTTCCACCACTTCCACCACTGCTGTGCTTCGGCGGGCAATTGTTGATTTGTCGCGATGTTCAGCGCGCTCACGATGCGGTCGTTGCGAAGGTTGGTCAGTGTGTTGCGAGCACTGACTGCAACCTCACTGGTGCTGTCGGCGTCGCCCGAGTTGACGATGAGTTGCTCGCGATCGAACTGGTTTTCACGCTGGTAGCTATGCAGGAAGCGCACGATGTCGCCGTGGCGATAGGCGACCGTTCGAGTGGTGAGGGGAGTTTCCAATCCGGCCAGCAAAGCGGGCACAAAATGGTCGTGGTCGCGGGTCTGCAGTTGTTGCGCAGCGGCTCGACGAACTTCCATGTCATTCGACCGGACGGCCAGCCGCGCGAGCGCCAGGGACGCGCGATGATCGTCGATTCCACCGAGCGCGGCGACAACCAACTTCGCTCTCTGGTCGCTACTCTCCGCCATCATCTCCAGGGCGGGGATCGCGGCGGGGTCGTCGATCGCCAGCAGTTGTTTCTCGTGCGCTTCGCGCTTTCTCCGGCTGCGTTGGTTGAGGCCGCGTTCGATCTTCTGCAGAGGCGGCAACCAGGTCTTCAACGAGCGGGTTCGTTGCGCCATGGACTGCGCGGCGCTCTGGAGCTGCTGTGCGGAAGCCCAGCGACCCTGGACAAATCGAAACCCCAGTCGGCTGAGGATATTGGTGTTGTTGGGGGCGAAATCGAGGGCTCGCGTCAGATGGGCGCGCTCTTGCTCCCAGAGCCCGTGGGACCGGCACCAGTTGGCTGCGTTGAGCTGTCCGAGCGCGTCCCCCGCCGCCTTTCGCACGGTTGCGTACTCAGCTTGATCCTTGGCGCTCAGTTGTCCGCCGGCCGCCTCCGCGTCCGTCCAGCGATCGCCGACCTTCACTTTCCCCAATCGCCACATGGCCGGTCCGTAATTGGGAACTTGTTTGAGCGCCTTGGCCAGCAACTCGTCGCGCGCGTGATTGTCGCCCTGCATTTCCTCCCGCAGCGCTTCGCGGAACAGGCGATCCGCTTCTTTCGCCCGAAATGACTTGCTCGCCGCGCTGAGCGGTGGAGCGACAAATGCAAACACGATCGAGCAAGCCATTGAGATCAGAACGATTCGACGTAAACGGCTGGTGATCGCGCGCAGGGGGAGACAGTGAATGGGTGACATGTTTCTGTTCCCTTTCGTCCGCCTGGAGGGGCGGGAGAAGATGAAGCGGCCACCCCCGGAAAGGCCCTCCATCAGCCGCATCTTAGCCGGCCGTGGCTGAGTTGACAAATTTAGTTGGCTACAGTAGGCCGGACCCAGCGAAGCGCCGTTCCGGCAGGCGGCGGTATCGATGAACCATTCATGAACCAGACTTCTGGGCCGGACTTCTGGCGAAGTCCACTACGTCACGACTCGGCCAGCACGTAGAAGATGGATTCGCCAGAATCCCCTGATTCAGTTCAATCGTGAGCCGGACTTCTGAGCCGGACTTCTGGCGAAGTCCACTACGTCACGACTCGGCCAGCACGTAGCGGGATTGGCCAGGATCCACTGCTTCAGTTCAATCGTGAGCCGGACTTCTGGGCCGGACTTCTGGCGAAGTCTACGTCACGACTCGGCCAGCATGTTAGAAGATGGGATTCGCCAGATTCCCCTGCTTCAGTTCAATCGTCAGCCGGACTTCTGGCGAAGTCCACTACGTCACGACTCGGCCAGCACGTAGAAGTGGGACTCGCCAGAATTCCCTGCTTCAGTTCAATCGTGAGCCGGACTTCTGGGCCGGACTTCTGGCGAAGTCCACTACGTAACGACTCGGCCACCTTTTCGTAGTAGATGGGATTGGCCA
>JASMLW010000224.1 GCA_030748485.1 Pirellulaceae bacterium
AAACCCGAATAAGAACAGGTGCGCCGAGGCGGGAAGTCTGCGGGCCAAGGCGATTCGTTCGCCCGGACGCCACTCGCCGATCTTTGTGAAATTCACCGACCCGTCCATCGCCTCGGTAATTCTCGAGGGGGGAGCCGCGTCGAGTGTCGGCGAACTGATCGCGCCGCCAAAGATCCCCATCGCCAACAGCATGTAGTACGCCTGCCCCAGCAATACGACTGTCACGAACAGCGCTCCGATACCTCCTAGAAACGCGATCACGACAAGATTCGGGCACCAAGTGAACGACAACTCCGTCCGCGAGCGGTCACTCATGAACAGCTCAATCTGGTCTCGCACGCGACTCGCGTCATGGGGAGCGAATAGCTCCAGCGTGTAATCCTCACCCTTGACGACGACGACCGATTCGTGCTGGGAGACCCGTTCGGTCTCAATCGACTTCACGTTGGCGACATTGTCCTCGCCGATGGGAAATAGCAGGAGGAGCCGGTACTTGACGAAACAATCGACGCGTCGAGCGCCTTGCTCTCGCGCGAACTCCACTTGAGCCAGAGGTTGCGAGTACGAGACGGCGGCTGCGATCGCCAACGGGATCGCGCAAACCGTGAGGCTCACCACTAATCTCAGCACGGTCGGTCGCTTAGCCATGAAAAACCGTCCCCATTAAGGCTGGATACTCTTTCCAATGCCGCCGGCGTCGCGATCCGAAACAATAATCTCGACCGCCGCGGAAGGCGACAATGGACTCTTCATTTCACGCCGGGTGTTCCTGTGTCGATGAGCATTTGTCTCGCTTGTTCGCGAAACCGTTCGCGGACATCCTGCGTCGGCGGACGGCAACGGCTGCTGTCGAGTCCGACGAGCTCCATGCACAATTTGTCGAGGTAGCCGTCGCCGCTGGTGAACTGCTCCATCTCAGCCCAAAGTTGCATGTAGGGTACGACGACCTTCATCAGTTCCGACTGCACTTCCTGGTAACGGCGCTCTTCGAGCATGCGAAACACGCGGACTCCCCACTGCGGCCAATGGTTGCAAATGTGAACCTCAATGCTGCACGCACCAAGCAAGTGGCTGACGACGAATCGGCATTGGTTGTCGATCACGGCAAGTTGATCGGCGAAATGGGCGACGACCGATTCGAACTCCATCTGACCTCTGTCGGGAGTGGCCCATTTGAGTCCGACCATATTAGGCAAGTCGAGCAAACGTTCAATCATTGAGCTGGAAACGCCGCGGCTAGTCCAATAGGTGTTGTAGACAATGACGCCCACGTCGGGAGCCGCATTCGACGCGGCGGCGACGTATTCCAGAAAGTCACTCTCCGTGTGGGCGTGATAGAAAGGTGGAGAAACCTGCATGAAGCTGGCGCCGAGACGCTGCGCGCCCGCGGCCAGTTCGATCAGTTCCCGGGTATTCGTCGTCTGGACTCCGACAGCGACCGGGAGCTGGCCGTCCGCCGCGGCGATGACCGTCTCAGCGACTTGCATCCGCTCATCGAAACTCATCGTCGAAAAATCGCCCGCGGCTCCGCCGGCTAACAAGACAGCGTTCCCTTCGCGGAGCCCGCCCGCCAGCAGGAACCGCACGTGACGCCTCATCGCGTCGAGATTCAGATCCAAGTCGGGATCGCGAAACATCGTGGGGACGGTGACATAACAGCCCCGCAGTTTCGCTTTCAGGTGTTCTCGCGTCATGGCCAGCCTCCGCTTGGAATCATTCTCCGTAATCAATCGTCGGTCGATTGTCGCAGACAACTGACCAGGTCTCGCAGGACGATTTCAGCCGCTTCCGCTTGCCGCGCGACTCGCGACTTAGCTCGCAACTCGTATCGAGCACAGGCGACGACCTGGATCGTCTCCGCCCTTCGATGGCCGATCGCCACCCATGCGAAACATTCGCCGGTCAGATGGCCGACCACGGCGGCCGCCCAGTTCGCTTCCAGCGCGCGTTCCAACACACCCCGCGCCATCAGCTCAACCACTTCACGACTCTCACATGTGTGCGCCTCGATCGACTCCGCATCGACTGCCAGCCAATGTTGCTTGAGGTCGGGTCGGTACGTCACGGCCGAGCCACAGAGGTGGTTCGAGACGCCGTTCACCTGCGCCATCGTCGCAGCGACCAGTCCGCCCGTGCAGCTCTCCGCAAACACGACCTTCTCTTCGCGTTGCATAAGGAGTTCCGCTAGTTCATCTCGAGTCGATTCGATCATCGCTTGCACCCTAAAGTGGCAGTGCCACACACAAAGCGAGCTGCCGCTCGGTATTCACTCGTCCGCTCCCGTTGGTCGCTGGAAGCCAAAAATGGCGACGAAAAACGCAAAGACGATTCTAGCGGAATCGAATAGTTGACAAAGCACCGCTGCCGCCGTCAGACTTAGCTCGACGAGAAATCATATGAGAATCCTGATCAAATGCGACGCCTGCCAACGCCGCTACAACGCCTCTCGGTTCGCGCCCGGTTCACGCGTGCGTTGTCAATGCGGTGTCGTGATGACGGTCGAGCAGCCGCAGGGGCACGATTCGGCCGTGATCCGCTGCTCGTCGTGCGGTGCGGCGCGGGAAGAGGGCGAGGCCGATTGCCACTACTGCAGCGCCGAATTCTCGCTGCACGAACGAGACCTGCAAACGGTCTGTCCCGAGTGTCTGACGCGAGTCAGCGACAAAGCCGCATACTGCCATTCGTGCGGTGAGCAACTGATGAGCGATGCGATTGCCGGCGACACGACTCGCTGGAATTGCCCCAGTTGCGGACCCGAGCACGCGCTGACCAGCAGGCAGTTCGGCCGCGAACGAGTCAACGCCGCCGAGTGTCAGCGGTGCGCCGGCATCTGGTTAACTGAAAGCAGTTTTCAGATCCTGCGGCAGCGCGCCAGTGAAAAGTCCGACCTGCTGCCGATGGCGACACCGCGACCGAACAAGCGCAGCGACGTCGAACGCTTCGCGGGTTATCGCCCCTGCCCACGGTGCGACAACCTGATGACTCGCCGCAATTACGGACGCGGGTCGGGCGTCATCATCGACGTCTGCCGCCACCACGGCATCTGGTTTGACGACAAGGAGCTGAGCCAGATTCTGCAATGGGTGGCCAAGGGAGGCGCGGAAAAACCTCGCCCGCACCAAGATCCGCGCGAACGGCTCCCGTATCGGGGTGAGGCCCCCGCTGCCAGCGGCGACGGATTCTTCGACGACGATGGGTCCGAATTGGGGCTGGTCTTGCTGTCTCTGTTCTTTTGACAGCGGTCGTCCCCGCTTTCACTCGTCAGCGCCGTTCTGGTTCGGTTTGCTCGGACGAAGCTCGTCGAGGTACGGCCACTTGAATGTCTTGTCCGATCGGTAGTTCTTGCCGATCGCTTTCAATTGAGACTGCACGAAACGGTCAAGATTCTCGGCGTCGGCGAACGGATCGGACGTTTTCCGCCGCCAGGCTCGCAGCGCATCGACCAGTCGTTTCTTCGTAGCGACGTGTTGCGGCGATTCCGCCAGATTGTCGAATTCATATGGATCGTTCCGCAGATCGTAGAGTTCGTAGCGGGGCGGGTTCAGGAAGCGGCGATAGGCGCTCTGAATTCTCGGTCCGGCCGCCTCGATCTCCGCGGCGGTCGTGCCGCCGGAGAAATGAACGTTGTATTGCGTGAGGTAGGCCTGCGCGAACAGACTCTTCTGGTGAGGCGTGTCGGCGAGCGGATTTGAAATCAACTTGTAGCGATCGTCGCGAATCGATTGTTGGAAATAGAAGATGCCGGGCGCGGCGCCGGTCGTCATGGCAACGATCTGTCTTCGCCATGATTTGGGAGCCTCGCGGCCCTCTAGCAATGGCTGTAACGGCCCACCCGGCAAAGCGGCGGGTGGAGCGACTCCGGCGGCGGCGAGAAACGTTGGAACGAGATCCAGTGTCGACACGAGCTCGTCGCGGACCGAACCGGCCACTTGGTTTCCCGGCCACCGCACGATCATCGGAATCCGCAAACCGGCTTCATAGAGACTGCACTTGCCACGCGAGAACTGGGCTCCGTGGTCCCCGATGTAGACGACCAACGTATCGCGTTCGTGACCGCTCGCCCGCAGTTCGTCGAGAAGCATCGCGACTCCGTCGTCGAGCCGTCTCAGGCAGTTGTAGTAGTTGGCCGTGAATTCTCGAAGTCGCGGCGAGTCGGCTCCCACCCATGGCAACGGCCGCACGTCCTCCGCCTCGATAGGCTTCACCGGCAAGCCGAATTGTCGCCGATGGAGCGGATAATGCGCATCGGGATAATTGACCGACAGAAAAAACGGCTCGTCGCCGGCGCGGAAGAATTCAGCCGCCGCGTCGGCGTAACTTCTCACGTTGCGCTTATTGAAGTTGGCTCCGGTGATCTTGCGGTAGTCGAAGGGAAACGCCGAGGCCGGATTGATGTGCAGCTTGCCGATCAGGCCCGTCCGGTATCCGCGATGCTTGAGCATGGCGGGCAATGTCGGCGTGTTCTCAAACATCGCGAACTTGTGGGTCGCCAAGCCGATCTGACCGTTTTGATGCGGGTGCAGCCCGGTCAAAAAACAGGCCCGCGACGGGCTGCAGACAGGGTACGGAACGAAAGCGTTTGCGAATCGAACACCACTGGCCGCCAACTTGTCGAGCGCGGGGGTCTG
>JASMLW010000225.1 GCA_030748485.1 Pirellulaceae bacterium
CCCGCTGGTCGACCTGCAAGGCCGCGCCATCGGATTGAACATCTCCCGCGCCGGACGGATCAAGTCGTACGCTCTGCCCGCCTCGATCCTCGTCAAACTCATCGCGCAAGTGGATGACGAAAAGACCAGCGACGACAAAGAGGATGGCGAGAAAAAGGCCGCGAAGAAAGACGCCGCGAAGAAGGACGCTGAGAAAGAGGCCGCGAAGAAAGACGCCGCGAAGAAGGACGCTGAGAAGAAAGACGCCGCGAAAAAAGACGACAAGTAGCGAGCTCAGTCTTTCAACCGGTCAGCCAATTCCTGGAGCGCTCGCCAGACGCCTTCATCCAGCCGAATCGAGTCGTCGTTCACATTCGCTGCTCGCCGCTGGCGGCTGCGGTCTCCGGGGGCGGCGAGAGGTTCGTCTGTCCGCGCTGGCGACCGTCGAATGAACTCGGCCAGTTGAGTCGCCTGGCGCGCGAAGTGTTCGCGACCGGCGAATCGATCCGGGTCGATCACTGTCATCAAGACGTTGTTCGTCATACTCCCCGACTCGCCGCCGTCCGGGCAATGCCCGCCAGACAACCCGCCAACCAGTGCGTCGAGCAGGGTGGCCAACCCGAACCCCTTGAATCCGCCGAGGGACAAGAGAGTTCCCGGCGGGTCGGCTTGCAGCACAGCTGGATCGGTGGTCGGGGCTCCGGCCGCATCTTGCAGCCAACCGCGCGGGCAATCGAGTCCCGCGAGGCGATGCTTCGTCACCTTGCCGCTCGCCGCCACGCTGGTCGACATATCGACGACCAGCGGAGGACCACTGGTGGGAGCCGCCACCGCGACGGGATTCGTTCCGAGCAACCCGGTCGCTCCCTCGGGATGAGCGACGCACAGCTGTGTGCCGTTGTCGGTGACCGACATCCAGGCCGCCAGGCCTTGCAGTGCTGCGCTCTCGACCCATTCGCCCAGCCGTCCGACGTGTCCGCACTCCCGCATCGCGCCGACAGCCACGCCGTTGGCTCGAGCCATCTCGACCAATCGCGCCACGAGCCGGCGACATTGGACCTGTCCGAATCCACGATGGGCGTCGACGACCAGAAACGAGGGGCCTCGCTCCAACTCCTCCCACTCGGCTGCCGGTTGCAGATCGCGCGAGCGAATCAACTCGACGTATTCGAGCAAACGCTGAACGCCATGCGAATCGTGCTCGCAGAGATTCGCGTCGACCAGGCTGTCGGCGACTTGTTCGGCCGCGCCGCGGGGAACTCCAGCCGACGACAGCAGATCGCTCGCGAATCGCCGCAACTGGGCTGGACGAATCGAGACGGGAGGCATGGTTGGAAACCGCAGGGAAGGGCGGATGAGATCGGATGCTTCATTCGACGAGCAACGGTCAACTTCGACCGATGGGGATGTACTCGGACAATACACACCTCGCAACAACTAATCGCGGAGAGTCACGAACGCATCGACGCGAAGTCCGCACAACTCGACACGACTCTTACTTCAGAAACTCGCGACGCAGCTTGTCGATGTCGACGTTTTTCTTAATGTCCGCGCCCTCTTCGCGGAGGTGCTTGAGCAGCGCGTCGTTGTATTTGCCGCGCTGCAGGTTGTCGACGCGGAGGTCGGTGCGAACTTCGTCCTTTTTGCCGACAACCGCCCGTAGAAAAGGCTCCTCGTATTTGATCTTCTCGAGGAATGTCGGCTTGCCGTCGGCCTTGTACGTTTTTCGGTCGTCGCTGTCCTCGTCGTAGTCGGTGGCCTTGATGGGAAAGTTCGCCGATATCTGATTGCCATCGATCTCAATCCATTGGCTGCGCATGGCGGCGGCCAGTACTTTCGCTTTCGACTTTTCGCTCCACCCCGATTTCGCACTGTTGACCGCAGTTGCGCTGATGTACGCGTTGGTGGCTTTCACCAACCGCTTGAGATTCGCCAGCCGCACCATCTGGTAGCCGCATAGCTCGCCCTTGTCGTTCGTGTAAAAGTCGCCGTTGACGACCTGCAACGACTCGTGCAAGGCGATGCAGATTTCGAGTTCCGCGCGGACCAAATCGACGCTGGCTTCGCCGCGAGCCTTCGGGTCGACCAGCTTCTTCTCCAACTCTTCGATCTGCGAACCAAGTTGGTCGCGACGGAGCACAAACATCCAGTTCCCGAAAAAGAACGTTGGCTGGTTCAGCCGCAGGTCGGCCAATTGGCCCTTTTCGCGACTTGTGAGCGGCGTGTTGTTACGACCTCGCTCCACATGTATTCGCTCGTACACCTGGAAGATGCGGAGTTCGTCCTGCTCGACGTCGTGCCGATAACTGGCGTTCTGACCGTCGAACTGAATGCACGAAGTGAACAACAGCGGAGCCAGCAGCAGCGCGGCGGCGAATTTGCGAAACATGGGATCTCCCTGTCGGATGCGGTGGCGTTGTGGAGCATCATGCGGTGGCGTTGTGGAGCATCAGTGGAATCGAGGCGCGGAAAGGGGGGATATATTCCCAAAAACCACGCGCACCTGGACTTGTGGTTTCTGGTCGCCCGCGTTCCGTTGATTAGTGGTTTCTATCACTGCGGACAGCCCGAGCAACCCTCGCGAAGAAAAATGAGACCGACGAGCTCTACGTTCTTGGGACATTGCCGGGGCGGCATCGGAACCAAACCGATCGTTCCAAGGCCGTCGAGAACGGACGTTCCACTTGCTTCACCGGGACGATTTGACAAAACGCTGAGCACGAATCGAGAGGCTTCTCTTGGGACTAACCCCCATTCGACGGCCTCGGAAGGCCCCTCGGAAGGCCATCGTACAAAGCGTCGCGACTATGGGCTTTCTATTCAAAATATCACGGCCCTCTTACTGGGCGATGAGCACGGCTGATCGAGATGCCGCGCCAGCACCAAGCCGAATGCGCCGCGAGATTCTACCTCGGCCATCCTCCACGTGTTTCGCTGGACTCCGCCCCGCGAGAGAAAGAAAGGTTCACACCGCGATGAAGAGGCGCGGGAACGGATGGACAAGCCGAGCAGGGTCGTCGAGCGGGGTCGTCGAGAAGGTCGCCGTTTAGCCGCGGCGGTCACCCAGCGGGGAGCGCGAACGTCCGGCGGCAGTTAGCCCCAGCGCGGACAGCCCAAGCGCGGACAGCCCCAGCGCAGACAGCGTTGTGAGAAACGGAGCACGACGGGCGGGGGAAGAGAATGAGCCGCTATTCAGTTGGTTTGGGCTCGGTCGAGTTGCTGGTGTCTTGGTTGCGAGGCGGTTGCTGGTCTTCGCGCTCTTGCTGCTCCTTGAGCATATTCAGGCGAGCTTGCGAATCGGGTGGCACGATGAAAGGGGCCATATTCAACTCCCAGGTGTAGCGCAGTGTCGGTCAGTCAAGTGGGTTGCGACTCGGACGCATCTATCACTATAGGTCGATAGAAGAAATGAGGTCGCCGCGTCAATAGCATTCGCTCCGATTTGAGTTCGCTGCGCTGCCGGCCTTTCCCGCCGTAGCGATTAGATCGGTCGCAAAGGGACGGCAGGTTACTTTTTCTTGGTGAGATCTGGGCCCTCGCCGCAGACTTTGTCATACCCCTGGCCGTTGTTGACGTATTTGGTGAATCCGAGTTTTTCGAGCTTCTGGTCGTTCCCCAGCGCGCGATTGATCCGCTCTTCGTTGAACGCCCCGGAAATATTGGGGGGTTGCAGCACACGGCGGACCGCTTGGCCCGTCTCAGGGTGCTCCGTCAAGGGCTCATCCGACATCTTCTGAAACACTTCGAACTGTTCGCCAACGTCGCCGTTGTCGAAGACGATCTGGTAGACGTATTTGGGCATTGGGACGGCTCTCCATCTGAAGTACTGCTCTCGGACGTCATCGACCTCCCGGTCGCCTCGATGGGACGAAATCCCGCCGAAGTAGGTGGATGCCGGGTTTGCACGGCGTGACGAGCCCGTGAGAGTTTCCATCTATACCGAATATTCTAGTCCGGGGAGTTGTTAGGAGAAGTCAAAACCGGGCGGCTTCCCGTTGTTGTTGTCGACCAGCGTCTCAACTCTAATGGAGGGATTGCGCCGACCGGACCCGTCGTCGCCGTACCACACCGAGAGGAATTCGCACTGATGAGACTCGCCGCAATCTGCTTGGCGGTCGCGCTGACCGTCTGCATCGTCCCCCCAGCCAGCAGCCAAGTTACGAACCGGAAGTACAACCAAGAGGACAAGTTCCGGCAATTGGAGGAGACACTCCCCACGCCCAATCGGTTTCGCACGGCGTCGGGCGCTCCGGGGCCCGACTACTGGCAGCAGCAGGCCAACTACGTCATCGACGTCGAATTGGACGACGTCAAGCAGCGGATCATCGGCAGCGAGTCGATCACGTACACGAACCGATCTCCGGACACCCTGCGTTATCTGTGGGTGCAGCTCGACCCCAATCTGTTCGCTCCCGATTCCGACGCCGCACTGATCTCAACGGCTCCCAGTTTCAGCCCCCGGACTTCGTTCGGAGCGTTGGAGTCGCTGCTGGAACGAGAAATTTTCGACGGCGGCGTCAAGATTGACTACGTCAAGGACGCCGCCAACGCACCGCTCGAACACACCGTCGTCAAGACGATGATGCGAGTCGAGTTGCCGCAGCCGCTGGCTTCAGGTCGTTCGTTCACCTTCTCGATCGGCTGGAATTACGCGATCAACAATTCCAAGTTGGTGCGGGGACGGACGGGCTACGAGTATTTCAAGGAAGACAAGAACTACATCTACGAAATCGCCCAGTGGTACCCGCGGATGGCGGCCTACTCCGACGCCACCGGCTGGCAACACAAGCAGTATCTGGGCCGCGGCGAGTTCACGCTGGAATTGGGCGATTACGTCGTTCGCATCACCGCGCCCGACGATCACGTCGTCGCCGCTACGGGAGTCCTGCTCAACTCGCAAGAAGTTCTCACAGACGCTCAACAGCAGCGGCTCGAACAAGCGAAAGAGGCGAAGAAGCCGGTCTTCATCGTGACGCCCGAGGAAGCCGCGGCGAACCAGAAAACACCGCCGACCGGCAAGAAGACTTGGATCTACCAGGCGGAGAACGTTCGCGACTTCGCTTTCGCGTCGTCGAGAAAATTCATCTGGGACGCGCTCGAGCACGACGTGGAAGGCAATCAAGTGATGGCCATGTCGTACTACCCCAACGAAGCCGAGCCGCTCTGGAGCAAGTACTCAACTCACTCCATCATCCACACGCTCAATATCTATTCGCGGTACACGTTCGCTTATCCGTACCCGGTCGCGATCTCGGTCAACGGTCCCGTCTACGGAATGGAATATCCGATGATCTGCTTCAACGGCCCGCGGCCGGAGAAAGACGGCACCTATTCGAAGCGAACGAAGTACGGTCTGATCAGCGTCGTGATTCACGAAGTGGGCCACAACTACTTCCCCATGATCGTCAATAGCGACGAGCGGCAATGGACATGGATGGACGAAGGCATCAACACGTTTCTCCAGTATCTGGCCGAACAGGAATGGGAGGACGACTACCCGTCCGGTCGCGGTGAGCCCAAGGACATCGTCGGCTACATGCGGAGTTCGAGCCAAGTGCCGATCATGACGAACTCCGAGTCGATTCTGCAATTCGGACCCAACGCCTACGGCAAACCGGCCACGGCGCTCAACATCCTCCGCGAAACGATCCTCGGCCGCGAGCTCTTCGACTACGCGTTCAAGGAGTACGCTCGCCGCTGGCGCTTCCGCCGTCCGATGCCCGCCGACTTCTTCCGCACCATGGAGGATGCTTCCGGCGTCGATCTCGACTGGTTCTGGCGCGGATGGTTTTACTCGACCGATCACACCGACTTGGCGATCACCAACGTGCGACTGTACACGGTCGACACAGGCGATCCCGAAAAGAACGCCAAGCGGGCGAAGGACAAACGGGCCAAACAGCCCGAGACGCTTTCCAAGCAACGCAACGATCCGTTGCGAAAGCGGATCGAGGACTACCCTGAGTTGAAAGATTTCTACAACGAGTACGACCCGCTGGATGTCACCGACGCCAGCCGCAAACGATTCCAGCAGTTCCTCAAAGGCCTCGACGCCAAACAGAAAAAACTGCTCGGAGATCGCCGCAATTTCTATGTCGTCGACTTCCAAAACCTCGGTGGGCTCGTGATGCCGATCATCTTGGAGATCGAATACACCAACGGCAAGAAAGAGGAGCTGCGAATTCCAGCCGAAATCTGGCGCCGCAACAGTCAACGCGTCTCCAAACTCTTCATCTCGGATAAGGAGGTGAAGTCGCTGACGCTCGACCCGCACCTGGAAACGGCGGATGTCGATCTGGAAAACAACTACTTCCCCCGCCGCATCATCAAGTCACGATTCCAGCTCTACAAGCAGACTCGCGG
>JASMLW010000226.1 GCA_030748485.1 Pirellulaceae bacterium
CACCGACTTCGACGCCGACGACGCCACCAAACAGAACATCGCACTCGCTCTCTCCGCCGAAGCTGGCTTGCTGCGAGGACAGTCGAGCCAAGCGGCCGAAATCGAAGCCGGGCGACAGGCGATTGCCGACAACTGTACCGAGTGCCATCAGTTTCGCGGCCAGGGAGACCCCGATTCGGTCTACGCACCCGACTTGACCGGCTACGGCTCACCGACTTGGCTGCGCTTGTTCATCGCCAACCCGGATCACGAGACGCTGTACAACGGCGAGAACGATCGGATGCCCGCCTTCGCCACCTCCGACGACCCAACCGACAATCTGCTCACCGATCACGACATCGATATGCTCGTCCGTTGGATTCGCGGCGATGATCGCGATCTGGAACTCAAGCTGAGACTGCGTCAAGCAGCCCTCGATGAAGCGACTGCCCAGAGCAATGCAGGTGGCCAGGGTGATAAGACTGAGCCAACTGAGACGGGTGACCCGATTGAGGGTGACGCCAAAGAAGGTGACGCCAAAGAAGGTGACGGCAAGGAAGGTGACGCGGCACCAGGTGCGCCGTAGCTGATTTGCCGAGCTGATCGAATGGCTCAGTCGCCCATTTTCTGCGTGAGCAGATCGAGTTGCCCTTTGAGGTCAGCGACCAGCAGATGCGGGCTGGCTCCTTCGGCGAAGTGCGCGTAGAAGGATGACGCCGGGCTACTGTGCGTGGTGGTGAGCATCGTGGCCGCGTGCCGCAACTCGCGGACTTCTCCATCCAGTTCGTCGAGCGATACGGAGGCCCGGCGATTGGTTCGCCAGAGGCCGTCGATCTGCAGCACCAAGCCGATGAGCAGGCCGGATTGCCCGACCATGGCGATCGGCAACCCCAACGTCCACAGTTCTGGCCGCGACAGGGACCACGCGCAGATCAGCAGCACGGCGCCGAAGACAAACGACATCAGTCCCCCGCTGAGCAGCAGCCAGGAGACGGCGTTGAGGCGAGTTTTTCTGACCGGCGCCGACGGCGGCCGCCGATTCGGGCGAACCCGCGAGTGGATCGGTTGAGCCGCCCGCGCGTCGTCCTTCGCGGCTCCTTCAATAACGCTTACATCGGTCCGCCCGAGGTGTTCTTTCGCCGCGTCGACTCGAATGCTCGTCTGCGCTCTCATCGCCGCCACCAGGCGCTGAGCGGCCAGCAGATCGTCGTCGTCCTCACAGCCGGCGCACGAGAGGGGCGGCGGATCCAGACTGAACGGGATCTCGCGAAAGTCGGGCGTCTCGGGAACATCGACCGAGAGGTTGCCGACACACCGCGGACAACTCAACTGCCCGGGATCATCCGGAGATGCGACGCCCGGCACATCCTGCTGGCAAGTCGAACACCACATGGTCGAGAGTGGGGTGAAGGATGACGGGCGAGCAGGAGGCGCTGGTGAATGCGCGCAAAAAGGCTGCTTCCCTTCCTATTCTCTATCGGCACGCCAGGTGATCGACTGTAGCGGATTTGACGATTCTGCCGCATGCGACAGCAGTCGCCGTGCGTGGCAGCCACCATACGCCAACGGTACACCGCCCGAAGCGCGAGCAGCGCGAGCGAGGGGCGGCAGCTCTGCCGGCGCACCACTGCTGCCGGTGACGCCGCGACAGAATCGTCGCAGCTCCTCGCTTCCGCGCTGGGCTGCAGTCCGAGAAACTGGCGCGGCGTCAAAACAGCCCGATCCCTCGCTTGCGAGCTGGTGTACGTCGGGATCGAACGGGATCAAGACTACACAGGGCTGAATCGCCATCCCGACGTCATCAAAGCCGTTCAGGATGCTGTCGCCAAATATGAGACCGGTTCCGGAACATCCGCAATGTCAGGCGGAATGTGCGAATTGCACAAGCGCGCCGAGAAAATGATCGCCAAACTCCTCGGTAAGGAAGCAGTGATGCTGTTCCCCACGGGGTATTCGACCAATCTGGGAGTCATCTCCGCCCTGGCTGGTACGGGTGATTTGATAGTTTTTGATCGGGAATCGCACGCTTCGATCATCGATGGAATCAAGCTATCAGGAGCTAAATACGTGTCGTTTAGACACAATGCTGTCGAGGATCTTGTCAAAAAATTGAACCGTGCAATTGGCAAGTACGACAATATCTTCGTTGTCGTTGAATCGGCGTATTCGATGAGTGGAGATCTGGCGCCTTTGAACGACATCGCCAATCTGAAAGAGAAGTTTCCATTCTTTCTATATGTCGACGAAGCGCATTCGTTCAGTTTCTACGGTCAACATGGGGCGGGCTACTGTCAAGAGTGCGGCGTCATTGAGCGGGTTGACTTTCTAATGTCAACGCTGTCCAAGGCTACCGCTGCAGTTGGGGGGTTCGTTGCCTGTGATCGCAGATATCTTGCCTTGCTTAAGTGGTCAGCCAACGCGTACATCTTTCAAGCTTGTTTTCCGCCCGCTGACGCGGCGGCTGTTATTTCTTCCCTGAATATTCTGCAGAATGACCCGTCCATTGCGAGCAAGCTTCACGAACTGAACCGATACATGCGAGACAAGCTTGAAGAATTCGGTTTCGACTTACGGCAAAGTCAGAGCCCAGTTGTCCCCGTCTACTTTACGGATGACGAGGAACTTGGGCGAATCAATGTAAAACTGTACAGTCGACACATCTTTACGGTGTCTGTTCTGTATCCAGCCGTAAAGCGTGGCGAGGGTCGGCTTCGCTTCATCGTCACGTGTAACCACACAATCGATCAAATCAACTACACGGTTCGCGTCTTGTCCGATCTCGTCAAGAAGTCACGCGAGAAATCTTAGGCGTCGACGATACGATTGGCGCAATGTCCCTCGGCGGTCGTTATACTTGACGCCCACCACCATCGAGTGGCCTTTCCATCCTATCGAACGCAACTCTGCACGCCGATGGAACAATCTGAAAACCGGTCCGATCCTCGACTTGATTCGACTTCTTCGCGGCTCTTGGAACGGCTGAGCGAGAGTGATCCCGAAGCGTGGCGTCAGTTCGTTCGTCTCTACGGTCCGGTCGTTCGCTACTGGATTCGACGATCTGGGCTGGATGCCTCAAGCCTGAGCGATGTGTTTCAGGAAGTGTTCCTTGCCGTCTCCCAAAACATCCCAAAGTTCCAGCGTAAGTCGGGCACAGGCAAGTTTCGAGCATGGTTGAAGACGATTATTCGCAACAAGGCGAATGATCACTTTCGCCGCCAAGGCAAACAGCCGCTGGCGTTTGGCGGGTCCGCTGCACATCAGCGGTTCGGCGAATTGCCGGGACGAATTGACGGTAACTCCGCCGACGCGGAGTCTGACGACCACGCTGACGACGACGCGCTGGCGGAGCCAGAAGGCACCTTTCTAGCTCAGCGGACTCTCCAATTAGTTCGGGCTGAGTTTCGAGAGAAGACGTGGATGTCGTTCTGGAGAACGGCTGTTGACGGCCGCACCTCAAAGGAAGTCGCCGACGAGTTGGGGATTTCGGCCGTCGCCGTGCGTAAGGCGAAGTCCCGCGTGTTGCAGCGGTTACGTGAAGCGATTGAAGGTGAAGAGCCCGCCGGTTCGGGTTCTTGACGGCGCGTCGGAAGAGAAGTGTCACACCCACGCGTTTACTCCTCACGATTGATCCTGTCACACACTTGCCGGTCCAAACAAGGATTCGAACAATGAAGACCCAACAATGCCCGACGCCCGAACAGTTGTCAGACTTTGATTTGGGAAAGCTCTTCGGCCAGCAGTCTGAGCAGATATCGCGGCACCTCGACGAATGCTCCGATTGCGCGGCGATTCTTGCGTCGATGGATGAGCGAGCGGACGACCTCGTAAGTCGACTTCGCGCCGATCTACCGGAAGAGATTCTCGCCGACGACTCCGAGATAGACCGGCTCGTGCAAGCGGCGGCGTCGTTGCATGACACGTCGGCCGACGCGTTGGATCAGACCGCCGATGGCGCGCGGCCCGGCGTCAAGCCTGACGTACGCGAACTCTGTAATCGCATCCTCAGTCCTCTCGAGTCAGAGTGTGATTCAGGGCTCGGCCAGTTGGGCGGCTACCGCGTGATTAGCGTGCTGGGTACGGGGGGCATGGGCATTGTCTTCAAGGCGGAAGATCCTCAACTAAAACGCGTCGTGGCGCTTAAAGCGATGAACCCATCGGTGGCGGCGGGAAGCCAGTCAGCCAGTGAACGCTTCATGTTGGAAGCGCAAGCGACCGCGGCAATTCAGCAGGACAACATCGTTACGATTTACCAGGTCGGCGAGGACCGCGGCATTCCGTTCCTGGCCATGCAGTTGCTTGAAGGCGAGTCATTAGCGGACCGCCTGCGGCGGGAGACTTCATTGCCGCTCGACGAAACTCTGCGGATCGCGCAAGAGATCTGCGCTGGATTGGCGGCCGCTCATGAAAAAGGGCTCACCCATCGCGACATCAAGCCCGACAACGTGTGGCTCGAAGCGAACACGGATCGAGTTAAGATTCTGGACTTTGGATTGGCGCGAGCGGTCGATGGGCGGACTGACCTGACGCAATCCGGGGCGATCGTTGGCACACCCAGTTTTTTGGCTCCGGAACAGGCCCGCGCCGAGAAGATCGATCATCGCGCCGATCTCTTCAGCCTGGGAGCCGCCTTGTACCAGATGACGACGGGCAAGTCGCCCTTCTCGCGATCCAACCTGATGGCAACACTTCACGCGGTCACTCTCGAAGAGCCAACTGCACCCGCCGAGTTGGATGCAGCCATTCCAACGGGCGTGTCCAATCTGATCATGAAGTTGCTTGAGAAGGATCCTGACCAACGAGTTCAGACGGCCGGCGACGTGATCGAACAGATCCAACAGTTCGAAATGCAGGCGGAACCAACATCAAAACCGACGCCATCGCGCGATGTTGCAACCGCCACCAGTTTCTGGTCAACGGGCCGAGGCAAGACGTTGGTCGCGATCGCCGCTGCTGCCACGGCACTGCTGCTGGCGGCAGTCATCTATGTGAAAACAGATTATGGAACGTTGGTTGTCAAAGCCGGTAGGGACTATGAGGTAACCACCGACAATCAGACCGTGATTATTCGCGACAAGAAAACCAAACGTGAAATAAAGGTGCAAGTTGGGGAGAACTCGCTAGCGTCGGGTGATTATCTGATTGACGTCACCGACAATGACGGCCTGTCGTTCAGTACAAGAGAGCTCAAGATCGTACGCGGGCAGAATAGGGATCTGGTTGTCACATTGGCGCCAACTGTGGTCTCAGTCCCACCCATAAAAGAAGACCAAGGGTTCGCAACTTTGGCGTTGGTGCAAGATCCTGCCAAACTGAATGGCGAGGATATTCCCTGGACAATCGCCAGGGTGGAACCCGTCGGGAATACATGCGCGCGAGTCCGACCCGACGGTGGACAGATTGCAGCGTTTTCCGCAGATGGTGCGATCCGTGTCTGGGACACGCAAACATCCGAATTGTTGCGGATCTTCTTCGGTGCTTCAGCCGGGCCATTGTTAGACAGTTACGGAATCCACGGGTACCAGCATCACCCACTGTCGTGGAGTCCAGGAGGAAATCACTTGGTCATCTGTGACAACAATGGCGAATTGAGGGTCTTCGACGCGAACACCGGTAAGCAACTCTTTTACTTTCAGGACCATGTTGGATTGCTACACGCTGAATGGTCGCCGAAAGGCAGCCACCTAGCAGCGATATTTGACGACGGGCGAGTTTGTGTCTGGAACTCAAAGACTTGGGAAATCTCGCCTTCCTTGAAGATGTCAACTGGATCTACTCGGATAGGCTTGGCTTGGTCTCCCGACGGCAAGACGTTGGCGACAACAACTAATGGCAACACGGATCTATACTTGTGGGACATTGAGAGAGGGAAAGCAAATCTGCTGCGTACACCTCGCGCCGAAAATCTCTTTGGGAATATTTGTTCCATCGCCTGGTCGCCAGATGGAAAAGAGATCTCGGCAGTGGCCGCCAAGTACAACACCATTTTTGTCTGGAGTGTCGCCGACGGCGTGTTAAATCACACATTGATGGGTGAATCGATACTCGCAGTTGCCTGGTCCAATGATGGGACGATGTTGGCAGCCGGATCCAGAATTGAAAAGCAGAATCAAGTGATTGCGTGGAAAGCCAAAGATGGAAGTGAGGCTTTTCGATCGAACATTGATTTCAAAGCCACAGACGTCCGTTGGCTTCACGGTGACAAGGAAATCATGGTCCAGGATCTTGATGCGAACGGTGCAGTCGGAGTCATTGACGTTGAGGCAGCCGCGTTCCAGGCTCTTGCCGGAAGAGGTAGCCCACACGTCTCTGTTGACGGAAAGACCGTGGTGTACGCGAGCCGAAATGAAGAGATCTCCATCTACGTTGACGGGAAAGAAACAAAACGAATAGAAGGTATGTCTACAACTCCGACTGCCATTCGATGTTCACCCGATCAACGATTCGTTGCCGTCGAGGGAAGTAACACTTTGGTCGTCTGGAATTCTGATGATGGCCGTGTCGTACTGGGACCAATTAGGTCCGGTGGTCATCCGACCAATCATCATCACATGCGTTGGTCGCCAAGGAATGGGCAATTGCTCACTGGCCGCGGTTACGGAAGCATCTGGGAAATGAAGAAAGAGGGAGCGTTGATCAAGGAGATCACTCTAAAAAACGACGTCATAACTGGGTCGACTTCGTGGTCGCCCGATGGCAAATTGGTTGCACTCGCTTCCTTTTCCTACGCGAATCGCGGAACCATCGAAATTCACGACGCCAGCACCGGAGAACTGGTCGTAACCCACACCGTACACCTACGGCCCGGCGGGAGTGGCATCGATTGGTCTCGTGACGGAAAGATGCTGGCGTTTGGCAGTAATCGGGTGGAATTGTTGGCCGCAGATTCAGAAGAGAAGCTTGGCGTATTGGAAGGATTCGGCGACGGCTTCGCGGTCAACACGATCGTGTTTTCCGCCGACGGAAGACATCTGATGGCGACCGCGAAATACTCGGGCAAGACTCACTGGATTCAACAGCCGCATCCCACTTGCATCATCTGGGACATGGAAACCCGGAAACCTCTTCAGCGGCTTTTGGGCAAAGAAGCCGGTGCGACAGTCGCCGCATTCTCGCCTGACAGCAAGACAATTGCGATTCGGTCAGACGATGGCAAAAACCACTTCTTCGACGTGGCATCCGGAGATCTCATCAGGAGCACAAAGGGAATTGGTCGCTCATCTCCATCCGACAGCTTCTCACCAAGTCTCGATACGCTTTTCACATCGCGGACTGGGGCCATTCAGATCTGGAATCTAGTCGACGAGACCTTGATCGGAACTCTGATTCCGGGTGGTACACTGCCGGGAGTTGTTCTTCCCATGGCCGTCACGACCGACGGTCATTATCAGTCGACAGGTGATGTAATGGAGCAGATTCGTTACGTCGTGAAGACTAGCGCCGGACAGAAAATGCTCACGCCCGTTGAGTTTGGTCAACAGTACGGCTGGCAGAATCATCCCGACAAAGTTCGCTTCCTATCGACTCTCGAGCGCGAGTAAGTCAAGAACACCGACCCTCGGGGCGTTTCCATACACCAAGCACGACGCGCAAGTTCTGGCGAGTCTGGCTGTGTATGAAATCGAAATCGGGCCGAGGTCGAAACAGCTGCGATCGTCTACCGCAGTGCGGCTGTGACGACTGCCGGTTTGTCGGCTGGCGGGGCGAACCGCACCAAGTGCCTTCCCGGTGTCGGCGCTTCGAGCACAATCGCCTTTTCGAAGAACGGCTGCGCTCGCTCGACCTGATTGTCGTAGTGCAGGAACACGCCCACCAAGAACAGCAGATCGGCGTCCGACTTGGCGGTCAACGCTCGCTTGGCGAGCGCTTCGAGATGAGCCACTTTGGCGAAATGGCTGTCACCGTAAATCTCGTCTAAGCGAAAACCGTTGCGCTCGGTCTTCTTCTCCAAGGCCAATCCAGTCTTGAACGCTCGGGCGGCCAACTCGTAACGATTCGTGGCGATCAGCGCGTGCCCTTGGCGGAAGTAAGCTTCCGCCAAATCGGGAGCCGTGCTGGCGGCGCTCTTGTACCGTTGCAACGCATCGTGATAGCGCTGTTCGCGGAACAGGTTGTCGCCGAAGGTCAGAAATCGGCGAGCTCGCGTTCTGCTATCCAAGTTGGTGACTCGCAACGTCGACTTGGCGTCGATGATCGCTGGCTTGCCGGCCGGATCCGCAGCCGGATCAGGTTTCACCGCGGGAGCCGGCTTGACGGGAGCCGGTAGCGGAGCGGCCTTTGCGGGAGCCACTGGCGCTGCGGGAGCCACTGGCGCTGCGGGAGCCAACACGCGCGGACTCAAGTAAATGTTGTAGTTCGGCCGTAAATACGCACCGCCCAAAAATGGAGTTACGTAGTTGGTCACAATCGGCGACACGCAGTTGTTGTAGCCGTAGCTGTACGTGGGGTAGTAACTGTACGTGCGCGGATAGTAGCTGTAGTAACTCGGCCGATAACGGTAGTAACTCGGCCGATAGCTGTAGTAGCTGCTGCGGTAGCTGATCGGCGGACGATAGCTGAAGTAGAAACTCAGCGAACTTGGGCCACGGTGTACGTGCCGATGGCTGTGATGCGAGTGCCCCCCGCGGTAAACCGAACGGTGGGTGTGGATCTGGTTGTGTCGCGGCCAACCCACCGGATAGGTGTGGTCCGCCAGCGCGGGAGCGGCTGCGGAGATTCCCACGGCCAACCCAAACATTGCGCATAAATAACGCATGACACGGTTCCTCATGTAGCGAGGTTTGAGAGGGGCACTTGCGATTATTCCCGCTGGTGATCATTCACGCAAGAGAATCTCGGCCAAACGCGCTCCGCGACGCTTCGCCCTGACGGCTAAGTCCAGGCGTCGACCTACGTTTCCGTCCGCCCCAGAAGTTTGTCCAGCGCGGCGACGCCCACTTCGCCCAGTTGGAGGGCGGGGATTCGCCAGATCTGAGGATTCATCAATTCGAGCGAGATCAACCCGTCGTATTCAATCTGGCGGAGCCGGTCCAGCAGTGGCTCGAATTCCCAATCGCCGTCTCCCGGCAAGATGCGATCCGAGTCGCCCGCCAACTCGCGGGGAGCCCCCAACACGTCGGCGACTTGGACGTGGAACAGGTTCTCTTTGGTCAAGTAGGCGAGATCCTCGGTCTTGCTGGGACCGACGAAGAAGTGGAATGCATCGAGGCAGATTCCCAAGTGCGGGCTGCCCGTTTCCGCGACCATTGCGGCCGCCGTCTGCAGGTTGTTTCCGAACGCCGCGGAGACTTGGAACTCCAACGCCGCGCGGAGTCCGCGGCGACTGCATTCGAGCGCGACCTGCTCGAGCGAGCGCTGCGCTCGCTCCAAGTCCCGCCGCCCCAACGGACCGACCGCGTCGCACGCCACCACGATGGTGTCGATGCTCAAGCGATCGCACAACTCGAGCCGGCTGGCGAACAGTTTCCACGCTTCCGCACGACGTTCACCCTGCGACGTCAGCAGCCCGCCTTGAAAACTGGCGACCGGGATTGTCACCTCGTGGGTATCAAGCAACCGCCGCAAGCGATCCTCACCGCGGGCGGCGATAGATGTCTCCAGCTTTGTGAACCAACCCTCGATCGCGCGGCACCCGCTGGCCGCGTAGTCCTCGATGTCTTGGTCGACCGGCGACTCGAGCGAACAGACCTGGCTAATGGCGGGTTTCATCGGATGTCGAATCCATATGCGACGAGCGGTGGCGGGGATGAAGAATCAGCCACAGCAGGATCGCCAGCAACCAAAACGGAAAACTCAGCAACTTGAGCACTGAGGTCAGCGCCAGCAGAGCGCCGAGAATTGTCATGACGCCGAACAGTTGCAGCAGCGTGAACTTGCCTTCCATCGCGGTCTCCCCGGGAAGTTGGGATCGCTGCAAGGTTAGCAAAACCAAACCCAAACGAGTACCCGCCGCGTCAATCCGCCTACTGTAGCCGCTCGCGAATCACCTGAGCGCACTCGTCGACTTTCACTCGAATTTGTTCGAGTGAATCGCGGTCGCGGATCGTAACCGTGTTGTCTTCGAGCGTTTGGCCATCGACGGTTATGCAGTACGGCGTACCGGCTTCGTCCTGCCGGCGGTACCGACGTCCGACGGCGCCTTTCTCGTCGTAAAAGACGTTGAAGTGAGGTTTCAAGTCGAGGTAGATCTGCTTGGCGATATCGGGCATGCCGTCCTTCTTGACGAGCGGGAAGACGGCCGCTTTCATTGGCGCGATGCGCGGGTGCAGTCTCATCACAACTCGCTCCTGCATTTTGCCTTTCTCGTCTGGCGCCTTGTCCTCGTAGTATGCTTCGCACAAGAACGCCAGCGTCGCGCGGTCAGCTCCCGCCGACGGCTCGATTACATGGGGCGTGTAGGTCTCGTTGGGCGGATCCGGATTGCGGTAACTCAGGTTCTGCCCGCTTCCCTTCCAGCGCGGCTTGCCGTCTTCGTTCAGCTCCAACTCCAGTGGATTCGTGTCGGGGTCGAGTTTCCCCTCCATGTGACTGCGCAAGTCGAAGTCGCCGCGGTGAGCGATGCCTTCCAACTCGCCGTAGTCGCCCGGGTCGAGAAACGGAAAGGCGTATTCGATGTCGGCGGTCCCTGTCGAATAGTGGGACAGCTCGTCGGCGTCGTGTTCGCGCAACTGCAGTCGATCGCTGGAGAGCCCCATCTGCTGGTACCAATTCATGCGGCGGTCGCGCCAATACTGATACCACTTGTGCGACTCTTCGGGCGAGCAAAAGAACTCGATCTCCATCTGCTCAAACTCGCGCGATCGAAACGTGAAGTTGCGCGGCGTGATCTCGTTGCGAAAGCTCTTACCGACTTGAGCGATTCCGAGCGGCAGCTTGACGCGAGTCGAGTCGAGGACGTTCTTGAAGTTGACAAAGATCCCCTGCGCTGTTTCCGGACGAAGGAAGGCGGCTCCCTCTTCGCCGGAGAGGGCTCCGACAAATGTCTTGAACATCAAGTTGAACTCGCGCGGTTCGGTCAGCGTGCCGAGTTTCTTGGCGTCGGGGCCGAGCACCTGGTCGAATGTGTCGACGGTTGTCAGCGAGGCGAAGCCGCCATCCCAGCTCAACCTGTCGAGATCTTTGTTGCGGAGCTTGAAGAACTTCATCGCGCGCCGCTGTGTATCTTCTTCTTCTTCTTCCGGCTCGACGTTTGTGGCGACGAAGATCCGTTGATCTTTGCATTCGGCCCAGCGGCCGCGCACCTGGTCGTGGCGATACCGCTTCTGCGACTCGCGGCAGTCGACCATATAGTCGTGGAACAGATCGTAGTGCCCCGAGCACTTCCAGACCTGTGGGTGCATGAGAATTGTGCAATCGAGGCCGACCATCGAGTACGCGGAAGGGGCTCCGGCCGGCGCGTCCAGGTCGTTGTGGGCGCTGACCATATCGCGCCACCAAGCGTCCTTCACGTTCTTCTTCAATTCAACACCGAGCGGTCCGTAGTCCCAGAACCCTTGGATTCCGCCGTAGATTTCGCTCGATTGAAATAGGAATCCACGTCGCTTACAAAGCGACACGATCTTCTGCATCCTGCTCTGATCCGCATCCTTAGCTTGGTTCATGTCTCTGTTTCCACGCATTCATCGGTCGTCGGGGATCGGCTCGCCCCGTTTGGAGTTTTTACAGTAGACGGCTAATGTACCGGCAATGTTCACATTTCCCAACCGCACCGCACCGCATCGGGTGGAGGGTGGTGGGTGGGACAATGCGGTACGATGGGCGGCGGCCGTTCGTTGACATCAAGCGAATCATAGGAGCGATTGCATTGAACCGCGAGGAAATCGAGAAGATCCTGCGACACACTTTGTCCGACTTCCGGGTTTC
>JASMLW010000227.1 GCA_030748485.1 Pirellulaceae bacterium
GGCGTCCATTGTTCCCGTCGCCCAAAACTTGACCGACGCGCATCAACTGAAAAAAGCCACCTATCGAGTCAAGCTGGAACGCAGCGACCCAGCCGAATCGTTCGCCACGGGATTTACTCAGCGAGTCCGTTCGATCGACAAGCGGACTGCCGAGATCGTCGTGGAGTCGCTGGCGGGAGACGATGAACGCGAAGTCGATCCCGGCGGCGACGAACCGCCGACCGCAAAAGAGTTGGCGGCGAACAGCTTCATCCAGAGCACGGACGGGGCTGTCGTCGAAATGGCGTCTGGAGTGAACCCCGACGAGATGGACGATTGGAAGCTGGCGTTGGCGCTGGAAAACCACGTTCACGACTCGGTTGTCACCAAGGGTTTCTCCCAGGCGTTTTCACCGGCGTCGGATGTGGTCCGCAGCCGCGAAGGGGATTGCACCGAGCACGCTGTGTTGCTCGCCGCCCTCTGTCGCGCTCGGGGCGTGCCGGCTCGCGCCGTCGTGGGGCTGGTCTACGTACCGGCCGAGCGGGGGTTCGCATTTCACATGTGGAACGAGGTTTGGGTGAATCATCGCTGGGTCCCGTTGGACGCGATGCTCGGCCGCGGGGGTGTGGGCGCCGCCCGTCTGAAGGTCGCCCATACGAGTCTCGCCGGCGCCAGCCCCTACGCAGCTCTCCTTCCGGTGGTCCCCGTCCTTCGCGGGCTGAGCATCGAAGTTTTGAAAACCGAGCCGTAAATCGCGCCGCCTCGCGAACCTCTCAGTCAACCGAAGTTCTTATATGAAAGAGATTTCGGGAAAAAGGCGGCAACTTGGATTCCAGCGGACCTTGCACTAAGATATGGGCCAGCGGTGCGAATACCCCGTCAACTATTTTCCTTTCCCACGCCCAACCCCTAAACTTCACCGCCGACACAGCGTAGGAGAGGTTGGGCAATCCGCACCAAGTCGATCTGGCCAGTCACCTGGTGAGCGACCAACGTTGGAGAAGTACGTATGACTGACGAACGCAAGGGAACGCGTGTTACCTTTTTGGACCAAACGGGGGCCAAATCGGTCGATGCGGTGATCGCCGACACGGTCACCGTCAAGCGAATCCTGCCGAACATCATCACCAAGATGAATCTCCCCGTGATGGGGCCGGATGGCCAGCCGATGAGTTACAGCCTGGACCACAAGGAGGGCGGCCGCCGACTCCGGGAGGATCAAACGCTGATGGAAGCGAGCGTCAGCGACGGCGACCACTTGATCGTGTATCCTGAGATTGTGGCCGGCTAACGGGCCAAAGCGTCAATTGCACTCGCAATTGGCCAGCCAAAGGCAGTTTCACACCCAGCGCGCGACCTCATCGGACGGCTTCGAGTCGGCGCGGGTGATCCGCAATTAGGTTGGAGAAATGGCTGAATCGCCTCGTGTGCGCCGCTTACGAAACGATTTCCGGGCGCTGGAAAGGCTGAAATCGGAGAGCACGATAGTCGACTTCGCCGCTCCGGGCGCTCTCTACGGCGGGGTCCCCGAATCGTACATCGTGCGTTTTTACGGCCGCGGAGTATGGCGGCCCGAGGCATCGCAAGAGATTCTGATCCGCGAGCGCCACGAAGTGGCCATCACGCTCGGTGCCTCCTACCCTCGGATGATGCCCGAATTGCAGTGGAAGACGCCCATTTTCCACCCCAACATCTCGGCCAGCGGAGTCGTCTGCCTGGGCGGGTACGGCACGCACTGGGTCCCCAGCCTCAATCTCGACGAACTCTGCTCGATGTTGTGGGACATGATTCGATACGGCAACTTCGACGTCGAGAGCCCGTACAACCGCGAAGCAGCTCAATGGACTCGAACACAAACCGAATTCGTCTTTCCGTTGGACGCGCGGCCGATACGAGACCGAGTCACCGGCGAAGCCCCGTCGACGCGGCTGCCGCCGATCACCTCCCAGCCTCAACACGGCCGGGCCGAAGCTGAAGTCGTGTTTCTCGAACCCACCCCAACGCCTGTCGAAAGCGCCGAGATCGTGGATGCGGAACTCGTCAATCCCGAGGCCTCGGCGAACGCCCAGCCGCGGATTGAGCCCCGCGGGAGCGGACCGGCTCCCACCTCCGACTCCGCAGCCACGGCGCCGGATGGTGGAGACATCATGTTTATTGACTGACGCGTCAAGCGTCTGGTGAAACCCCAAACCTGGTCTGACGATGGCTGTCGAAGCTACGCCCAAACCGATCCCCTGCCGCGACGACGCCAAGCATCGCAAGTTGATTGGCTCCGTCCACCCGGACGTAGTCCCGATCGTCATTCACGAGCGGGTGTTGGAAGAGATCATCGACTATTCGGAAGAGGACATGGCTCGCGAGATCGGTGGTTTTCTGATCGGCGGGTACCACGTCGACGGCACTCGCGAGTACGTCGAGATTCGTCATTTTCTGCCAGCCGTGGACGCGCGATCACAACCCGCTTCGCTGACCTTCACGCACGACTCGTGGGCGCATTTTCATCGCCAAGCCGATCAGGAATATCCCGGCGAGATGATGGTGGGCTGGCATCACACGCACCCGAACATCGGCGTTTTCTTGTCTGGATTCGATCAGTTCATTCACCGCCATTTCTTCTCGTTACCGTGGCAGATCGCGTTGGTCGTCGATCCGGCGCGATGCGAATTGGAATTTTTTCAATGGCGCGACGGCGACATCGTCGATTGCGGGTTCGTTTGCATTTACGATGAGTGCCCCGATCGGCAGGAAGCCGGCTAAGCACCCTCGGCGCGCACCCAGGACCCGCACGACCCATGCCCGAAGAAGAATTCGTAATCGACGACGATGACCGCTACTCGCGGTTGCGACTTATCGCTTGGTGGGATCAGGAGCGGTTGGCGAAGTCGAAGATCCTGGTCGTCGGAGCCGGAGCGCTGGGCAACGAGGTGCTCAAGAATCTCGCCCTGTTGGGCATCGGCCACATCTACATCGTCGACTTTGACGAGATCGAAGAGTCGAACTTGACGCGATCGGTGCTCTTCCGATCGCGGGACCGCGGCCGACCGAAGGCGGAGGCGGCCGCCGCCGCGCTCAAGGACCTCAATCCCGACACGCAGGTCCGGTCGATGCGCGCGAACATCATGACCGAAGTCGGATTGGGGCTGTTCAAAGAGGTCGACGTCGTCATCGGCTGCCTCGACAATCGCGAGGCTCGGCTGTGGGTCAATCGCAGTTGCTGGAAAGTGAACACGCCGTGGATCGACGGCGGCATCCAGGAAATCAACGGAGTCGCCAAGGTGTTTCAACCGCCGGACGGCGCGTGCTACGAGTGCGCGATGACCGAGACCGATTATCGGC
>JASMLW010000228.1 GCA_030748485.1 Pirellulaceae bacterium
AGCCCGACGCGCGAGCGAGGGATCGCAGCGCGACGGGTTTTCAACCGGTTTTCAACCGCCACGTACTCGACGCAACGTCGATACAGCCGCCGCCCCTTGCTTGCGCTGCGGGCTGGTGTAAACGAACCTCTGCGCACCAGCTGTTTTGACGCCGCGCCAGATCCCCGCGCTCCCCGCATCGCAGCGCGAGCGATGGCCGCCGCGGCGTCTACTCGTCGTACGCCTCGAGCGCGATGGCGTAGGCGGTTGCGTGAGTTCGGCAATGTGAGATGGCGAGTTTCAGTTCGCCTACGCCCAACTCAACGCAGCGCGCCCGCGGCTCGCCCGCCAAAGCGACTCGCGGTCGTCCGCCCGGCTCCTGCCGAATCTCGATGTCGCGCCAAACGACCTGCGATGCGTTCACTTCGATCGCTTGTTGGATCGCCTCCTTCGCCGCCCAGCGGCCAGCGTACTCCTGAGTCGCCTGGCTCCGCGAACTGCAGTAGGCGATCTCATCATCCGTATAGACGCGCCGCAGGAAGTCTTCGCCATGGCGTTCAATCATCTGCGCGATCCGCAGACACTCGACGATGTCGCAGCCGATTCCGATGATCATGGGACCGGACGAGGCGCGAGGCGCTCGTCAATCGAGGAAGTTCACCTGCCGATCAGGTCGCGGAACTGTTTAAGCCGCACGCTTGCTGTGCGCGGCGGAGCACTTCGCCCGCCTTTCGGCGGGCTCGGGCGGCTCCGTCGCCGAGGATTTCTTTGACGCGTTCGGGGTGAGCGGCCAGGTCGGCGCGGCGATGATGAGCTTCGGCGAAGTGCGTCTCGGCCGCTTCGGCCAGCGTTTTTTTGACTTCGCCGTAGCCGAATCCGCCGCGTCGATAGAGGGCTTCCATGGCGGCCAGTTCGTCGGCGTCGGCGAATAGTCGGTAGAGATCGACGAGCGGGTCGCCGGCGGGGTCTTTGGGCTCTTCCATCGGCCGCGAATCGGTGGGGATTCGCATGATCTTCTTGCGCGCCTTCTTGGGGGGCTCAAAGATATCGATCGTGTTGTTGTAACTCTTCGACATCTTCTCGCCGTCGGTGCCCGGCACGCAGGCGGAATCGTCGAGGACGCGGGGCTTGGGCAGCGCGAAGACTTCGCCGTAGTGGTGATTGAAACTGGCCGCCAGATCGCGGCAGACTTCAATGTGTTGCACTTGGTCCTGCCCCACGGGGACCGCGTCCGCGTCGTAGGCCAGGATGTCGGCCGCCATCAGCACCGGGTAGGCGAACAGCCCCATGTCGGCGGGCAGGCCCTTGGCTTTCTTGTCTTTGTAGGCGTGGCACCGCTCGAGCAGTCCCATCGGCGCGCCGGACATCAGCAACCAGCAAAGTTCGCTCACTTCCGGCACGTCGGACTGCACGTACAGCGTGGCCTGGTTGGGGTCCAGACCGAGCGCCAAGAGGTCGAGCGCGGCGTCCCACACCAACCCGCGCAACTCGTCCGGTTGGCGGATGGTGGTCAGCGCGTGCAGGTCGGCGATGAAGTAATACGACTCGTTGCCATGCTGCAGATCGATGTACTGGCGGATTGCGCCAAAGTAGTTTCCCCAGTGAAATCGACCCGTGGGTTGGATGCCGGAAAGAACGCGCATCGATCCTTCGCTTCCTGACTGTCGTTGAAATGGCGGCCCGGTCGTTCAGGCGGTGGCGGGCGCGGCCGGTTGGGGAATTGCCAAAGTCCTCACCACGTCCGCAACTCGCGTCGCGCCCAATTCGCCTAACGCCGCGGGCAGTTCGTCGATGAGTCGAGTTGAGACGGTGGGGTCCACGTAATTCGCGGTGCCGATCTGCACTGCGCTGGCGCCGGCGACGAGGAACTCCATGACGTCGTCGATTGTCGAGATGCCGCCGATGCCGATGATCGGTGTGTCGACCGCTTGCGCGACCTGGTGCACGCATCGCAGCGCCACGGGCTTGATCGCCGGACCGCTGAGCCCGCCGACGACGTTGCCGAGCAAGGGGCGTCGCCCCCGCCAATCGACGGCCATCCCCAACACGGTGTTGATCAAAGAAACCGCGTCGGCCCCAGCGGCGGATGCGGCGGCCGCAATGTCGGCGATGCGAGTCACGTTGGGGGTTAGCTTGGCGATGACCGCGACTGGACAAGCCGCTCGTACGCCCGCGACCAGATTGCCGCACATCTCGGCGTCCGCTCCAAAATCGACGCCCCCGGAAACATTCGGGCACGAGATGTTCAACTCGACCCCGTCGACGCCCACCTGCCGCCCCACGCGCTCCGCCAACTCGACAAACTCGTCGTGCGTGCGACCGGCGATGCTGACAATGGTGGGGGCGGCCAGTTGAGCCAGGTAGGGGAGGTGATGCGCCAAGAAGGCGTCGACCCCGTCATTGTCCAGGCCGATGGAGTTGAGCAACCCGGCCGCCGTCTCGACCGTGCGGGCCGGTTGGTTTCCCATCCGGGGCTGGGCGGTGATCGTCTTGGGGACGACGCCCCCCAGACGGTTGAGGTCGACCAGCGACGCCATCTCGCGCGCGTACCCAAACGTGCCGGACGCCACCATGACGGGATTGGGAAGCGTCAAACGACCCAACTGAACGGTCAAGTCAACCTGAGTCACAGCCTGTACCTACGGCGAAATGGACCACGCGGAAACCAAGGCGCACGTCCGTGCGCGCTCAGCCGCCATCGTAGTGGCTGGTACATTTGCCGACAATTGGGCCCGTTCATTAGCCGCGCTCAGCCATCCGACTCGGAGCCGCAGGCCGCGCTGCACCAATGGGCTGGACCAACTAGATGATGCCGCCGTGAACACGGAAGGGAGTCATATGATCTGGTTGTTCGACGAACCAGAACCGCTCCCACTCCAACAAGATGTTCCGGAAGTTCTCAGACTGAAATATCAACTGCTCGGTGCGAAGCGTGGGATCGGCCGAAAAGATCGGCAGAATGCAGCCCACGTTGGTGCTCATGCTGACACAAAGCAGCGTCGCGAATAATAGCCGACGCATCTCCAACATCCTCCATAAAAGGAGCCAATCAAGGCTTACTTCCGGTCAGCTCCGCCGACCGTTTGTGCAAGTGCTCTAGCTTTGATCTTGCTGAAGATGCGGGGGACTTCAGCCCACCGGCGGCGCGTTCTGGGGAGCGAGCAGCCTTTCAAACTCTTTCGCCTAAGGTCGTCTCCCGCCTAGGGTTGACTAGGATTGGACCCAAAACTGGGTTGTGATCCCAATGTTCCAGCGGGCGGGTCTGCGGGCGCCTGTGGGGCGGCGGCGCCCTCCGCTGCAGCAGCTTCCGCCGCCGCGGCGGCCTCGGCGGCAGCTTTCGCCGCCGCGGCCTCCAGTTGCCGGACGCGTTCTTCCATCTCCTTGCCCGGCTTGAAGGTTACGACAAATTTCTCTGGGACTTCCACCCGGTCCCCCGTGCGCGGGTTGCGCGCTTTGCGCGCCGCTCGCTTTTTGACCTCAAAGACACCAAAATTCCGCAACTCGATGCGCCGCTCTTCAACCAGCGTATCGACGATTGCGTCGAACGTCTTTTGGACGATTTCCTTGGTTTTCAGCTGGGTGAGGCCGATCTCTTCGGAAATCGTTTTGACGATCTCTTTTTTGGTCACGATTTTCGTCTCCAGAGAAGAGGTGAAGAACGCTCCAAGTGTAAATACGGTAACAACTAGAGTCAACCTCAACCCTGCCTTACCGGCCCTCGAGCGCCCTCGCCACGGCTGCAGCGAGAAGTATCTAAACCTCGACCTGAACACCACTTACGACAAACAATCACTAGCCAAACTGCCCTGTTTACGTAACTCGTTGCCAATCAATGATTAAGGCCGCTGACGCGGCACCACAGTGGTGCTTCAACAGAGCGTCCAGCAGCCATCATCGGTTACCCAGGCCGCAAACTTCAACTAATCGTTGCAATTGCTACGAATCGCGCCGCGGCGCCTCCCAGGCGGCGGTCGGCGTTCAGATGTGGAAGACCCGACGCTGCGACTCGATGTGCTCGATCTGATAGAGCTCGCCATTGCCCGCACCGGGGCAAACTTCACATGTCTGACGCCACGACTCGGCCGATCGCAAGTTGGAATCCCAGAACGGCCAGGTGCGGCATTGGCGAGGCCGATCGTTGTAGACCAAACAGCGACGTCGCTCGTCGAGGAAGACGCAGTCGTAGTTGGCGAATTCTTTTAAGCTCTTTCGCACACCGATTTTGCGGACGTATTTCAG
>JASMLW010000229.1 GCA_030748485.1 Pirellulaceae bacterium
ACGAGACGCCCACGCCGATCCAAGCGAAGGCGTTGCCCGTTGGTTTGCAGGGCCGTGATGTGCTCGGCTGCGCTCAAACAGGCACCGGTAAGACGGCCGCCTTCGCGCTGCCGATACTCAACCGGCTGGGGAGGAAGAACCGCAAGTCGATTTCCTGCCGCCCTTACGTGCTGGTGTTGGCGCCGACGCGCGAGCTGGCCATTCAGATCGACGCCAGTTTCTCGACATACGGACGCCATCTGCGATTGCGGCAGGCGCTTGTGTACGGCGGAGTCGGGCAGGGCAACCAGGTGCGAGCTCTAAGGAAAGGCGCCCATATCGTTGTCGCCACTCCCGGGCGGCTGCTCGATTTGATGGGGCAAGGCCACATCTGCTTGGATAAGTTGAGCGTGTTTGTTCTCGACGAAGCCGATCGGATGCTCGATATGGGATTCCTGCCGGATCTGAAACGAATCATTCATCAACTGCCCGCCGAACGGCAATCGCTGTTCTTCTCGGCGACCCTTCCTCCACCGATTGTCGAATTGGCGGGAGATTTGCTGACCGACCCGGTGCGGCTGGACGTAAAGCCGGAATCGACGACCAGCGCCGACGAGATCGAACAACAGGTGCTGTTCGTCGAGCGGGGAGCTAAGCAGCGAGTTGTCACCCAGTTGCTCGACACCCCCGGCGTCGACCGAGTCATCGTCTTCACGAAGACGAAGCGGACCGCCAATGTGGTCGCCGAGCGACTGGCGCGGAGCGGCGTCAAGGCGACAGCCATCCACGGAAATAAGTCCCAAAACGCTCGGCAGCGGGCGTTGGAGGGTTTTCGGCAGAATCGTGTCCGAGTGCTCGTGGCGACCGATCTGGCCGCTCGGGGAATCGACATCGACGGCGTCACGCACGTGATCAATTTCGACATCCCGCTCGAACCTGAAGCGTACATCCACCGGATTGGGCGAACCGGTCGAGCCGGAGCCGCCGGGACCGCCCTCTCGCTCTGCAGCCGAGGAGAACGCCGCGACTTGTTGGCGATCGAGAGACTCTTGGGCTGCGACCTGCCTGTGGCGGAGGGATTTGGTCCCGAACAAGACGCCGGTGGTGAGGATCGCGGTGGTCGCCCTGGCCCGTCGAAGAAGCGTCCTCGCCGACGACGCAATGTGAACAAACGCAGCTCCCAGGACTCCGAGTCGCCGCCATCGCCGCGCTCGGAAGCCTCCCCAACGAAACGAAAACGGACCCGGCGGGCCAAGTCCCGTCGCCTTCCAAAGTCCAGGCAAGCGCTCTAGCCCGGGGGCCGGAAGCGGGTCGCCACCACGCATAAGGAGACAGACAATCGCAAAAAATCAGAATACGTTCGCCAAACGTCAGCGAGAATTGAGTAAAAAGATGAAAGCTGAAGACAAACGGGCTCGCCGCAATAAGCGGAAAGAGGAGGCCCAGAATCAAGGAGATGATGCTCCAGCAGTTGAAGAAGAGCCGTCTGAAGAAGCAAACGACTAGGGGTGAAACAGCGGTCGAGGCGGCCCGACCGCGAGAACATAGAACATAGGACTGAGGCACTTGTCGCGTGATGTGTTTCACGCAAACTAATACTTGAAACGTTAGTGAGATTTGGGAGACGACCATGGCTGAGGGAACCATCAAACGAATTACCGACCGAGGATTCGGGTTCATTGATGATGGAACAGGGAACGACATGTTTTTTCACAGCTCGTCCTTGGAAGGCGTCCGCTTTGACGACCTCCGCGAGGGACAGCGGGTGAGCTACGAAGTGGGCAGTGGACCCAAGGGCCCCCGGGCGGAAAACGTCCGCGTGACGCAGCCGTAAGGCGTGACAATGCGAATGTAAAGCACGGAGCGATGTGAAAGCACAGAGCGACGACCCCGCTGGGGTTACGAGCTCGCCCGTCGAAAATCGAAGAAGGCGTTTGTCGCGGTCCTGCCGAGGCGATCGCCTTCTTCTTATGCGCCCCCATATCTCTTCATCTCTTCGCGAACCCCGCGCGAACCCGGTAACGCCGGTCAAGATTGCTCTTCTACGCGGTGTTTGCTACTGTTGAGGCTTGCCGTGTCGTGATGATCGAGGATGACGCCACCCAGTGGAGTAGGCTGCCATGCTGACGATTTGGGGACCTCAGGACCGCTCCGAGTCCTTGTGCGACGGCGTGTCGCGACGAAACTTTCTCAAGATCGGGGCGCTCGGCGCGACAGGTTTGGCGTTGCCCGATCTGCTGCGATTGGAAGCCGAGGCGGGCGCGGGGCGCTCGCAGAAGTCGGTCATCTTGATCTATCTGGTCGGCGGCCCGCCGCACCAAGACATGTTTGACCTGAAACCCGACGCGCCGGTGGAAGTCGCCGGGCCTCACCGTCCCATCGCGACCAACGTCAATGGCCTGCAGATCTGTGAACACATGCCGCAGATGTCGCAGCGGATGGATCGGTTCGCCGTCATTCGCTCGCTCGTCAACGCGCAGGCCGGTCACAACGCCTTCCAGTGCTATACCGGTCGCAAGCCACAGGACCCTGCGCCGCTGGGTGGTTGGTCTCCGTTCGGCAGCATCGTCAAAAAGGTGCAAGGGCCGGTGGATCGCGCGACGCCGCCGTTCGTCAGTTTGTGCTACGAGTGCACACACGGTCCGTACAACGAACCCGGGCCGGGGATGCTCGGCATTGGCAACTCATCATTTCGGCCGCAGGGTCCCACCTTGGCGGACATGACTTTGCAGGGAATCACGTACGACCGGTTAACCGACCGCCGCAATCTGCTGGCCAGTATCGATCGCTTTCGTCGCGACGCCGACTCCAGCGGCAAAATGGCCG
>JASMLW010000230.1 GCA_030748485.1 Pirellulaceae bacterium
AAGGTGACCGCACGCTCTACCGGAGCGACCAACCATGTGCGGCGTCACTGCGTAGTTCCCATCCAAGTCAGTCGGCCCAGCGAAGAGATCTCGTAATCGCGTGCTCGAAGGGCGATGCTGCGGTCGATTCTGTTGAGTCGAGTCGAAACGTCGGACGACCCCAACAGTTAGCTGGCTTCCGTTCCCGAATGGTTTAATAAGCAATCACCAACATGGGTTGGGAAGCCAGTTTTTTCCAACACCAATTCCGGGCGAAATCGCCCGGTCTTTTGCGCGCCAGCCGGATCACACGAAACAGTCGATAACTTCAATAGTGACGCTAGGTCGTCACGATGTTCGGGTGCCGATCGACTTTGGCTAGCTTTCCCGCGTGCTCGACGGCATCAGCCTTGTGAGTCCATTCCGGTTTGATGATCTTGACGGCGACAATGCGGTCAAGATGTGTCTGGTGCGCCTTGTACACTTTCCCATAGAGCCCGCTGTCGACTTCTTCTAGGATTTCAATTCGACTAGCCTGCAAGCTTTCTAGGCCTAGGTAGTTCAAATAACTTCTGCATTGGGCACTACCGCCTTCGGAGAAAGGCAGGGGTGTTTCAAGGTCGCCGAACAGCTTAGAATCTGGTCGGTTGATCGCCAAAAAATGCGCAAAACCAAGGGATGGGTGCCCGAGTGGCCGAAGGGGGTAGTCTTGAAAACTACTGTACGTTAACGCGTACCCTGGGTTCGAATCCCAGCCCATCCGCTCTCTGTTCTCCCCGCTGCGAAGAGTTCCGCGGTTCGGGTGACACTTGCTCGCCGACGCGCAGCTGACGCGAGTGTCTAACGTCGGTGCGCGACAACCGGAGCGCCGGCTGGCTTTGGAAGTGGCGGTTTTCCCACTCGTTCACGGGGCCCCCCAATAGTCTGGATACCGTTTACAGTTTCGATATGAGCAGTTAGATTCTGGGCCGTTTCCGCTCCCTGGACCGAGCACCTCATATTAGGAATCAGACATGGCAAAGAAGAAAGTGAAGAGGAAGGCGGCGGCCAAGTCGGGCCCCTCCAAGGCCGCGGCGATACGCGCTTACATGGAGGCGAACCCCGAGGCCGGACCAACAGTAGCAGCAGCCGACCTGAACAAACAACACGGTTGGAAGATCAGCGCTCAATACGTCAGCACGATCAAATCGACGTCCAAATCGTCGGGAAAGATGCGCCGCGGAAAGGGCGGCGTGGACGACCTGATCACGGCCAAGAAGTTCGCCGATAACGTCGGCGGAATCTCCAACGCCAAGTCACTGCTCGACGCCCTGGCTCAGCTGGTTGACTAGCGACTTTGTCTCAGACGCAGAAAAAGCCTCGCACTCCTTGCGAGGCTTTTTTTATATGCCCCTTCGTGTGGCGTTCCTTGGCCACGATGATTGGTCCCGGCGATTGCGGGCGCGTGGGCGGAGACGACATTGGTTGGGCTTACATATGGCCGTTGGCTTTCAGGTATACTTGTCGACCGATACTCGCCTGGTGCGCCGATGGTGCGGCGGGTCTGTCAACAAGAACGCCAAAGTCCGTGACGACTTCGACAACGGGAGCCACACCATGAAGAAGCAACTCATTTTCATTGCCGCGATCGCCTTGGTCGCCGTCCCGCTCTTCGCCGCCGACGAAGTGAAGCCCGTGCGAATGGGGGCCGGAGCCATGACATTCGACACGGTTCCCGGCTGGGGACTGGGGCCCGACGGCAAGTCAGTGCTCGGGCCGACTCACGGCGGTGTGGTGATCGATAAGGCGGGCAGTATCTACACCAGTGCGCAAAAAGGCGTCGTCGTGTTTTCGCCCGACGGCAAAGTCGTCCGATCGTTTCTCGGCCCCAAATACTCAAACATCCACGACATGGAAATCCGTGACGAAGAGGGCGGGGAGTTCATCTACGGGGCTCGCAACAACGACGCCGAGGCGATTAAGTTCCACGCCGCCGATGGAAAAATCGTGATGAAGTTGGGCTTTCCCACCGAATCCGACTTGGCGTTGCGCGTCTTCCGTCCGACAGCGATCACAGTCGGCGAGAACGGGGACATTTTTCTCTCGGACGGTTACGCCAGCAATCATGTGTTCAAGTTCGATAAGTCGGGCAAGTATTTGATGCACTTTGGCCAGAAGGGAAACGGCCTCAAACAATTCCAGACCGCCCATGGAATGACACTGGATACTCGCTACGACCCGCCGCGGCTGCTGATCTGTGACCGCAATCACGCTCCCAAGGGACGTTTGCTCCACTACGATCTCGACGGAAAGTACATCGAGGAGGTGGTCACCGGTTTAGGAATGCCGACTTCCGTCAGCGTTCAAGGCGACTATGTCTCGGTGCCCGACTTGCACGGCCGCGTTGTGATTCTGGACAAGAGCAATACGATCGTCGCCGTGCTCGGGCACAATTCGAATCCCCGCACTCGCGTGAACTTCAACGTGCCGCAAGAGCAGTGGATCGAAGGCGTCTTCAGCGGCACGCACGGTTCGTATTGGGACAAGGACGGCAACCTCTACGTACAGGATTGGAACGTCGCGGGCCGCATCATCAAACTGGTCCGAGTTAAGTAGCCGCGCCGGCGCGCGTTGCGACTGCCTAGCGTTCTGCGCTCGAAGGGGTTCTTCTGCGCGCGGCGAGTCGGTAGGCGACGTAGACGGGAACGCCGAGCGCGATGAACAGAAGTCCGGTCCGCGATTCCAGTTCATTGTTGAGGTAGATCTGCGTCATGAACCAGACGTAGACAACCAGGAAGAGCACCGGTACGACCGGGTAGCCCCAGGTGCGATAGGGCCGCGGTTGCGTGGGGAGCCGAAAGCGCAGCACGATGACGGCGAGCACGCCCAGCATGTAAAAGATGCTGGCGGAGAAGATGACGAAGTTCGTCAGCAGGCTGAAGATGGAGTCGTTCTTCAAGCTGGCGACAATTCTCGGCAACAGTTTTTGCGATGCGGCGTCGCCCGAGTAGATCTGCAGCGCGGCCTCCTCCCCGCCCGCGCTCCCGGACACCAGGTACTTGCCGATCGCCACCGCCAGAATGAGCCCGATCGACATCGCGGCCATCACGACGATCGCCGTCACGGGCGTGCGGAAATTGGCGTGGACGCGACCCAGCTGGGCAAAGAAAACATCATCCCGTCCCATCGCGAACGTAATCCGCGGCGCCTGCAGCAGGTTGGTGTTGATGGCTCCAAACGTGCTGCACATGATCACCGCCGACATGGCGGCCAAACCTCGCTGCCCGAACAATTGGTGCAACATCTTTTCGGCCGCGTGATCTCCGGACGCTTCCATTTCGGACATCGAGAGGACGCCGTGGTAGGCGAAGTTGGCCGCCACGTAGAGTCCGATCAGGATGCCGATGCCGAGGAATAGGGCGAGCGGGATGTTGCGATCCGGGTCGCGGACCTCCTCCGCCAGCGGCGTCACTCCGTGCCAGCCGTTGTAGGCCCACATGACGGCCAGCAAGACCACGCCAATCTGAGCGGTCAATTCCGGCTGCTTCGCCGCGACGGTGGTGGAATAGTTGGCCACATCGACCGACTCGCTGACGAATGGGATCAGCAAGAATGGGACGACAGCCACGAGAGCGAGGAAGGCGGCTTTGACCACCGTCACGACCATCTGCAAACGCCCGCCCCAAAGCACGCCGACGATGTTGACCCAGGCCATCACGACGACGAGCGCTATCGCGACGACGACTTGCGCCGTCGGCGACAGGATCCCGCCCAGCGCCAAACTGAGCGAGCCGACGAACGCAACGCTCAATGCTCCGATCGACGCCGGCTTACCGAAGAAGACTTCGGTCCAGCCAAAGAGAAACGCGACGGGCCGACCGTAGGCTTCTCGCAAATAGACGTAGAGTCCGCCGGCCTGGGGATGCATGGCGGCGAGTTCCGCGAAGCACAGCGCACCTAAAATACACAGCACGCCGCCGAAAACCCAGACGGCGATGATCACTTCGAACCGCCCTGACTCGCCTGCGATGTTGCCCGGTTTGAGGAAGATGCCAGAACCGATCACGTTGCCGACGACCACCGCGGTGGCAATGCGCGGTCCCAGCACGCGGACCAGACCGGGAGGACGTTTTTCGCCGCCGGGATCCAAGCTCGTCTCGCCGGATTGGTTCAAAGCAAGGCTTCCATTAAGTAAGCACGGACGCAGGGTGCGGCGGAGAGAACGGGTGATTGTGGATTGATCTCTGGTCGAAATCAAGCGAACGCTTGCCGTGATTGTTAATCCGCACCGTGGGGGATACGATTCCGTCGAACTGCGTTCACCGACCGCAACCCATGGAGTTGTGATGGATCAAATAGGCGCTCGCGAACTGGCCGGCCGACTCGAACGATTCCCTCGCTGTCGATTGGCCCATACCCCGACGCCGCTGGAGCAGATGCCCAGACTGTCGGCGCATTTGTCGTGCGTCGAGCTGTTTGTGAAACGCGACGACTGCACTGGATTGGGATTCGGCGGCAACAAAGTTCGGCAGCTGGAGTTCTATTTCGGTCAGGCCCAGCAGGCCGGCGCGGACACGGTTCTCATCACGGGAGCCGTGCAGTCCAACTTTGTGCGAGCGACGGCGGCGGCCGCCTGCCGACTGGGAATGGCCTGTCACATTCAACTGGAGGAGCGCGTGCCGGACGTCGACGGTCTCTACCGGTCATCCGGCAATGTGCTCTTGAATCAGGTGTTCGGCGCGACCTTGCACAGCTATCCCCAAGGCGAGGACGAGGCCGGGGCCGACGCGCGGCTGGGGGTGATCGCCGAGCAGTTGCGGCAGTCCGGTTCGCGGCCGTACATTATCCCGCTCGGCCCCGGTCACGATCCGCTCGGCGCGCTGGGCTACGTGGACGCCGCGACGGAGTTGACCGGGCAGTTGGAACAGCGCGGCGTGCAGTTTGACCACATCGTGGTGACGTCGGGCAGCGGAGCGACGCATGCCGGATTGTTGTTTGGTCTTCGCGCGCTCGGAAATCGAACCATCGTTATCGGTGTCTGTCCTCGCCGCGACGCGGATCGCCAGCGTCGGCGGATCGCCGCTCACGCGCAAAAGCTCTCGCGGATGCTGGATGTCGACCCGCGGATAACGGCGGAGGAGATTCGTTTGACCGACGTCACGTTGGCTCCCGGCTACGGGCGGCTGAACGCCGCCACCATTGAGGCGTTGCAAACAACCGCCCGATGTGAAGGCTTGTTGCTCGACCCCGTCTACACGGCGAAGGCGATGGCCGGTCTGTTTCACATGGCGCGTGAGGGCGAGCTTTCCGGCCGAGTCTTGTTTTGGCACACGGGCGGAGAACCAGCCCTATTTGGCTACGGCCGCGCTGTCTTGGCGAGAGACTAGCGCAACTACTAATCGTTCATCCGCCATGAGGGCCGGAGACGGGGCCAGATCGCGCGTCGAATCCATTGTGAGACCTCGGCGGTCTGTTTTACAATGGAGGACCCCGACCTCCTTCCTCCGCAGCGAGTGCACGCATGCAGCGCACCCTACTGTTGATCGCCGCGATCCTCTCCACAACGACGGCTTTCGCCGATGAGAAGGGCAATCGATTCTTCGAAGAGAAGATTCGCCCTCTGTTGGCGGACAAGTGCTACAAGTGTCACGGGCCGGAGGAGCAGGAGTCGAATCTGCGGCTCGACTCGTGGGAGGGCATCGAGCGGGGCGGCGACACGGCGGAAGACCTTCTCGGCGACCCCGCCGAGAAGGGGCTCCTGATGGCAGCCGTCAAGTACGAACTAGACGACTTGCAGATGCCGCCGGAGGAGAAACTGGACGACGACGAAATCGCCCTGCTGTTGCGCTGGCTGAAGATGGGCGCGCCACACCCGGATCGGGATGGTAAGCCGAGTTCGTCGCCGACGTTGGATTGGAAGAAGGCGCGCGACTTTTGGTCGCTGCGCAAACCCGTCGCCGTTTCGCCTCCCGCCGTGAAGCAGACCGCCTGGCCGCGCACCGCGATCGACCACTTTGTCCTCGCGAAGCTTGAGGCGGCCGGATTGGAGCCGGCTCCGGCCGCCGACCGCACGATCTGGTTGCGGCGAGTTACTTTCGATCTGACCGGGTTGCCGCCGAGCCGCGACGAAATCGACGCGTTCTTGTCAGATGAATCGCCCGACGCGTTTGGCCGCGTCGTCGCGCGGCTGTTAGCGTCTCCCCGTTACGGAATCCGCTGGGGGCGTCATTGGTTGGATGTTGTCCGCTATGCGGATTCAAATGGGCTGGACGAGAACATCGCGCACGGCAACGCCTGGCGATATCGCGACTACATCGTCGATTCGTTTAACGGCGACAAGCCGTTCGACCGCTTGATTGTCGAGCAGCTGGCGGGCGACTTGATCCCGGCCGAGCACGAGTCCGCGCGTCGCGAGCAGTTGATCGCCACCGGCTATCTGTCTCTCGGACCCAAGGTCTTGGCCGAGGGCGATGTGAAGAAGATGGAGATGGACATTATCGACGAGCAGTTGAAGACGATCGGCAGTTCATTCCTGGGACAGACGTTCGGCTGTGCGCGATGCCACCACCACAAGTTTGATCCGATCCGCATGGAGGACTACTACGCGCTTGCCGGCATCTTGAAGAGCACCAAGACGATGGAGAGTTTCAAACGGATCGCTCGTTGGAACGAGAACTCGTTAGCGACTTCTAGCGACCTGGAGCGAAAGAAAGCTCACGAGGCGAAGGTGGCGGCGAAGCAGGGCGAGATCGATAGTTTGATCGAGGCCCAGCGCAAATTGCTGGCGGCCCAAGGCGTCAAGCTCGCCGAGAAAAAGGAAGACCGCGACAAGCAGGAAGCTCAGTTCGCCGACGACGCGAAGAAGCAGCTGGTCGAGTTGCGCAAGCAACTGCAAGCGTTACAGACTTCGGTTCCACCGATGCCGACGGCGATGGGGGTCGGTGAGGGTGAAGTGGCCGATCTGGCTGTCCATATTCGCGGCAGTCACCTGTCGTTGGGCAAAGTGGTGAACCGACGATTCCCCCTAGCGTTGGCGGGCGAGCGGCAGAAGCCATTGCCAAAAGACGCGAGCGGACGACGGCAGCTCGCCGAGTGGCTCGTCAGCGCCGACAATCCGCTGACGGCGCGAGTTCTCGTCAATCGCGTGTGGCGATGGCATTTTGGCCAGGGGCTGAGCCGTTCCCCCGATAACTTCGGGCGGCTGGGCGCGAAGCCTTCGCATCCGCAATTGCTGGATTGGCTGGCCGTGACGATGCAGCGCGACCAGTGGTCCCTGAAGCGCCTCCACACCACCATCGTGTTGTCGTCCACGTACCAGATGAGCAGCCAATATGTTTCGGCAAGCCACGAGGTTGATGCGGAGAATGTCTTGTTGTGGCGATTCCCCATTCGCAGGCTGGAGGCGGAAGCCGTCCGCGACTCGCTGCTCTACGCCGGCGGCAAGTTGGATGAATCGATGGGAGGATCGTTGTTGCACGTGGAGAATCGCAAGTTCTTTTTCGACCACACGTCGAAGGATACAACCAACTACGACAGCCGCCGGCGCTCGATCTACTTGCCGGTGGTTCGCAACCATATGTACGACGTGTTCACTTTGTTTGACTACGCCGACGCCAGTATGCCTAGGGGAAACCGCAGCACGACGACGATCGCTCCGCAAGCGCTTTTCATGATGAACAGCGCGCTCGTGCGCGATGCGGCGGCCGGGTTGGCCGACCGCTGCTTGGCCGCGGGCGACTCCGCCGAAGACCGAGTGAAGACGCTGTACAACTTGGCCCTCGCCCGCGATCCCGATGAAGCGGAGATCGAACGCATCCGCACGTTGCTCAGCGACGTTCGGCGTTTGGAGTCGGCCGGGGCCGCGGCGACCGACAATCGGGCGGCCGCCGAGTCGAGTGCGGGCTCGGCAAGCGAGCCCGCGGACGCGAAGCAGAGCAGCCCGGAATGGATGGCGTGGCGAACGATTTGCCAAGTCTGTTTGGCGTCGAATGAATTCGTCTACGTCCGCTAAGGAGCGTTACATGCAACCTCGAGATGGACAGTTCCCGAAGTTATCGCGCCGGCGGATGTTGCGAGGTTCGGCGTTGGGATTCGGCTACTTGGCGGCGATGTCGATGCTGGCCGAAGAAGGTAGGACGGACGCCGGCGACAACCCGCTGCAGGTCCGCCCGCCTCATTTTGCGCCGCGCGCCAAGCGAGTGATTTTTCTGTTCATGAAGGGCGGTCCGTCTCACGTCGACACGTTCGACTACAAACCCGCGCTCCAGAAAGCGGACGGCCAGGAGTTGCCTTTCGACAAGCCGCGCGTGCAGTTCGCCCCCACGGGCAAGCTGCTCAAGAGTCCCTGGAAATTCAAGCCGCACGGCGAGAGCGGCAAAATGGTCAGCGAGCTGTTTCCCAACGTTGCTGAGCACGTCGACGACATCTGTTTTCTCCATTCGGTGCACGGCACGAACGCCGCGCACGGCGGCGCGTTGCTCAAGCTGCACACGGGAACCGACAACTTTGTCCGCCCCAGCATGGGCGCTTGGGTTACCTACGGGCTCGGCACTGAGAATCAGAACTTGCCGGGCTTCATCACGATCTGTCCGACGCTTGCGCATGGCGGCGTGAAGAACTGGGGCGCCGCGTTCCTGCCGGCTCCGTTTCAGGGAACGCCGATCGGCAACGCCAGCGTGGCGGCCAAAGATGCGACCGTGCGCTACCTCAAGAACTTGCAAGTGTCGCGGCAACTGCAACGCCTCCAATTGGACGCGCTGGCGAAAATCAATCGAGACCACCTCGAGCAGACCGGACCACACGCTGAACTCGAGGGCCGTATCAACTCGTTCGAGCTGGCGTTTCGGATGCAGGCGGATATGCCGCAGCTGATGGACCTCGGCACAGAAACCGATGCGACGTTCCGGCAATATGGAATCGACGAACCGATAACCGAAGATTTCGGCCGCCAATGCTTGATGGCTCGACGATTCGCGGAGGCGGGCGTGCGGTTCGTTCAAGTGACGCACAGCGACAGCAACGTGCAGTGGGATCAGCACGCCAATCTGTTGAAAGGCCACAACAAGAACGCGTTGGAAGTCGACAAGCCGATCGCCGGACTGCTGGCGGATTTGAAGGCTCGCGGCTTGCTCGACGATACCCTCGTCATGTGGAGTGGCGAATTCGGCCGCACACCGACGATGCAGGGCAGCAATGGGCGAGACCACAATCCAGAGGGCTTCACTGTCTGGATGGCGGGCGGCGGCGTGAAGCGGGGATATCAGTACGGCGCGACGGACGAGTACGGATACTACGCGCGGGAAAAGAAGATGCACGTCAATGATCTGCACGCGACCTTGCTGCATCTCTGCGGGCTCGATCACGAGCAGCTGACGTATCGCTACGCCGGCCGCGAATTCCGGCTCACCGACATCGGCGGCAAAACGGCCACGGAGATTCTGGCGTAACAGTAAGTCCCGTTCGGCGCGTCGGACGCACTAATCATCAGAACGAACGCGGTCTTAAGTAGACTGTCAGGTTGATCCCGCTTTCCCGGGCGAGAAACACGTTCACTCTCCCAAATCGCCGTGCTGTGAAGAGTGGAACGTCCTGCTCGTCGCGACTTCGTCGCGAAATCCCGCCCGGCAGGCGGGATCTACTTACGGCTCCCCACGAGTTGCTCGTCGACGATTTCGAGGATGCGCAGAGCGACGTCCACCTTGCTCCCTTGAGCGGCGGCGACCAATTCGCCCGCGGCGTTGAGAATCTCGATCTGATTGTCCAGAGCGTCCATCGCCTGAGGGCCGTTGAGCACCATCAGGTCGCAGCTTTTCTTGACCAGCTTCGTGAGCGCGCGGAAACGCTGATCCTCTGTTTCCAAGGCGAAGCCGACCAGCCATTGATCGGGACGTTTCTGAGCGCCGAGCGTGGCCATCACGTCGGGCGTTTCGATGAGATCGAGGTGCAGGGGGTCACCCGTTTTGGCGATCTTTTGCGTCTCGATTCTGATCGGGCGATAGTCGCACGGCGCGGCGGCTCCGATGACGCCGTCGCAGGTGGGGAATCGCTCACTGCAGGCGGCCAGCAATTCCTCGGTCGAAGTCACCGACACAATCTCCACCGCAGCCGGGTAGTCGATTTGGACAGGGCCGGTGATGACGACCGGGTCGTGCCCGAAGTGGGCCGCCGCTTCGCACAACGCCCTTCCCATCCGGCCACTAGATCCGTTCGTCAAGTAACGAATCGGGTCGAGGTACTGTCGAGTCGGACCGGAAGTGATCAAGATGCGAGCCATCGCCCCGCCGGAGTTTGAAGTTGCTGCGAGATTCCGAGGTCGAGCATCACGGTTCGAGTATCAACTGGCAAATGCTCTCGGGACTGGCCATCCGTCCCGTTCCTTCCCGCCGACAACTGAGCCAACCCTCTTCGGGCGCGATGATCTGAACGCCGTCCGATTGCAGTTGAGCGACATTGCGCTGCACGGCTGGGTGAGCCCACATTTGTGAATTCATGGCAGGCGCGACGAGCACCCTTTTGGGGAACGCCAGGTAGAGAGTGGCAAGCACGTCATCGGCGACACCGTGCGCCGCCTTCGCCAGGAAGTTGGCGGTGGCCGGAGCGACGCACATCACATCGGCGATGTCGGCCAGTTCGATGTGCGGGCCGAGCGGGTAGTTGGCGTCGTCGACGGCCCGTGTGGCCACCGGATGTCCCGAGAGGGCGGCGAACGTGGCTTCACCGATGAATCGGCTGGCGGCGGCTGTCATCACCACGCGCACGTCGACGTCGGCTTGCACCAGCTGGCTCACCAACGCGGCCGACTTGAATGCGGCGATACCGCCGGTGACGCCGACGATGACCCGCAACTGGCTCATAGATCGCCCGGTTCAATGTCGGGGGTTGGGTCGACCTCCGCGACGTCGCCCGTGATGCGAACTTCATTGGAGGTGTCGAGGTAGATCTTGTCCTGGAGGATCTCCTGGAGGACGACCTTCATCTTGTCGCTGGTGTTCAATTCAACCAACGCCCGGCTGCCGGCGTTAAGTTGCACCAGCCGCTTTTGGATGAGCGTCGAGAGCTTGAACCGGCCGCCCACTTTGTTGACGATGCCTTCTTCTTTCAATTCTTCCAGCACGTGGCAACTCCTTGATATCTGTTGGCGATACGATGGCTAGTCTTGCGTGAGTATGTCGCAGATTTCCCGCACCGCTTGGTTGATTGCAACGTTGACGATCTGGTGTCGATACCGATCCATTTGAGCCAATTCTTGGCGGGCGACTTCCAGTCGTCGCTGAATGGCTGCTTCCGACTCCGTACCTCGATCTCGCAGACGCGTCTCGAGTTCCTCAAGCGAGGGGGCCTGGATGAATATCGTGATGGCGGTGGGTTCCTGTTCCATCACGGCGATGGCGCCGCGGACATCGATCTCTAAAACTACCCATTTTCCCTGGGAAAGGCTAGTGGCAACGGGGGCTCGAAGTGTCCCATACCAATTCTCCCGGCCGAAAACGTCCATGCATTCGAGGAAATTCCCCGCGTCGCGTTGCTCTTGAAACTCCTCGCGGGACATGAAAATGTAGTCGACATTGTGAGTCTCACCCGGTCGGGGGTCGCGCGTTGTCACTGAGACGCTCTTTTCAAGCGGCAGGTCGGTGGCCAGCAGTTGGTCGACCACCGTCGATTTCCCGCTCCCCGAGGGGCCGGAAATGATGATCAGTTTTCCCGATTCCAGGTTCGCCATTGTGAGTTCGGCTATTCGACGTTCTGGATCATTTCCCGCATCCGCTCGATCGCCGTTTTGATTTCGACGACGTGCTTCGCGATCTCGGCGTCGTTCGCCTTCGAGCCGATCGTATTCGTCTCGCGGAACATCTCCTGCGTCAAGAAGTCGAGCTTCTTGCCGTTGTTGTCTTGGTCCAACACCACACCGAATTGCTCAAGGTGGCTGCGCAACCTGACCGTCTCCTCAGAAATGTCGCAGCGGTCGGCGAACATGCCCACCTCACGGATGACATCCGCCGCCTCCACCGACACGTCGTATTCTTTCAGCAACTTGGTGAGCCGATCGGTGAGTCGCGAGCGGTAGTTATCGACGACGTTCGGCGCCCGCACTTCCACCTGCTCCAGTTCGGTTGTGATCAGCCGACAGTTCTCGCACAGATCGGCCGACATCGCTTTCCCCTCTTCCGTTCTCATCGCGTGCAGCTTTTCCAACGCCTGCCGGAGAGCCGGCTCCACGACCGGCCAGATCGCGTCGACATCCACGCTCCCCGCAAGGCGCTCCGACACGACGCCGGGCAACGGCAGCAACTCGCCGAGCGGCGGCGCTTGGCCCGCCAGTCGCTGCAGTTGAGCCTGGTAGCCTTGCAAGACCTGTTCGTTGATCTGATAGTCTTCGTTCGTCGCTGGACGATCGATGCGGATGTCCACGTTGATCGTGCCCCGGCGAACAAGTTTCCGGACGCGACTCTCAACGTTGGCTTCGAGCCCGCCGAAACCGTCTGACGTGCGGAGGTTGAGTTTGAAGTAGCGGCTGTTGATGGTCCGCACATCGACGGAGACCGACACTCCATCGGCTTCGTGAAATCCGTCGCCTTGCCCCGTCATGCTGGCGAGCAAGCGTCTACTCCGTTAGAAACTCGGGCGACTACTCGGAATCACTCGACTTGTCTGAATCACTCGACTTGCCGTCCACTTCGCTGTCCTCGCCATTCTGCTTTTCTTTGGCTTCATCTCCGCCGTCATCGCCGGCGGTGTCTTCATCGCCTGCTTTGGACTCATCGCCTGCTTTGGACTCGTCGCCTGCTTTGGACTCATCGCCTGCTTTGGGCTCGTCGCCTGCCTTGCCGTCAGTCGCGCCATCGTCGCCAGAGCCGGCATCGCCAGCTGCAGCGTCACCACTTGTCGCGTCGCCACCTGATGTGGTGGTCGAGCTCTCGCTGCTCCCGCCGGCGTCCGGATCATCGTCTGGGTCGTCCGTGCTGCGAATCCCGGGCGCGGCTGCGCCGGCGCTGGTGTCGAACTTGGACGTGCCGATATTCAGGAACCAGATGGTGAGTATGCAGAGTCCCATCCAGCCGGCGGCCGTGAATCCAGTCAGTTTGGTGAACGTATCGGTCGCCTTGGTGCCGAAGGCGCTTTGCCCCCCCGCTCCGCCGAACGCGCCGGACAGGCCGCCGCCTTTGCCTCGCTGGACGAGGATCAGCAGAATCAGAAAGACGGAGGTGAGGAAGAGGGTGACCCCGAAGAGAAAGTGCCACGGGTTCAACGCGAGCAACACTGGGTAATTCATCTGCCGTTCACTCCGTGATATCGAGCGCGCGTCCGGTCCGTGGACGTTGACCGCGGGATTAGGCTGCTTGAATGATTCCGAGAAAGCTATCTGGTTCGAGGGAGGCGCCGCCGACGAGGGCTCCATCGATATTGGGTTGAGACAGCAGGTCGCGGGCGTTGGCGGGCTTCACGCTGCCTCCGTATTGGATGCGGATTTGGTCCGCAACCTCGGCATTGTACTGGTTTTGCAAAATCTTGCGTAGATCCGAATGGACGGCTTCCGCCTGGTCGGGGGAGGCTACCTTTCCAGTGCCAATCGCCCACACCGGCTCGTACGCGATCACCGTCGCCACCGCCTGGTCCGCGTTCACGCCGGCCAGCGAGCCGTAGAACTGCTCAGCGACAACGTCGGTCGTCTGCTCGGCTTCCCGTTGTGCGAGCGTTTCGCCAACGCACACGATCGGCGTCAATCCGGCCGTCAAGGCGGCCAAAACCTTGGCGTTGACTTCCTGGTTCGACTCGCCCAGAACGTGCCGGCGTTCGCTGTGCCCGAGCACGACGCACCGGCAACCGACGTCGAGCAGCATGGCCGCACTCAACTCGCCGGTGAAGGCGCCGTCCGTTTCGTGGTACATGTTTTGAGCGCCGACGGCGACCGGGCTCCCCGACACGGCGTCCGCGACCGACGCCAAATAGGTGCTTGGCGGGCAGACCGCCACGTCGACCTCTCCGAACTCACCTGACGCGGCGGCCACCGCGGCGGCCAGATCGACGGCCGATTGGCGTCGGAGGTTCATTTTCCAATTGCCGGCGATGAACGGTCGTCTCACGAAGAGGCTCCTGCGGTGGAAGCGAGCCGCGCCAGCGACGCGCTCACACTGTGAATCTGTTTGACTACCTCGGCGTACTGCTCAGGCAACAGTGCTTGAGCGCCGTCCGACTTGGCTTCTTCTGGGCAATGATGCACTTCGATGTGGACTCCATCGGCTCCGGCGGCGACGCCGGCCAGGGCGCACGGTGGAATCAAGTCGGGGCGACCGGTGGCGTGACTGGGATCGACAATGATCGGCAAGTGGGAGAGGCGTTTGACCAGCGCGACCGAAGCGACGTCGAAAAGATTGCGGGTGGCCGTGTCGAAACCTTTGACGCCGCGCTCGCAAAGCACGACGTTGGGGTTGCCCTGAGACAGCACGTATTCGGCGCTCATCAGCAGGTCATTGACCGTCGCGCTCATGCCCCGCTTCAGCAACACGGGTCGTTGGCACTGGCCCACTTCCGTAAGCAGTACAAAGTTCTGCATGTTGCGAGCGCCGACTTG
>JASMLW010000231.1 GCA_030748485.1 Pirellulaceae bacterium
CGCGGCTCGGCGTTGATCGAATGCGGCCAACTCGAGACGGCTCAACACTGCTTGGAGAGCGTGCTGAGGGCTGATCCCCGGCGCGGCGACGCGATGATTGAATGCGGTCTGATCGCGGCTCAGCGAGGAGATTTCTCCGCGAGCGAAGCGCGGTATCGAGAGGCATTGGAGCAACCGTCAAGCCGCACGTCGGCTCTGTATCACCTCGTGCAAATTGGCCGCCCCGTCACCGACGTGGCTCGCCAAAGCCTGATTGCAGTCGCCGACAACGAAGCGCGACTTCCCAACGAGCGAGTGCAAGCGTGCTTCGCGCTCGGAGCGGATTTCGACCGCGGCGGCGACTACGAATCCGCCTGGCGTTTCTTTGAACTGGGCAATCGGCTTCGCTCCAGCGACTTCGATCCGGCGGCGCATGCGGAATCTGTGAACGACATCATCGAGCAGTTTTCCGAGCAGTTTTCGGATTGCACTCGCGCCGGCTCCGCGGACGAAGGAACTCGCTTGGTGTTTGTAGTTGGCATGCCGCGGTCGGGAACGACTCTGGTCGAACAGATCATCGCCCGGCACTCGCGGGCGGTGGGATGCGGTGAAGTGGCGAGGATCGGCAGCCTCTTCAAGTCGTTCGCCGCGGATCACGAGACTTTCTGGCCGGAAGCCGCTCGGCTGCTGACGCCGGACGCGCTCCGCAAGTTGGCGTCCGACTACCGGTCCGCACTGGGAGAACTGCCGCCGAAAACGCAGTGTGCGGTCGATAAGACTCCCGCCAACTTTCTACACATCGGCGGACTGCTGGCCATGTTTCCCGATTGCCGCATTGTTCACGTCAGGCGAGATCCCTGGGATACGTGCGTCTCGTGCTTTTTTCAGAACTTCGCCACGCTCGAGTTCACTTTTGACCTCAGCCACTTGGCGAGCTACTACGGCGACTACGAACGGATCATGCGTCACTGGAAGTCGGTGGCTGGCGACCGCATCCTGGACATCGACTACGAGAAACTCGTTGAGAATCAGGAGGAGGCGTCAAAACGGATCACCGAGTTTTGCGAATTGGATTGGGAGCCGTCGTGCCTCGACTTCCACGCGGCGGACCAGACAATTGCTTCATCCAGCTATTGGCAAGTCCGGCAACCGCTTCATTCGAGATCGATCGGCCGGTGGCGTCGCTACGAGAAGTATCTCGAAACGCTCAAGTCGGGTTTGTCGGCTGATTAGATTTGCGCGACGGTTAGCAGCGGCTACCGCGAACGCCGCCATCGTCGGCGGCGCCAAAGCCGCCGCCGGTCGCGACTCTCAATGTCGACAGCCGGTTCGGTGTCCGGCCAAACAGCTCCGTCGGCGATCCAGCGCCTCAAGATCTCGACCTCCTCGGGCGGCAAGCGCGGCGCGTCGTTGATCGGCGGCATGGAACCGTCGGCGGCCCGCTGCCACATCGCGCTCTCGGCAGGTCGGCCTACGCGGATCGCCGGTCCGTTGTCGCCACCCTTCAGCAGGGCTTCGCGCGAGGAGATGTCGAGTCCGCCGAAAGGCTCCTCACCCGAATGACAGACTGCGCATTTGGCGATGATCGGCGCGACCTTTCTTCCATAGATGTAACGCGCGCTGTCGGCGGCCTCGGCATGGTAAACGCCGCACCAGGCCGCACCGCCCAGACAAGCGGCGGTCGCCACCAGCAGAGCGACGCCGCGCAGCGGCAGCCATTCGGACAGGAGAAACCTCAGCAGCATCGACATTGAATCTGAATGAGCTCCGTTAAACATCGCCAGCTAGCGGATGAACTGTTCAACAAACTCCTCACCCAACCCGCACTCGGCAAAGTGTCGCGTACACATGTCGATCTTCGTATGCACGTCATCGTGGCCCATCGGTTGGTCCTGCTCGTCGTAGTAAACGAGCGCGCCGCATACGTGAAACAGCGTGATCATCTCGTCCACGTCTTCGTCTACGACAAGCGTGTGTGTCTCGCCCGGCGGTTCGAATACGTACATTCCCTCGCGGGCGATCCAATCGTGCTCCAGATACCGCCAACTTCCTTTGAGGACAAAACCGTGGACGGGCGCCGGATGCCTGTGGCGACTCAACACGCCGGAGCGGCGAACTCGCAGCAGGTTCACCCATTCGCCATTCACTCGATTGAGCAGCAGCGGCCGAAACCAGACATTTTCAACCTGTGGAACCCACAATCGCTCATCGTCGGGAATCGCCGGGCAAACAATGTCATCAATCATCAACGGCAACGAATTCATCTTGGCGGGGATCGGCATGCCGCACCTTCTGGTGTTAGAGCAACCATTGGTTTACGCGATCGAGTAACCGCCGTCCACCGGCAAGATGGCGCCAGTGATGAACCCAGCTTCCGCCGAACAGAGGAAAAGGGCCGGTCCGACGACATCGGCTGGCTGCCCCCAACGTCCCATCGGGGTGCGGTCGGCGATGGCCCCCCCGCGGTCGGCGTCTTCGACGAGCGGTTTGGTCAAGTTGGTTTCAATCCAACCTGGAGCAATCGCGTTGACCCGCACATTGTCTCTCGCCCAGGCAATCGCCAGCGATTTTGTCAGCTGTGCGACACCGCCTTTGCTGGCGCTGTAAGCGGGCGCAAAACCGCTGCCGAAGAAGCTGAGCATGGAAGCCGTGTTGAGAACGCAGCCTCGCGTCGCGGCGAGCCGACTATGGCAAGCTGCGCACATTCTCATCGTGCCGTGAAGATTGACATCCACGATCTGCTCAAATCCGTCGACTTCGTGCTCGCGGCCGTCACGGAGAATGGCTCCGGCGCAGTTGACCAGTACGTCGACTTGGTCGAACTGCGATACGAGTTCGGTGATCTGCTGCGCACTTGTAACGTCGAGTTGATGGGGCTCGACCTGGGGCGTCTCGTCCGCCAGCCGCGCCGCGTCGTCGGCGGTCAATCCCGTGGCGATAACGCGAGCTCCCTCGCGTTCAGCGAATGCGACAGCAATCGCGCGGCCAATGCCGCTCGAGCCGCCGGTGACCACCACAGTTCGTCGCGACATCAGCGATTCCCCGACGCCATCTTCTTCGCTTCCGGCATCCAGCGGAGGCGAGCCATATGATAGATTCCGAACAGCGGTCCGAGGGCCAGCGCGGCGAATGTAGGCCCCCAACCCAACTCTTGTGATTGTAACGCCGGGACGACGCGAATCGTGACCGTCGTCAACAAGAAGCCGGCGCACGTTTGAATCGTCAGAGCCGTGCCGACGAATCGCGCATCCGCCAACTCCGTAACGGCCGTACTGAACTGTGCGCTATCGGCCACGACGGAGACGCCCCACACCAAGCAGATCACAGTGGCCAGGACCGGCTGCTGAAAAGCAAACCCGGCCGCCAGTGCGCAGCCACCGGAGACGATGAGACTGGCGATGGTCACGGTCGTGCGGCCGAGACGGTCCGCAACGGCTCCGGCGGCGACACAACCGATCCCGCCGATGGCGACCAGCGCAAAGGACGCCACGCCCGCGGCGCCCGCGGACCAACTCGCATTCTGGTAACACTCTTTGAGAAAGAATGGAGCCCACGTCCACATGGCGTACAACTCCCACATGTGACCGAGGTATCCGAAGTTGGCGCGGCGGACCGCCTCGTTTCGCCACATCCGGAAACAGTAACTCCAGTCGAACTTCGGCGCGGCGGCGAGCAAGGGCCCGGGCCGCACGGCGGAAAAAGCGACTCCGGCCGCCAGCAAAGCGGCCCCGCTCGCTCCCAATACGACCAGCCGCCACGGCTCGAACGAATCAGTGCGGGCGGAAGCCACCCAACGCTCCAAAGGCACCTTGAGTAGATGGGGCGACGCGGACCCGATCGTCAGAGCGCCGACGAGAACGCCGATGGCGAAACCCCGTCCTTCGCGAAACCAACTGGCCATCACCTTCATTCCCGGCGGATAGACGCCGGCCAGCGCGACGCCGGTGATCATTCGCAGGGCGATGACCGTCAGAAAACCGGCCGAACTCCGGCCCAACTGGTCGTCAATGAAGAGAGCGATCGACCCGTTCGCAACGGCTCCCACGATCGCGCTGACGCACATCAGTCGTTGAGGCTGCCAATGATCGGCCAGGTTCAACACGGCAATGCCCAACGCGCCGATCACAAAACCGATCTGTACGCTCATCGTCAGCCACGACAGTTGCGACTCGGTAAGCGACCATTGCTCGCCCAATTGGCTAGCCACGGAAGTGGCCGAGAACCACATCGCCATCGCCAGGAAGACGGCGACCGCGAGCAATCCTAGTTGACGCCAGCGCGGCGAGAGATCAAGCGGATCATCATTCGCCGTCATGGGGGCGCCGTTACCGTGAGCCAAACATGGTCATGAACAGCATGCTCAGCACCGCGCCGATGAACATGGACACGGGAATGGCCACCGCCAGTGCGATCGCTACGGCGACGCCGCGCGACATGACTTCCGGGGGCGGATCGACGAGAGAGAGCGGCGGCGGCTTGGGACGACGACGCGATTTGGAGCTAGTTGTTTCCTGGTTTGCAGCGGCGAACGAATTCGTACTCAACGATCCTTGGCTCTGGCTGACCGAGTCGACTTCCTCGGCGTCGGTGTCCTGGTCGTCGTCGTCGTACAAGCCGGCGGGCAGCGGAGGCGGCATCCAGGGCGACTTGGTCAACTGTTGCGAGAGAACCGGCGCGTCGCCGATCCACGGCTCCAACCGAGCCGCCACTTCCTCGGCGGATTGGACGCGCTTCTCGGGATCCTTCTCCATCATGTCGGCGATGACTTCGACGAACTCTTCGCTGATCTCGGTGTTGAACCGGCGCGGATGCATCGGCGTGCCTTCGCAATGGCGACGCGCTTTCTCGCGAGCCGATCCGCCCGGATAGGGCACCTTGCCGCTGACAGCGTAGTAGAGGGTGCAACCCAAAGAGTAGATGTCGCTAACCGGTGTGATGTCGTTTGGCGTGCGGATCTGTTCGGGAGACAAGTAGTCGGCCGTGCCAACGACCTTTCCCGCTCGCGGATCGTTGTCCGTCTCGTGCAGGAACCCGGCCAATCCCAGATCGGAAACTTTGGCGACGCCCTCGGGCGTTACGAGCACATTGCCCGGTTTCACATCGCGATGGATCAGCGCCTGTTTATGAGCGTAGTCGAGCCCCAATGCGGCTTGATGAATAACGCTCGCCGACTGCTGCATGGACAAGGGACCTTGCGTTCGCACCAGCTGTCGCAGATTCTCGCCCGGCACGTATTCAGTGACCAGGTAATAGACCTTCCCTTCCTGCCCCGCGTCGAAAGCGCGCACCAGGTACTCGTGGTCCAACTTCGCCTGCGTCTGGATTTCGCGCATGAAATTCTGCACAGCGTCGTCGGTGGCCTTATTGAGCGGCAGAACTTTCACCGCCGATTCGCGGCCCATCATTTTGTGGACGGCCTTGTAGACCTGCCCCATGCCGCCCTGTCCGATCCAATCGGTCACGATGTAAGGGCCGAGGAAGAACTTTGTGCGGCCGGCGCGAAGCTGTTCAGCTTGATATGAGGTGACGACGTCCCATTCGACCAACTTGTCGGCGATCTGCTCGTCCGTCGGTTGGTCAATCTCCAACTCCTCGCGAACGGCGTCCTCGGCGCGCAGCAGGTCGTGATTGGTGATCAACTCACTGACTACCGCAGCGTTGCGAAATGGAATCGTCGAACTGGATGGCACGTTCGGTTTCCTGGGAAAGTGTGGGTTGCGGACCGAACCCCGTGCGACCGATTGGTCATACGTTAACAGGTTATGCGGAGTCGATTTGCGCGCCAAGTCAGCGTATCGGCGGGCAGGCTAAGATTCCCGCCCCGAGTTCCGTTCGTACTGAATTTTTAGCCTGTCCCACGATGGGGGCAGCGGACAGATCAGCTCCAATGACTGGTCGCGGACGGGATGCGAAAACGCGATGCGACGCGAATGCAAGGCAATTCCCGGCTCAAATCCCAGCTCACCGCCGTATTTGCGGTCGCCCCACACGGCCCAGCCACGATGAGCCAGTTGGACGCGGATTTGATGCTTTCGCCCCGTGTGCAGATTGACTCGAACCAACGCGCGGCCCCCGGCCAACTCCTCCAGAGTCTGGTAGTCCAGCTTCGCTAGTTTTGCCTCAGAGCCCTCCTGCTTGGTGACGAACATCTTGCGATGGCGATCGTCCTTGCGCATCAAATCGACGCATTCGCCACTCGCCGGCGAAGGGGCCGCGACCGTAACGGTCCAGTACTCTTTCTCAACATCCCCGGCGCGGAACTGAGCGGTCAAACGGCTCGCCGCTTTCGAAGTTCGGGCGATCACCAGCGCGCCGGTCACGGGCGCATCCAAACGGCTGACGACGCCCAGATAGACCTTGCCCGGCTTATCGTATTTCTCGGCAATGTAGCGTTTGGCCTGTTCGAGCAAGTTGGCTCGGCCCGCCCGCACTCCCATCGTCGGCAACTCGGCCGGTTTATTCACCACCAGCAAGTGGTTATCTTCGTAGAGGACGTCGCGATTCCAGTCGGTCATGGTGCTATTGCGAAACTTGTTTTCTCCCGAGTTTCCCCGCGCGGCTGTCGAACAGGCTGATATCAACGGTGGCGCTGGATTAGAATCAAGCGATGCGGGATTGATTATGCCACAACTTGTCGAATGCTCCACCAGTCCCGAATCTCTCCAAACATGTCTCCATCCAGTCTTCCTCCGCGGCTGATTCTCGCCAGCCGCTCGCCCCGTCGCCGCCAACTGCTCGAAGAGAATGGCTACGATTTCGAAATCGATCCAGCTAGCGACACGGCCGAATGCGGCGTTTGCACTGGCGAGACTCCACCCGAGTTGGTAGCGCGTCTGGCGTACCAAAAGGCGGCCGACGTGTTCGATCGACGCCGAGCTGCGGCCCAGATCGCCGCCGGCGACATCGTGATTGGGTGCGATACGGTCGCCGAGTGTCAGGGGCGCGCGTTGGGAAAACCGGATGACCGCGAGCACGCCGCCGAGATGCTCAATCTGCTCCGCGGAAGCAAGCACCACGTCTACAGCGGACTCTGCTTGATGAAAATCGGAGCGGATCCGTCAATTCGCGTCGAGTGCACGAAACTCGTAATGGAGGAGATCAGCAACGCCGACTTGGAGATCTACCTCAACAGCTACGCCTGGGAAGGAAAGGCCGGCGGATTCGGGCTCCAGGATCGCTTGGGGTGGATTCGCATCGTGCACGGGAGCGAATCCAATGTGGTCGGATTGCCGCTCGAGTTGCTCGACAAGATGCTTCGCGAATTGTGATCTGAGTCGGAGAGTTGTATCCGAGTTGTTGCGCTGGCTCAGGCTACACACGGTCGCGGATGACGTGTAAGAACAGGTCGGCTCCCGTCTCTTCGGATCCTATCGACACGGATTCCGAGAGGACGCCCGCGCGGTCGGCCAGATCCGCCAGCTCCTCTTCTCGCCGATAGTTCAAGTACCAATTCCCGACCCACTCCATATACGCGCGGCTGGCTTGGTCGCGAAAGTTGAATACCATCAGTTCGCCGTTCGGGGCCAGCGACTGATGAAGCGAACTGAGCAGAGCGACCAGGTCTTCGTTCGCCAGGTAGTCGAGGAATCCCTGGCAGGCGATGTAGTCCGCGCCGCGGAGTTCCTCCGCCGCACGCTTGTTGCGGGATAGCCGGTTGAGGTTTTCGCGTCGCGTCGTGATTTGGTCTGGCGAAAGAAACTCCGCCAAGCGACGCCGCGCTTCGTCCAGTGCTCGCGGGTCGAGATCCCACAACGTGACCGCCAAGCGACTCAACGCCTCGCGCGACGTGCGGTTGGCGACGTGCACAATTTCGTACGCGGGACCGCTCCCGATCAGATGCACAGACAGCGACTGCGATCCGTCACCGCGTGGATTTTCGAGACGCTCGCGAATCTGCTCGGCGACCAAATCCGCCCGATTGCGGACGGCCTGGGGAGCGACCTGATTCTGGAAGTACTCGTCGAAGTGCCGGCCGAGCGAATCGTCGCTGACGGCCCGTTCGTGAATCATGCGCAGCATATCGGCGTCACCCGCATAGCCGGCCGGCTTGGTCCGCGCATGTCGCTGCAACAATCCTCTCTCCAAAAAGGACTCGGCAGCGGACCAGAAGATCGTCGAGGCGGCGCGGTTCGCACTTCCCCAAACGCCGCTCGCCGACAACTGTTCAAGGCACGCGTCCATCGCCCGCGGCACCGAGCTGGCGGCCAAGGCAACGTCGGTCCAGTCGAGCGACTGCGCGCGAACTCCCTCCAACGCGGCGTTGAGCCGCAGGCCGGCGCCTCGGGCCACCTCGCGCAACTGATTTTCGTTCATCCGATCCACCACAGCTCAAAGTCGAATCACCCAATCTAACCATTTCGACACGGGAAGGAAGCAAAGGGGACGTAACCGCGGCGGTCGGGGATAGGCGGCCTGCTCCCGCGTTCCAAGAGCCGAGGGCGTTTACGCCCTCTTCCGCCGCAGGCGGCATAGGCCCGTGCTTGAGCACGGGTGAACCAGACGATCCAGCTGCAACCAACGCTCCATTCCCGCGTCGCCCCGCGCCCCCCGCGTTCCAAGAGCCGAGGGCGTTTACGCCCTCCTTCCGCCGCAGGCGGCATAGGCCCGTGCTTGAGCACGGGTGAACCAGACGTTCCGGCTGCATCCAACGTTCCACACTCGCGTGGCCCCGCGCACCGCGTTCCACACTCGCGTCGCCCCGCGCCACCGATCCAAAGCCGAGCCTGTGACATCTGTTGGTCACTCGACGCGAGAAACCTGCTGAAAACGAAGTTGCTTGATCGCAATTGCATTTTGTCCGACGACAGTTTCTTGCGAGAGTTGAGGAGAGCAGGCTGAGCTGGGCGCGCGGTCTGCCAGGAGCTTTTCGCAAGGACGGGTTGCGTGACCGCGGCGCGCTCGAATTCGGTGACCCAGGGCGAAATCGAATTCCATCACACCTGGTCGCGCGTGCAGGGGGCGTTGCTCACGCGGCACGCCGTCGAATTCGATGAGCCGTATGTTTGGGATTTGATCGGTAATGTTGTGCCCTTTCAGGGCGACGGGGTCGGGGATTTCACTACCCAGGGCGGCGCT
>JASMLW010000232.1 GCA_030748485.1 Pirellulaceae bacterium
CGAGTTACTGATGGCGTCCGACTTGGCGCTCGCCTCACCGACATCCGTGTCGCCCGATCAAAACCTGCTTGAGGCGTTGCGAGATTTCGGCACTCGCGACATCGAAATGCTGCCCGTCGAGGAGCAGAACGGCAGCGAACGCCGACTCATCGGCTTCCTCGATCGAGCCCAAGTGATGAACCGCTACCGGCGAGAAATGCTCCGCATCTACTGACGCCGAGTGCGATCGAATGGGCGTAACGTGCCGTGGGAGCGGAGATTGCGCCGAACGTACGAACGCAGATTCTCTTGCGAATCGCCGCCGCCGGCTTCTATAATAGGCGTCCTACCTGACTCTCCCTCCCCACCAACCTGTGCCCATGCTGTTCTCCCACTTCCTCCGCTGTTCGCTTGCCGGCGCACTCTTCTTCGCCGCCACCAGTTGCCTCGCCGGCGGCGACGCAATGCTGCGCGTCTTTCCAACGGAGTTTCAGTTGCGGGGAGCAGCCGCCAGGCAACAGTTGATCGCCGGAGCCTGGCAGGAAGGCCGTTGGGTCGACGTCACCCAGCAAGTTCAGTGGACAAGCGGAGACGCCAAGGTCGCCACCGTCGCAGCCGACGGCCAAGTCACCGCAGTCAGCGATGGCGAACTACAGATTCAGGCGAAGTGGCGAGAGCACAGCGCCGTGTCGCAATGCCTGGCGGTGGAAACGACGAAGAAACACCCAGTCAGTTTTGAGCTGGACATCCAGCCGATTCTCAACGCCAGTGGCTGCAGCGCGGGATCGTGCCACGGCAAGGCGCGTGGACAGAACGGGTTTCAGTTGAGCCTGCTCTGTTTCGACGCCGACTTCGACCACAACTCGCTCGTCAAGAATGCGCGGGGGCGACGGGTGTTTCCGGCTTCGGCGTCGGAGAGCCTGCTGCTGAAGAAGGCGGCTGGCGTTGCGCCCCACGGCGGCGGAGTGCGCTGGGCGCCGGGCGGTGACGAATACCAGACGGTTTTGCGGTGGATCGCAGAAGGTGCGACGCGTCGCCCGGCCGCCGAGGAGCCTCAACTCGTGCGAGTTACCGTCTCGCCCACCCAACGCCGGCTCGTGCCCAAAGAGAAACAGCAGCTCGTCGTCACGGCTCACTACTCGAATGGAACGTCGAAAGATGTGACCCGACAGTCCGAGTATCAGTCGAATGAGAGCGTCATCGTCAAGGTCGGCAAGGACGGCGTGATACAAGCGGGCCCGCTGCCCGGCGAGGCGACGATCATGGCGCGGTACATGGGCGTGATCGCCACTTGCGGTGTGATGATTCCGCTGGCCGGTGAAGTGCCCGACGAACTGTACGCGCAACTGCCCCGCAACAACTTCATCGACGACCTGATCTGGCAAAAGCTCAAGCAACTCAAGATCACACCGTCCGGTCCCGTCGACGACACGAAGTTTTTGCGACGCGTTTACATCGACATCATCGGTCGCTTGCCGACTCCCGACGAAACGCGCGCTTTCATCGCCGACGGCAGTCCCAACAAACGACTCACCCTCATCAATCAGCTGCTCGAGCGCCCCGAGTACGCCGATCACTGGGCCAACAAGTGGGCCGACTTGCTCCGTCCCAATCCCTACCGCGTGGGAATCAAAGCGGTGCTGAACTACGACAATTGGATCCGCGAGCAGTTCCGCCGCAACGCGCCGTACGACGAGTTCGCTCGCGACTTGGTGACCGCGCAGGGCAGCACGTGGCGAAACGGCGCCGTGACGCTGTTCCGCGATCGCCGCTCGCCGGACGAAGTGACGACGCTGATCAGCCAATTGTTCTTGGGCGTGCGACTCGAGTGCGCCAAGTGCCACCACCACCCGTTCGAGAGGTGGAGCCAAGACGACTTCTACAGCTTCGCCGCCTATTTCTCCCGCGTGGGACGTAAAGGGACGGGACTGTCGCCGCCGATATCCGGCGGTGAGGAAATTGTGCTCGTCGCCAAGAGCGGGCAGGTGAAACACCCCACGACGGGCGAGGTGCTCCCGCCGCGCCCCCTGTTCGGCGACGCTCCGGAGATCGCCGCTGACGACGACCCGCGCGTCGCGCTGGCCCAATGGCTCACCTCAAAAGAAAACCACTACTTCGCTGAAGTCATCGTCAACCGCGTGTGGGCCGACCTGATGGGGCGCGGGTTGGTCGAACCGGTGGATGACTTGCGAGCGACCAACCCACCGTCCAACGGACCTCTGCTCAGCCAACTCGCCAAAAGTTTCCAGGACAGCGACTACGATTTCAAGCAACTGATTCGCACGATCACCACATCGTACGCCTATGGATTGAGTTCCTTGCCGTCGGAGCGGAACGTCGCCGACACGCGAAACTATTCGCGGCATTACCGCACAAGGCTGCGGGCCGAAGTGATGGTCGACGCGATGGCGGACATCACCGACCAGCAGTTTTCGTTTTCGGGCATGCCCAGCGGCAGTCGCGCGATGCAGATCTGGACGCATCGGGTGAGCTCGTTGTTTTTGGACACGTTCGGACGCCCGGATCCAAATCAAGATCCGCCTTGTGAGCGGACCGGCGAATCGACGGTCACTCAGGTGCTCCACCTGATGAATGCACCCGACTTGCACAAGAAAGTGACCGCCGACGGGGCCCGCGCCGATCAGCTGGCGAAGAGCCCGCGATCCAACGAGCAGATCGTCGAAGAGATATATTTGTTGATCTACTCGCGATTTCCGACCGAGAAAGAGAAAGAGATCGGCAAACAGATATTCGCCGGCGAGGGCTCCTCGCGGCGTCAGGCGGCGGAGGACCTCATGTGGGCTCTGCTCAACACACCTGAGTTCGTTTTCAAGGACTAGCGGCGCGAGCCGAAAACCATGGATTCGCTTGTTGTTTAACGAGAGCGAGGATGACCGGATGACGAGATGGAAGAATTGCGAAGGCGTCTCGCGGCGCGATTGTCTGCAGTTGGGCCTGGGCGGATTCCTCACCGGCGGCTTGGCGGGGGCGCTGCGCGGTCGCGCTCTGGCGGACGATCGCGGTGAGCGGGCGGCCCAGTCCTGCATTTTGATTTGGATGGATGGCGGGCCGACCCACTACGAAACTTTCGACCCCAAGCCGGACGCGCCGGCTGAGATTCGCGGCGAACTGAGCCCGATCGCCACCAAAGTGCCCGGCGTCTCATTTTCGTCGCACATGCAGCAGATGGCGTCGATCGCCGACAAGCTGGCGATCGTCCGCTCCATTCGCCACAACCAGGGCAACCACGGCGCGGGGAATCACTACATGATGACCGGCGCTCCGCCGCGAATTCCCGTCGGCTGCGGCGCGTTCGTCAGCTTTCACCCGAGCATGGGATCTGTCACAGCGCACGAGCGCGAAACTCGCGCCGGCCTGCCCGGCTATTTTTCCATGCCCCGCATGTCGCGCTCCGGCGGACCGAATTTTCTCGGCGCGCAGTACGCCCCGTTCGTCGTTCCCGACAGTCCCAACTCGAGTAGCTTTCGCGTTCGCGATGTCTCGCTGCCGAGCGGCCTGAGCGACGCCCGGTTCGGCGGCCGCCGCGATCTCCGCAGCGCCGTCGATCAGCTGGTTCGCATTCGCGACAAGGCCGCGGGCGATCCGGCCGTCTCGCTCGACAATTTCTACCAACAAGGTTTCAAGTTGATCACGTCGCCGGCGGCGCAAAAGGCGTTCGACATTCACGCCGAACCCGACGCCGTTCGCGAGCAATACGGGCGCAACGACTTTGGACAACGAGCCTTGTTGGCCCGCCGCTTGGTCGAAGCCGGCGTGCCGTTTGTAACGCTCTACAACGGCGGTTGGGATCATCACCGGTCCATTTTCTCGGCCCTCAAATCAAAACTGCCGCCGTTCGAAGCGACGATCGCCGCCTTGATTCGCGATCTCGATCAACGCGGCACGCTCGAATCGACGCTGGTCGTCGCGCTGGGTGAATTCGGCCGTACTCCCAAAGTGAACAGCCGCGGTGGGCGAGACCACTGGTCCAACGCCATGTCGGTCGCTTTCGCCGGCGGTGGCACGCCGGGAGGCCAAGTCGTGGGAGCCACCGACCGGCAGGGATACGCGGCCGTCGAACGCGTGCTCTCCCCCGAAAACTTCGTGTCGACCGTCTATCGAAAACTGGGCATCGACCCCAACAAAATCGTCTACACGCCCGAAGGACGTCCAGGCCGCTTTGTCAGCGATCCCCAACCCATCGAGGAACTGATGGGCTGAGACGACCGATTCCCGCCGAGGCGGCCGCGCTTCCTCGGCGACCGACTAATCTCCCGAGTACCATGGATGGAGCTCCTCGCCCACCGAACCTCCACGCCATGCGCCGCTCGCCAAAACTCCGACAACCAATTCCCACCACGCATCGCTGCGCTGTCGGCGCCCCGGTGTTGATCGCCTGTTTCGCGCTATGCGCACCAGCGACCCTGCAGGCCGCACCGCCCAAGTTGACCAGTTTCTATCCGGCCGGGGGCGAACGTGGCAAAACGACTTCCGTCACGGCGGCGGGTGAGTTCCCGAATTGGCCCGTCGACGTCGAGGTGGATGGCGACGGACTAACGCTTAAGCCAACCGAAAAGAAAGGCGTGTTCGAAGCAGTCGTCGACGCCAACGCCCGCACGGGTGTCCGCATGCTGCGAGTCTTCGACAAGGGCGGGTCGTCTGAGTTTCGCCCGTTCGTCGTCGGCGGTCTGCCCGAGGTCGGAGAAGCCGAGCCGAACGACGACTCGCGCAAGCCACAGATCATCGAGGGCTCGGCCGTCGTCAATGGGAAGCTGCAGAAGGGTGGCGACGTCGACATCTTTGAGGTCTCGCTGCGGAAAGGTCAGACGTTGGTCGCGGCCGTCTTGGCCAATCGCGTGCTCGCTTCTCCGATGGATCCCGTCATGCAAATCTGCGACGCGGACGGTTTCGTTCTCGCGCAAAACGACGATGAGAGAGGAATCGACCCGCTGCTCGTCTTTCCGGCTCCGCGCGACGGCAAGTATCTCGTTCGCCTGTTCGCGTTCCCGCTCACGCCCAATAGCACGATCGGGTTTTCCGGAGCCGACACGTACATCTATCGGCTGACCGCCACGACCGGTGGATTCCTCGACCATGCGCTGCCGATGTCCAGTCGGCGCGAGAAAACGGACGTCGAGTTGTTTGGCTGGAACCTTCCGGACGGCTCCGCCGCGGGAACGTCCACCGGCGGCGACCGGCCGCAGGTTGAAGTCACGGCGAACGGCGTGTCGGACTCGCTGCTGGTCCCCGTGGTTGAGCACGAGTTGATCGTCGCCGCCGCCAATGCGTCGCGAAATGAGCCGCAGGATGCGCCGCTGCCTTGCACGATCAGCGGACGAATTGAAGATCTTCGCGACGAAGACGGCTTCCGCTTCGCCGTGAAGAAGGGCGAGCAGATTGAGTTGCAGGTCGAGTCCTTTGCGCTCGGCTATCCACTCGATCCACACTTGAGTGTTTGGTCCGACGGCAAGATGTTGAAGGAGTCCGACGACACGTCGCGTTCGGTGCGCGACACGTCGCTGGTGGTCGCCGCGCCCGCGGACGGCCATCTTGTGGCGGTCGTCAAAGACACCTATGGTTTCGGCGGATTCCGGCACGTTTACCGAATCGTCGCCAAACGCGCCGCTCCCGACTATCGCCTCACGACACCCGGCGCGCTCAGCGTGGCGGCCGGCAAGTCGGGCGAATTGGAAGTCGCGATCGAGCGGCTCCACAAGTTCGCCAAGGGAGTCTCGTTCGAAGTCAGCGGTGCTCCGGAAGGCGTGACCGTCGAAGCTCCCCAAGTCGACGGCAAAGCCAAGTCGGTGAAGATCAAGATCACCGCGACGGACAAAGCCCAGCCGGGCCACGCGATCCTCCGCATCCGCGGCCGCTCGGACGACGAAGCGAAGCTCGAGCGAACGGCCCGCTACGCCGCCGGCTCGCGCAAACTGGACGCCATCCGACTGACGATCACCGAGTGACTTCGTCTTTTTCGCACTCGGTTCGTCTCCGATCGCGCAGCCGAATCAACTCGGTCGTCGACAGCGGCGCGCGGCTGCGATGTCGGTTGTGGCTACGTTCACCAGAACGTGGAAACGGTTCGTTTGATCGTTAGGTCATCCACGATTCCCCACCGTCTGGCGACGGTAGCTACGAGGGCGCCTACGACAGTGGCTACGTTCCCCAGAACGTGGTGCCGACGGTGGGACCGGAGGGACTTTTCACAGGTCCGCGGAGCAGCTAAAGATAATGTAGCGGGCGCCTTTGGCCAGTCCGGCGAATCGATGAATCACAAGGAGCGCGAACATGGCTAACAACAAAAGCAAGAACGAGCGGAAAGAACTGAAGCGGCGACTCAAGGCCCAACGCAAAGAAGCCAAACAGGAACGCAAGTCCGCCAAGCGCGAAGAAAAATTGACTCGCGCGCTGACCCGGCGGGAAGAGCGCAGCGCAGTGGCCTACCGCTCGACGCTGGACCGAAACGAGTCGATCGAATTGATCGAAGA
>JASMLW010000233.1 GCA_030748485.1 Pirellulaceae bacterium
GCTCTCCCATCGCTTGTCGAGAGTTGGGGCGATCGAGAATCCCGGCTTGGGAGCCTGCAGTGGGTGCCAAGAGAAAATGCCGTCCGAACCGCGGACCTTTCCCTCCCAACCGGCCAGCCGCTGTTTGAGAAACGACTCGTCGCGACCTGTGTCGGCGTGGCATTCGGTGCAGCTCTGCACTTGCTGATAACCGGCGGGAACCTGGCCGTCATAATTGTCGGCGATGAAACGACGCGGCTGGGACGCCAACTTCTTCGGCCGGAACAGCTGCATCTCCCAATCGTTCTTGGTGCGTTTGCGAGTTCGCAACTCGAACGCGCCCAGTTTCGGATCGATCAAAACCTCGCCAAACACCGTGCCGACCGGATACGCCCAGACAATCGTCGTGTGCTCGTCCGCGTCCCCGTCTTTCTTCGGTTTCTTTACTCCCCAATAGACGACTCGCTTGCCGCCGGGTACGTGCATGAACTTGATCGTCTTCAGCGATTTGATCTCGCCGCCACCACCCGCCGTAGCCCACGGCCGGTGCGTGTTGGGATCCGAAGACCCGCCGCCGCCGCGGCGCAAGACCAATCCGCCTCGCTGGTAAACCTGAACTACCTGCTCGTCGTCGTACCACAGCGTGCGCTCATCTCGGAGCGCTTGTTCGATCGCTGGATCCCCGATCCAAATCGACAACAGTAGGGCCGCTACCTTGTCCACAACTCAACTCCTATTCGATGCGGCGGAGACGCCTGTTCTCTATCCCGCCGACCCTGCAATTTGCGCCACACGGCGCTTGATGATCGCGTCGTCGCACGACGCGCGTGCCCTGCCCAACGCAGATTGTTGCAGATTGCCGCGAGTTCGATAACCACCCCGTCGCGTTCCCAGGTGAAAGTCGGACCATTTCCGCCTGGCGGAACGCGCCCCGTCCGCAATCGCACGCCTTGTGTGCGATCGCCGCACTCTCAAATACGGGCCGCGATCGGGTCGCACACATTTTCGGTAGAACACATGCATTAACTGCAGTTTAAGGTGTCGCCGCCCTTGACTGACACGTTGGTGTCACTCCCGCCGGACGCCTCGCCACTCACCGCGCGGCGAAGACTCCGTAAAGGGTCACCACGCACTTGCAGAGCAACACGGTGGTCGAGGCGGCGAGGAACCAGAGCATCATGCGAAACCAGACTTGCCGCACCATCGGCCAAGTGCGTTGAGCGGCTGTCAGGTAATGCGTGCCGATGACGAGAAAGATGGCCGGCGCGAAGAATCCAAAAACGGCGTACGGCCAGAAGAACAGACTCCTCTCACCGGCGTTCCAGGCCAGGCGATACGAGGCCAACTCGTAGACGATGCCAAACGTGCTCGTCAAAGAACCGGCGATGAACGCCGATGCGTTGGTGGCGTGGAGATTCCAAGGATGCATGGGTCGAGGTTCGTTTTCAACAGGTCGCGTCATCCCATAACTCTACGGCTCGACCGCCTCCGATGTCAAAGTCGCCGCGCGTCGGGCGAGTTCGCTCGGATTGCCGATTCTGGCTATAATCGCCACTTCCCAAATCGCCCCCCGCTCGCGAAAAAGACCTATGACTCGCGCCTTCCCCCTCGCACTCGCCTGCCTGTTCCTGAGCCCGTTTGCTGTTCGAGCCGATGAGCCAACGACGGCTCAACTCAAACACTTCGAAGCCAAAATCCGCCCTGTCTTGGTGAACCGTTGCTACAAGTGTCATTCGGCGGCGGCGTTGAAAGGCGGCAAGCTCGAGGGCGAGCTCTTGTTGGACACTGAGGCGGGAGCTCGCAAGGGAGGCGAGAGCGGGCCGGCGGTGGTCCCTGGCGATGTGGCGGCCAGTTTGCTGATCTCGGCGATTCAGCACGACTCGTTCAAGATGCCGCCCGACACCAAGCTGCCCGAATCGGTGATCGCCGACTTCGTCAAATGGGTTGAGACGGGCGCGGCCGATCCCCGCGGCGGTTCGACGACGGCTCCTTCGAAACCGACAGTTGACATCGCCGCCGGACGTTCCTTCTGGTCTTTTCGGCCCTTGCACTCGCCAACACCACCCGCGGTCGAGAACGACCGTTGGCCGCGCACCGAAATCGATCGCTTCATACTGGCCGAGCTCGAGTCGAAGGGGTTGAGCCCGAATACGGCGGCGAGTCGCCGGACGCTGATCCGCCGCGTCTACTTCGACCTCTGGGGATTGCCACCGGAACCCGGCGTCGTCGAGGCGTTTGTTGAGGACCCGGCGGAGGACGCCTACGAGCGTTTGGTCGATCGTCTGTTGGAGGGCGATCATTTTGGCGAACGTTGGGCGCGGCACTGGCTCGACCTGGCTCGTTTTGCCGAGAGCAACGGATACGCGTTCGATAAAGATCGGCCGGCCGCCTATCACTTCCGCGACTTTGTGATCAAGGCGTTGAACGCGGATATGCCGTACGACAGGTTTGTCCAATTGCAGATCGCCGGCGATCAATTGGCTCCCAACGATTTTATGTCACAAGCGGCGACCGGATTCCTGGCGTCGGGACCGTTTACTTCTCAACAGACTCAAAAAGAACGCGAGCGCAGCCGTTACGAGCAACTCGACGACATTGTCGGGACGATCGGCACGTCGATGCTCGGTTTGACGATCGGCTGCGCTCGCTGCCACGATCACAAATCCGACCCGCTGACCATTCCCGATTACTACCGCCTGACAGCGTGTTTCGCGGAAACCGGCTTTCAAGACTTCGATCACGATCCCGATCCGGCCGCTACGAAAGCGGCCCAGCAGAAATTTGACGCGGCCCACAAACCTCTGGTCGACGCTCGCGCTCAATTCGAGAAAGACCAGCTGCCGATGCGGCTGGCGGCGTGGCTGGCGGCTCGAACTGACGAGCCCGCCGCGGAGGAACTGAGCGACTGGCATTCGATTGGTCCTTTTAAGGCGGCCGACTTCAAGGCGGCCTACAACGAGGCCTTTGCACCCGAGCAGGAAATTGATCTGACCAAGTCGTACGGCCAACTCAAATGGACTCCACAACCCAAGTGGCTTGACGGCCAAGTTCACAATACGCTCCAAGGCGTCAACAGCGCCAACTACCTGCACCGCGCGATCGAAGCGCCCGAGGCCGGCTCACTACCGATTTCGCTGGGTCGAGACGACGCGATTAAGGTGTGGCTCAACGGCAAGCAAGTGCTGGCCAAGGAAGTCACCGGAGGAGCGGCGGCCGATCAAGACAAGGTCACCCTGTCGTTGCGGGCGGGACGCAACGACTTGCTCCTCAAGATCGTCAACGCGGCGGGCCCGTCCGGTTTCTATTTCAGCACCAAACCGGCGATCCCCGCCAACATCGAAGCGATTCTCAAAGTCGCTGACGACAAGCGCAACGACAAGCAGAAACAAGCGCTGTTGAAATGGTACGCTCCCCGCGACCCGGACTGGACGCGGTTGAATCAGGCCGAACAGGCGCACTTGAAGATGCAGCCCAAGCCGAACATCACCAAGATCTTCGCGGCTCGCAAAAACGGAGTGACCTATAACTTCGGCGCCGACACGCGGAAAGTTTATGTACTGGCGCGGGGCAATTCGAACGTCAAACAGAAGCTGGCCGCGCCCGGTTTCCTCCGCGTGCTGACGCGCGCCGAAACGGCGGAGAGTCGCTGGCTGCGGGACGACTCGACAGCCGAACCGCAAGCTCGCCCGCCCCGGGTGGCGCTCGCCAACTGGCTGACCGATGAGCAACAAGGCGCGGGTCATCTGCTGGCCCGCGTCATCGTCAATCGCCTTTGGCAACACCACCTGGGCCGGGGAATCGTCGCGACGCCGAGTGACTTCGGCAGCCAGGGCGCTCCGCCGACTCACCCCGAGTTGCTCGACTTCCTGGCCGCCGAACTCGTCCGCGGCGATTGGCGGCGAAAGCCCATCCACCGATTGATATTGACGAGCGCCGTTTACCGGCAGTCGGGCGCCGACAACACCCGCGGCTCCGAAGTCGATCCCGACAACCTGCTTTGGTGGCGACGCGGCGCGACGCGACTGGAGGCGGAGGTGATCCGCGACTCGCTCCTGGCCGTCAGCGGCGCGCTCGACAAAAAGATGTTTGGCCCCGGATCACTCGACCAGGCTAACCCGCGACGCAGCGTTTACCTCACTGTGAAACGCAGCAACCTCATTCCGATCCTACAGCTGTTCGACGCCCCCGATTCAATTCAAGGTCTCGGCCAGCGAGATGTCACGACAGTTCCGCCCCAGGCGCTGGCGATGATGAACTCACCTTTCGCGCGCAAGTTTGCCGAACAGTTCGCCAAGCGGATTCGGCCGTCGGCCGAGAAAACGACAGAGCAACTGGTCAACGAAGCGTACGCGCTCGCCTTGTCGCGTCCGCCCACCTCGGCTGAGACGTCCCGCATGGTCGGGTTCATCGACAGCCAAGCCAAATCGTACGGGGACGACGAACAAGCGATGGAGCGAGCGGTCGCCGACTATTGCCAGATCATGTTCTGCCTCAACGAATTCGTCTTCATCGACTGACGATCGATCAAGGATCTCACGATGCCAAATCCCGCCACGGATCAATTCGACTACGACTCACGCCGCGCTTTTTTGAAACGCGCCGGGTTGGGTTGCGGATCGTTGGCGCTGACGACGCTGCTCGCCGATGAAGGACTTCTGCCCACGGCGAAGGCCGCCCGCCGGCCACCCCGCTTGATGGAGGCCCGCGAGCCGCACTTCGCTCCGCGTGCCAAGTCGGTGATCTGGTTGTTCATGCCGGGCAGCCCGTCGCAAGTGGACACGTTCGACTACAAACCCGAGTTGCGGAAACGAGACGGCATGAAACTGGAAGGAGCCGACCCGAAGACCGGCTTCTTCACGACCAGCGGTAAAGTGCTCAAGTCGCCGTTTCAGTTCAAACAGCACGGCGAGTCGGGAGCGTGGGTGTCGGAGGTGTTCCCGCACATGTCCAAGCACGTCGACGATATGTCGCTGCTCTTCTCTTGCTACTCGCAGTCGAACAACCATACGCCCGCCATGTTGGAGATGAACTCGGGCGTGTTTCTCCAGGGGCGACCGTGCGTCGGATCTTGGGTCACTTATGGACTCGGCAGTCAGAATCAAAACCTGCCCGGATTTGTCGTCCTCCACGGCGCCATGCCGCGCGGCGGCAAGCCGATCTGGTCGCCCGGTTTCCTGCCCAAAGTCTATCAGCCCACTTCCATCGACGGCCGCAACAACACGCCGATCGAAAATCTGGCCCGCTTGAAAGGAATGAACGACGCTCAACAACGGGCTCAGCTCGACATACTCAAGGCGATGAATGAGCAGCACCGGAAACTGCGGCCGCACGAAGTCAACTTGGCGGCTCGGCTCGAGTCGTTTGAGCTGGCGTACCGGATGCAAACCGCCGCGCCCGAAGCGATGGACGTCAGCCAGGAGTCGCCCGCCACGCACAAGGCGTACGGAGTCGACCAGAAAGAAACTCAACTAGTCGCCAAGCAGTGCATCACAGCCCGACGGCTCGTCGAACGCGGCGTTCGTTTCGTGCAACTCTACGCGGGCACCAATGGCGGGGGAGGCGGCGTTGCCGATGTGCCCTGGGACGGGCACAACGACATCGGCGTCAATCACCGCATCGCCGCCAAGAGTACGGACCAACCCATCGGAGCCCTGCTCGACGACTTGAAGGCGCGCGGCATGCTCGATGAGACGCTCGTCGTCTGGGGTGGCGAGTTCGGTCGGACGTCCGACTCCCAAGGCACCAAGGGTCGCGATCACAACCCTCACGCGTTCACGATGTGGATGGCCGGCGGCGGCGTCAAGGGCGGTGTGCGGTACGGGGCGAGCGATCCGTTCGGATACAAGGCCGTGGAAAAACGGATCGGCGTCAACGACTTGCACGCCACGATCCTGCACTTGCTCGGCATCGATCACCACCAGTTGACCTACCGATTCAACGGTCGCGACTACCGACTCACCGACGTAGCGGGCAACATCATTCGAGAGATTCTTTCCTAGCAGGCCCCGAACTCCGCGCTTGCTTCCCCGCGATGCGGTCGGAAAACCGGGATGTGGTTATCGGTACGGCGGGGGCAGAGATGCGAGCAGATCGCGCAAGGCGCCGTGAAACTCGTCGCTCCAGGGCGGATTGTGAGTTCCGCCCGGGACTTCGACGAATCGCTTCGGACCGGGCGCCGTTTCGAACAGTCGCCGCCCCAACTCAATTGGAATGACTCGATCGGCGTCGCCATGGCATTGCAGCAGCGGGCCCTGGTAACGCCCAATCTTGTTGATCGAATCGAGACGCTGCGTCATGACAATATGAGCTGGAAACAAGGGGGCGTGATGAGCGCCGACGTCGGGCAGCGATGAAAACGTGCTCGACAAAACCAACGCTCGAGCTCCGTCTTTCGCGGCCAAGTCGACTGCGACGCCGCCCCCGAGCGAATGACCGATCAACACGATGTCGTGCTCGCCAACACCCGTTCGCTTCGCTAACCAAGCCCGCGCGGCGCGGGCGTCTCGAAGTACTCCCGGTTCGCTCGGATCTCCCTCGCTGCGACCGTACCCGCGGTAGTCAAAAGTCATCACGGCCACTGCGTGCCGCTGGTTCAACTGCCTCAAGATCAAGTCGCGGCTGGTAATGTTGCCGGCGTTGCCGTGGAAAAACAGAGCGACGGCTCGCGGCTGTGGGTGGCCGACGAACCAGCCGTGAAGTTTGGCTCCGTCCGGCGTTTCGAACCAGACGTCTTCGTGGCCCAAGCCGGTCGGCTGCCAATCGCCCACAGGATACGGGTCGGGTTGAAAAACGATGGATCGCTCGAGCGGAGCCAGCGGGGACAGCCGTCCCATTTGAGCGCAGCCCGCCGCGGCGACTGCCCCCAGTAAAAAACAGAGTGAAGCGCGCATCGTGTTGAGCCCAGGCGGAGTGAGTTGAACCGGGGCAGATATCAAAACACGCGCGATGGGTCAATCGGGACCAGCGATTGCCGACCGACAACCTCGAACTTGAAAACACCCAAACCGCCCAATGCCCCGCTGCGGGGACGACAGGGTCTGGGCGGTGGCGATCGGGGCGAGATGGGAGAGTTCGGAGTCAGTCCAACTTCACGGGAATGTTGACGACTTTAAGCCGCCACTTGTCGAACGACGTCGACGTTTTGAGGACGCCGATCGTGTCGAAGGAGTAGTCGTTGCCGAAACCGTAGACGCTGTCGGGTGAAACGTTGAACGTCCAAACCGAGCCGCGCGGGATCGTCCGTTCCGGCGTGACATCGACCAGCGCGGTGAGTTGTTTGCGATCGACGGCTCCCTCTTGTCGCCGGTCCTTCGACTGCCAGTGACGAAACGCGCCTTTGGAGATGATCAGGCGGTTCATCATCGGATTCGGCCGGCTGGAATGCTGATGGGCGCGAAAGACGGCGTGGAGTTTCGCGCGTCCGCCACTCGCCGAGTCGAGGAGATACCGCGTCGCCGAAGCGCCGAAAATGAAGGCGAGCCGATCGGGGTTAAACGCCAGCCCCTGCTCCGAGCGAAAGATCGAGTAGTCGTTCCACATGAATCCGATCGGCGCGGGCGACGTCGGCGACTTGGGAGTGAAGTCGGTGAAATGCGTCGAGGCCACTTCCCGCGACGCCTCATCACCGCGTTCAACCCACGCCGGATTCGCTTTGACGAACGCCGACTGTCGCAATTCGCCGAGGAACTGGTACCGTCGCCCGCCGGAAGCGTTCAGCAACGGCTTCGCGTCGTACCCCGGCTCCATGCCGCCGTGATTGCATTGAATGAAGTCGCTGCCGGACCCGATGTAGATCACCACGGGGAGGAAGTCGAAGATTCTCCAAATGTCGAGTGGAGAAAACTGACGGCCGTACTTCGTCTGGCCTTCTTGGAGAAAACCGTACGAAGCGGTCAGCTGAAAATCTTCGTGATTGCCGCGCGCCAGCAAGACGCGATCCGGGTTGGCCAGCTTTAACCGCAACAGAGTGTAGATCACTTCCACACCATAGGCGCCGCGGTCGGTGTAGTCGCCGAGAAATACCAGGTACGTATTCCTGTCCTCAA
>JASMLW010000234.1 GCA_030748485.1 Pirellulaceae bacterium
GTTTGCCAATCGAGTGCCGCGCGCCCACCGCGGGCGGCAAGCGCGTCGATCAACGCCGCGTGAACAAGTGGTTGATCGCGCGGACAAAACACCACCACCTCGCCAATCTCGATTCGGCGGCCGCCACCTTGCTGGTTGAACTGCAGGGTCTCGAGTTCGGCTTGCTCGACCAGGAACTCGCCAAGCTGGCGCTGTTCGCCGGCCAAGGCGGCAAGATCGATGTCGAAATGGTGCGCGACGTCGTCGGCGGCTGGAAAGGCAAAACGATTTGGGAGTTGGTCGACTCCGCTCTCGACGGCGACGCCGCTGACGCACTCAAGCAACTCGATCGACTCTTGCAATCGGGCGAGCATCCCTACGCGCTGTTCGGACAGCTGGCTTGGGCGCTCCGCCGTTTCGCCGCCGCCGCCCATTGCTTCGAAGCGGCTGAGAGGAGTGGGAAACGCCCCAATCTTCAAGACGCGCTGCTGCAGGCCGGATTTCAGAATTGGAACGTGGGACCCGCCGAACGCCAGATCAAACGACTCGGCCGCCGCCGCGCGCGAAAGATCTACCGTTGGCTGCTCGAACTCGACCTGTCGCTCAAAGGGACGCACTCGGCCGACGATCGCGCTCGCTTCGCACTGGAGTCGTTGTTCTTGCAATTGCAGTCACTGCCAGCATAGCGCGGACCGAGCCGAGACACCTCTCGCTTGCATTCAGCTAGCTGCGACAGCACTCAACGGCGTTCCGTCTTGCTGTACGTCGAGCGATCGTCTACGATCCGCCGCCTTTCCCGAGACGGATTCGCGTCTCACGCTCCGAACGGATTGCCTTTCTGGCCATGCCTCAAAGCCAGCATACGAACGTCGTCCACTTGCCGGCCGCGGCGGTTGCCGCCCTGCTCGTCGCATTCGCCAACGGCTGCGTGGCGTTGCACTTTGATCGTGGGATTGACGAGGCGGCGGCGCTTGAGGCGGCGCAGGAGGAGGATGCGTCGCGCCACGAGGCCGATCGCACATTGGACCAGAAGCGCGCGGAGTTGGAGGAAATCGCCCGCCGTTTCGATGGAATCCGCGAGGAAGAGAAGAACGCCTTGATTCGGCAGGCGATCGCTCAATCTCAGCTGGCGAACCCTTCCGAGCAGGCCGCACCGGGCAAGCCGCGAACACGTTTGAATACGGATCGGCAATACGACGCCGCCAGGGGAGCTGAGAGCGAACGATCGCCCACCGTGGCGGACCGCATCGCGCGTCAAACTGCGGGCCGTTTCCCAGCGGCGTTAAACGGAGACGCATTGAATTCATCACTAAATTCACCGCGCGAGCCGACCAGGATGCAGATCGGCGGCTCGGCCCCGGTCGAGACGCTGCAGCAGCCTTACGAGTCGATTGGATTTCCGCCGGCGGCGAGCAACTCGCAATACGACGCGGTCGTGCGGACGAGCGGCGTTTCGAGCGATCGGGGCAACCTCAGTACGGTTGGCGGCAAGCGGTTAAATTGGCGAGAGCATCTGCGCGAGTCGATTCGTGCTTTGGAAAACGATCAGGGGGCGAGCGACGAGGACAACATCCGCCGGTTGGAGGCGACGCTGCACTTGATGTACTTGCTGGCGGGAGAAGAGAATTCCGCGTTGCGTTCGTTGGACTCGATGGGAGCCAATCAGCAGCAGTTCTGGCGCGACATGATCTTTGCGTTGTCGATCGAATTGGATGCGGACGCGGCCGGCACTTCAAGTCTCAAGAACGCGCAAGTCGTCAGAGCTCTGCGGAGCGCCGTCAACACACTGGCCAAGGATAGTACGCTGGCCGTTCGCAACATCGCATTTTGTTCAAGCGTCGCCAGCTACGGAGTCTACTCGGCGTTCGAGAAGAACCAGTTCAAGGCCGGCCAGCCGGTGCTGCTCTATTTTGAAGTTGAGAACTTCAGCGCCGTGCAGGAGACGGAGGGCTATCGCACTCAATTGATCGGCGCTTACTCGATTCACAACGAGACGGGCAAGACGGTGGCGACGAATGAATTTCCAGCGGCGACCGAGGTCTGCAAGAACCGTCGCCGCGACTACTTTATCCGCTACGAAATGGCGATCCCCAAGCATCTGGGGCCGGGCGAGTATACACTACGGCTATCGGTCAACGACGAGATCGGTCACAAGTTCACTGACCGAGGTTCGATCGAGTTCGAAGTGAAGTAACACTCGCAGGGTACTGACGCCATGGCCGACTTTGACGCGATCGTGGTCGGGTCGGGCGGAGTGGGTAGCGCCGCCCTTTATCATCTCGCCAAACGCGGCGTGCGGGCGTGCGGTCTGGATCGTTTCACGCCCGGTCACAGCCGCGGAAGTTCGCACGGCGGAACGCGCGTCATTCGCCAGGCGTACTTCGAGCACCCGGACTACGTGCCGTTGCTGCGGCGCTCGTACGAGCTTTGGGACGAGCTGGAGCAGGCGATCGGCCGTCAGCTCTTTTACCGAGTCGGTCTGTTGGAAGTCGGTCGGCCGGACGGAATCGTCGTCGGCGGAGTCAGAGAGAGCGCTCGGCAATACGGATTGGCGGTGGAGGACCTTTCTCGCGAGGAGGCGGCTCGCCGGTTTCCCGGTTACCGCGTGCCGCCGGATTGCGAGGCGGTCTTTGAACAGAACGCCGGCTATCTGCTGGTCGAAGACTGTGTCTGTGAGCACATCCGCTTGGCGGTGGAACTGGGCGGACAACACCATGCGGGAGTGGAGGTGCTGGGCTGGGACTCCGACTCGCGACGCATCGAAGTGCAAACGACCAACGGCGTCTACACGGCGACGAGATTGATCGTGACGGCCGGCGCTTGGGCTCCCACGCTGCTCTCGCAACTCGACGTGCCGTTCCGGGTTTTGCGGAAGCACTTGCATTGGTTCGAGATCGAGGACGACGGCTACCGCGCGGACTGTGGCGGGCCCACGTTCTTTTACGACGTGGAAGGGTTCTTCTACGGCTTTCCCGCGATCGACGAGTTGGGCCTGAAGATCGGCGAGCACTCGAACGGCGAGCAGATCGACGATCCGCTCAACGCGGCGGAAGACATCGACGAGAACGACGTGCGACGAGTCAGGGAGTTCCTCGGCACGCACCTACCGAACGTCGCCCATCGTTCGACTCGGCACGCGATCTGTTTCTACACGGTTTCACCCGACGAACACTTCGTCGTCGATCGATTGGCGGAGCAACCCAACGTCGTCGCGGTGGCCGGGCTGTCGGGGCACGGCTTCAAGTTCGCCAGTGCGTTGGGGGAGGCCGTGGTCGAACTTGTTCTCGACGGCGAGACGTCGGCGCAGATCGGTTTTCTCGGCAGCGCGCGTTTCGCGAACGGGTCGAGTTGAGCCGGAGCTACTTGACGAAGTGGCTGGCTCGCCACTGCAAGCCGACTCGCAAGCGGCGAGCTGAATCGGTCCAGATACGCTGCACGATGGCGTCGCGTCGATACTCCCCGCGGCCCACCTCGACGCATTGGTCGAGCTGTACTTCGGGATAGCCGTTCGCGAAGACAACCCCCACGCCGCTGATCGACTCGTCGACCAGTTCGACGTCGAACGACTCGCCGTTCGCGTAGAACTGATCGGCCGCGTCCTGGAGGTGTTCGGCGGAGCGTTCGCGCCCGCGCAAGTCATCGTCTTGAAGGAGCGGTTCGGTCTGAGACATAACAAAGCCTTGATTTCGAGAGAATCTCACCTTCCGAACAATAGCATCCAAATCCCCTCGGCGCTCGGGCGCGATCGATTGTGAGGATTAAACCAGCTGTAGGTCGCTGGAGTGGATGGTGGATGGCCCGTCCGGCGAGGGCTCATTGGGCGAGCATTTGCCAAGCGACCCAGCGATACGCGACAATCGACACGCCAGGAGCGCGCGGAGCTCTCGACGGGTCAGCGCCTCGAAACTCAAGCCGTGGGGCCATGAAGGATGTCGGAACGCGCATCGAAGTGGATTCGCTGGCGGCAACTCTCTCTGCGGACCCTGTTGCTGCTGATGTTGCTCGTCGCCGTCTATCTCGGCGGTTGGCGAGCGGGTCGCGAGAGTGTGGAGCCGGAGGGCCGTTTGGGAGTAGTCGCGCAGGACTTTGACGACGATGGAGAGATCGACATCTTCATTGCCGAGCCGGCCGTTCTACAGGGGCCACTCGTCGGTTTTCGCGTCGATGAAGGTGAGTTGCTCATCGACTTGTCAAAGAGTGCGAAGGACGAATGACAGGAAAAGGGCCATCGACGAACACGACGGCTGACGACCAGTCTTCGCTCGGGCGGACTCGCCACGGCAGTCGCGCCGCAGCCGTCGCTGAGCGTTTTTGGCGAGTCTTCATTCGCACGCTCAAGACACTTGTCTTCCTCATCGTCTGCTACGCAGCCCTCGTCGCCCTCGGCATGATCCCGGTAAACAACAGTTTTCAACCGGCCGTCGATGGAGTTCGGATCTATGTGATTTCAAGTGCGATCCACGCTGATTTTGTTTTGCCGATCGACACGCCCGCGCGCAATTGGCGAGAGAAGTTTCCGTCCGAGAGTTTTGTCGGCGACACCAGCTTGGCGACACATGTCGCGATCGGCTGGGGAGATCAGGGGTTCTTCATCGGAACGCCGACGTGGGACGACTTGCGTTTTTCGACGGCGGCCAATGCCCTGCTGTGGCCGTCCGACAGTTGCATTCACACATTCATGTGCCGGCCGCGAGACCTGCCGAGTGCTCGGAGCCTGCGCATCTCGACCGAGCAATACGAGAGGCTGATCGAGCACATCGATCGCGCGCTCGCGGTCAACGCCGCTGGGCAGGCGATTCAAATTGGCGACGCCCATTACACGGATCAGGATGCGTTCTTCGAGTCGAACGGACACTATCATTGCTTCAACACGTGCAACTCTTGGATCGGCGGCGGGTTGAAGCGATCCGGCGTCCGGACCGGCTGGTTCACGCCGCTTCCGGGAACTCCGTTGGCCTACCTGCCTGAATAGTGATG
>JASMLW010000235.1 GCA_030748485.1 Pirellulaceae bacterium
CTTGCGGTACTCGTCGAGCGTGGTGGCTCCGATGCACTGAATCTCGCCGCGAGCCAAGGCCGGCTTGAGCACATTGGCTGCGTCGATCGCGCCTTCCGCTCCACCGGCGCCGACGAGCGTGTGCAATTCGTCAATGAAGAGAATCGTATTCTTGGCGCGACGAACCTCGTTCATCACCGCCTTGATCCGCTCTTCGAATTGGCCCCGGTACTTTGTGCCGGCGACCATCATCGCCAGATCGAGGACAACGATCCGTTTGTCGCAGAGCAACTCGGGAATGTTCCCGGCGATCACCCGTTGCGCGAATCCTTCGACGATGGCCGTCTTGCCAACGCCCGCTTCGCCGAGCAGCACGGGGTTGTTTTTAGTGCGTCGGCAGAGCACCTGGATGGCTCGCTCGATTTCACGTTCGCGGCCGATGACCGGGTCGAGCTTTGTCTGCTTGGCGAGTTCGGTCAGATCGCGGCCGAAACTATCCAACGCCGGCGTCTTGGACGCCTTGCCGCCCTGCCGCGAACCACTCGATTCGGACGGAGTTCCCTCGCGTCCGCCCCGTTCGCCTTCGCCGCCTTCGAGTCCGTGGCCGAGCAAGTTGAGCACTTCCTCGCGAACCTCTTCCAACTTGAGTCCGAGGTTCATCAGCACTTGAGCGGCGACGCCCTCTTGCTCACGCAGCAAACCCAACAGGATGTGCTCGGTGCCGACGTAGTTGTGGTTGAGGTTGCGCGCCTCTTCCATCGAGTATTCGATGACCTTCTTGGCGCGGGGCGTTTGCGGCAACTTGCCCATCGTCACCATTTCCGGCCCGCTTTGGACCAGCTTCTCGACCTCGAGTCGAATCTTGCGAAGATCGACGTCCAGGTTCTTGAGCACGTTGGCGGCGACGCCGCTGCCCTCTTTGACCAAGCCCAACAATATGTGCTCGGTGCCAATGTATTCGTGGTTGAATCGCTGGGCCTCTTGATTGGCCAGCTGCATCACTTTTCTAGCGCGGTCGGTAAATCGTTCGTACATGGCAAATCCTCCCTCCGATGCCTTGAGTCATCCTGCCGTCAGGCATCACGGCTGGTCAGCGCCTCTTGAGCCTCTGTTGTTAAGCAAACCGTCCGGCGATGGAAGACGCTCGAAACGCCGCTGGGGTTCAGGCCGCCGCGGTGGTGGGATTGGAAGAATCGCCTTGTGACGTCGGGGAAGCATCGAAAAACTGCTGCTTCAGCAGTTCCTCCTCTCGCTCCGCCTCCCAACGCCAGCCGTCGGCCGACTCCAACCGCCGCAATCGTCTCAACTCGCGTTTCGCTTCGTCGGGACGCTTGCCATGCCGCAACATGGTCGCCAACAGCAACCGCGTTTCAGCATCCGCAGGGTCTAACTCCAGCCTCCGGCGCAAAAGCGTCTCCGCTTCAAACCAGTGGCCCCTTAAGTATTCCTGTTGGGCTTGAACAAACAAGTCCACATTCGCTTCCTCGGCAGCCGCCAACCACTCGCGTTGAAGCCGTATGGCTCGGTACGTCGAGCAGCACCAGACGACGCCCACCAGCAGCCAAATGGCTACCGGCAAGGTGGTTCCGAGGAGTTCGGGCCAGATGAAGCGCGCCACCACGACAAGATTGACCACAATGGTGAAGGAGATCGCCAGCAGCAATCCGCTCCACTCGCCCCGCCACCAGAGCGGAGCCAAGCCTGGCCAACAACTTGTGAGTAGGTGTGAAACTCGCATCCAACCTTCGCTCCGGCTTCCTTTCCGACGCAAGACTCCCTCCTGTGGCGAAAGTCGCCGGGGAATTGTAACTCGCAATCCCCACAGCAGCAAGGCAAGTAAATACGCACCAACGGTTTAGGAATCGCCACATCCGGGCGTCCGGCGCCGCGACGGCAGTCACTTCCTGCGCGATGCCCGCAATCTTTGCATGACTCGCCTCCAAACAGCCCCGCTGTCGACAAACGACGATGTGGTTGACCGCAGTTGGAGCCGAATTCAAACGACAAAATCCCACTCGCCAAACTGGACACTGAGGGTGGCAGTGCTCACAAAGCGAGCCGCCGCTCGATCCTCGTTCGTCCGCTCCCGTTGGTCGCTGGAATCCAACCAGATGTCGCTGGTGATCTGGCGATCAAACGAGCCGCCTCCACGTTCTGGCGAACGTAGCTACAAAGCCGCCGCACTCGAACACGCTCTCAACGCCACGAGCGGCGGTGGCTCCCAGCGGCCAGCCGCTACCGGCCGATTGCAACCCGTTGTTTAATACACAGTTGAGATGGAACACAGCCCCGATCCTCAGGTCTTGAGAATCCTCGACGCCAATTGGAATCGAGCCGCTGAGGGAGCGCGCGTCGTCGAGGACTTCGCCCGCTTCGCGCTCGAGGACGCCCATCTGAGCGAACAGATGAAACAACTCCGCCACGACCTGGCGGCCATCCTCCACCCCTACGCGCATCAGTTGAAAACGATGCGCGACACACAGGGCGATGTCGGCGCCAGCGTAACAACTCCGACGGAGTACGACCGAGCCGGCATTGTCGATGTTCTCGATGCCAACCTCAGCCGCGTCGAGCAATCGCTCCGCGCACTCGAGGAGTTTGGCAAGGTGGTTAGCCCGACACTGGGCGGCGACATGGAACGTCTTCGGTATGGCTGTTATCGCGTGGGCCAGGCGTTGCGAAACGTCACCGTGAATCGAGATCGCCTGGCCGAGACGCGGCTGTACGTGATCGTCGATGGTCGCGGCGACGCGGGACTATTCGCGGCGACGGTGAGCGATGTTTGCGCGGCGGCGGACGCCATCCAGTTGCGCGACAAGACGGCGTCTGATCGAGAACTGCTGGAACGAGCTTTGGTGGCGGTCCGCATTTGCCGACAGACGGACACCCTCTGCGTCATCAATGACCGACCGGACATCGCGGCGGTGGCCCGCGCCGACGGCGTGCACGTTGGACAAGACGAAATGCCCGTGAGCGCCGCGCGACAGATCGTCGGTCCGAACCGCCTCGTCGGAGTCTCGACGCACTCGATCGAGCAAGCTCGCCGCGCCGTTCTCGACGGCGCCGACTACTTGGGGTGCGGGCCGACCTTCCCGTCCGCGACCAAGTGCTTCGACGCGTTTCCGGGCGTCGCCTTTCTCGCCCAGGTGGCCGGCGAGATTGGTCTGCCCGCTTTCGCGATTGGCGGCATCGACGAAAACAACATCGACGCCGTCGTCGAGGCGGGAATCACCCGCGCCGCGGTCGGCAACGCCGTTGTCGGAGCTAGCGATCCGGCGACCGCCGCGCGACATCTGCGCCAGCGGCTGCCCCAGTGCGGCGCGCTGTAACCCGATTCAGCTGTAACCCGGTTTAACCGCGCTTGGCGACCATTAGTTCGGCCTTGAGATTCTCGACCGCCTTTTCATCGGTGGCGACTTGACTCTTGGCTTCCGTCTCCTGCATCTTCGCCTGCAGCAGCTTCTGTCGAGCCTCGTCTTCGGCCCGCTCCAAGTCCTCGTTCTCCGGATCCCCCTTGCGAGCCGCTTCGGCCGCGGAGAGCGATTTGCGAGCCGCCTGCAGCGCCTCGCGGGCCACCGTCAACCCCTTCTTCGCCTTGGCGGTCGTCTTCTGAGCATCGACAACCTGCGTGGTCAGTTCGAGGACTCGGTCGTAGTGCTGGCGACCAACTCCCGTTCTCAATTCTCCTAGCAGACGAATGACTTCGGACGCCGGGATGGCGTAACTCGAGACGCGGCTGGAACGAGCGATGTTGAGCCCGACACCGATTCCCTCGAGATTCACGAGCGGTCCACCGCAATCGAGCGGCCGCAACACCGAGTCGTGTTCGAGCACTTTGGGAAAGTCGTCGCGGCGCAGACTTAACTCACCGCCGAGGTTTTTCTGAAACTCGATCCGCTGTAGCGGTTCGATCACATCGGTCTCTTTCGTGAGCCGCAGTTTGAGCTCCATGTCCGCGCCGTCGCGAATCAACTGCAACGTCACCGCCTCACCCGGTCGGTAGCTGCGGATCTTCTCGACCATCTGTTCGACGGACTCCATCTCGACGCCATTGACCTGGGTGACGATGTCGCGCACCAACATGCCCGACTTCGCAGCGCTGCCTTTGGGAAAAATATGCGTGATCATCGGACCCCGGCGGCTCGGTCCCAGGATCACGCCCAACATGGCTCGCATCGGCTTGATCGGGCGGGGAGCCGCGCTGAGCACACCGACGGATACCGGAATCGTCTCGAGGTTGGGCGTGACAATCCAACTTCCCAGCACGCCGGCGTCGTTCGATTCGATCCACTTGAGCGGTTCGAGGTCCTGACGATCGACTTTGAGCAGCGCGACGTCGAACGACTGATCGACGCCCACGACTTCGGCGGGTGACTTCTTGCCGCCGCGAAATTCGCACTCAATTCGAGTTCCCAATTCGGAGAACTTTGTCATCACGAGTCCGTCGGCGGCGACGACGGCTCCCAGGGCGACCGGACGGCCGTTGGAATGCACCTGGACGGTGCCGTGCGCCGACTTCTCGACGACGCCGCGAAAGGCCTCGCGGACGCGGACATGCATCCGCTCGTAACGACCCGGCCGGCGAAACACGGTCGCCAGTCGCTTGGCTCCTTCGACGATCGAACCGCCGTCCTTGTCGTCGGCGCACACAAAGGACGGTGCGGCGGCGGCCAGCAAGAGCATCAGGCAACAGGTCAGTTTGGAGCGAAACTTCGTCGACATGGATTCCTCGTCATCGCGAATACCGTGGAGCCGGCCAGGCGCCGACAGATGTTACTTGTGGCCAATGACAAGTCGGAGCCGAATCTTCTCGTCCCCGCGCTGCACAACCACGGTCACTCGCTGCCCGGGCCGCCGCGAATTGACGGCTTCCACCAGCGCGGCGAAATTCTCAATCTCGTCCCCACCGAATTCCAACACCACGTCGCCTTCTTTCACGCCGGCTTTCTCGGCCGGCGAATCCTTGCCGACGCCGACAATCTCGGCGTTCTCCGAGTCGGGATATCCGATCACGCCGATCGACGGCTTGGGACCGGGCAATTGGCCCCACGCCTTCCCTTTCGCCATCTCGTCCCAATTGACCAGGTAGGCGTTCACCGGCACGTGCAGATTGGCGTTCAGAGCGTCGCCAATGCGACTGTTGATGCCGATCACGTTGCCCTTCATATCGAAAACAGGACCGCCTGAATCTCCGCCAATCAGTGGGCAATCACTGACGAAGACGTGCTCCGAAATCCTCAACAGCCGGCCCAGCCGATAGACCAACTTGCGGTCGGCCTGGTATCCACCAGGATGTCCAGCCACCAAACACCACTGCCCTCGTTTCAGCTTGGCCGACTCGCCTAACTCGGCGAACGGCAATTCGCCATCGGCGAACTCGCCTTTGTCAATCTTGATCATTCCCGAATCGACGGCTCGGTTCATTCCCAGGGTCCGGCCGGTCAACACGCGACCGTCGTTGAGCAACAGGGTCGCCGTCAAACCGGGTTGTTGAGCTACGTGGGCGGCCGTCAATACGAACCCGTCTTCACTGACGATGACGCCGCTGCCGTGCGCTTCACCGACTTGGACGGCGACCGTTCGCGTCGCCACGAACTTGACCAGAGCCCGTTGATGAGCATCCATCGCCTTCAGTTGCTCGAGCGACTTCGGCGGTTCACCCTCGTAGATCTTGGTCAAGGATTCCGGGGGCTCGGGTCGCGCGATCGGATCGGCCGCTGTGCACACACCGGCGACGAGCAGAGCAGCCAGAGCGAAAACGGATGGAAAGTGCTTCATGTGGAGCCACTCGGAATAGGCTTCTGATAATCGAGAAATGTCAACAGCGTCCCGCCACTTGAGATGAACGGGGCACACCGTAGCATGATAACGCATGGCGATATTATTTTCTCGCATCCGTCTCGCTTGGCGGAGTTTTCCGATGATGACGAATTCACCTCGATGCGCGCTGATTGCCGGTTGCGGTTACTTGGGAAGCCGCGTGGCGAAAATCTGGTCCCGCCAACAACTTTCGGTCCACGCGGTGACCCGTTCGGACGACCGCGCGGCTGAATTCTCCCGCCAAGGGTGGCGCCCCATCAAGGCCGATTTCACGCACACCGTTGCCGCGCTGCCCGAAGTGGACACCGTGCTCTGGGCGGTGGGCTTCGATCGCGCGGCCGGATACGAGATCGAGGAGATCTTTGTCGACGGGCTGCAGCGCTGCTGCGACGCGCTGCCCGCCTCCGTCCGGCGGTTCATCTACGTCAGCTCGACCGGCGTCTATTCGCAAAGTGACGGCGAGTGGATTGACGAGTCGTCGGTTTGCGCGCCGCAACGGCCCGCCGCCGCCGCTTGCCTGGCGGCGGAGAAACTGCTGGCGGATCGCTTCTCCAAACAACAGCTCGTCGTGCTCCGCGCAGCCGGGCTCTACGGGCCCGGTCGCCTGCCTCACGTCGAGCTGATTCGCCGCGGCGACCCGGTTCCCGCAGCTGATGGATATCTGAATCTGATCCACGTCGACGATGCGGCGCGAATCGTCGGCTTGACCGCCGCACACCCTTCACCGCCGCGACTGATCTGCGTCAGCGACGACGAACCTTGCACACGCGGCGATTACTACCGGGAATTGGCGCGGCGAATCGGCGCGCCCCCGCCGCAGTTCACAGCCCCCGCTCCTCCCGCCGCCGATCGCGCATCCTCCAATAAGAAAGTCTCCAATCGGCTGCTCCGCGAAGTCTATGGTCAAGTGCTCTCCTATCCCACGTTTCGCGACGGAATTGACAACATCCTGCGGGCCGATGGGACTGAGAGCTGATCTCAACAACTTCCGCTCCGACCCGTCGTTTCAACCTCACGGTTGATGGTCGTTCGACGCCTATCTAGAATCCACCCATCGAATGCATCAGGCCGCATGATCCGGCTCCAACTGTTGACGGATTCCACCTCCCAAGACGTACTGTTCTCTTCCTATCCGCCGCACCGCCGACGTGTCTCGCCATGCTGAATCGGAAACCCATCTTTCCCCACGTCATCGAAGTGAATGTCCAAGCCGGACACGTGATCGGTTGCAACGTCTATGTGATCTACGACGGGGAAGAGTGGCTGTTGATCGACATCGGTTACGAGGAGTCCGTCGACGAGATTGTCGAACTAATACGCCAACTCGACTTTTCGTTTTCGAAATGCAAAACGCTGATCGCGACGCACGCCGACGTCGACCACATTCAAGGTTTGGCGAAAGCCAAACAGATGCTCCGCACGACGGTCACCGCGCACGCGCTCGCCGCCGGCCCGCTGGCCCAGGGCGACAAACTGAGAACCTTCGCCGAGATCGAAGCCCAAGGTATCCACCTCAACATGCCGGCCGTGGAATGCGAGCACTTGGTGGATGAGGGGGACGTCATTCAGATCGGCGATTTGGAACTTGAAGTGTGGCTGACCCCCGGACATACGGACAGCCAACTCTCCTTTCGGATGGGCGATCTGCTGTTCAGCGGCGACAACATCTACCGCGACGGCTGCGTCGGAGCCATCGACGCCCATCACGGCAGCGACCTGCCCGCCTTCATCGCCAGCCTGGAACGGATCCGCGAAAGCGATGTCAAATGGCTGCTTCCCAGTCACGGGCCGATCTTTCGCAAAGACGATCAGTTGATCAATCGCACGATTGCTCGATTGGACTCTTATCTCCACATGGCCGATTTTGGAACGTGTGCGATCGATTGGCCGCTGATGGACGAATGGGAGCGGGAGATCGCCGACGGCAAGTTGCCCGACGACAACAGCTAAACTCAGCTGGCGCCGCGATTTAGCGAGCAAATCGCCGGCGCCGGCGGTCTCTGATGAGAGTCTGATCGGGACTCCTTTGCCGAATGTAACGGATGCGCTGAAGTTGCGAGTCGCGGACGGTCGATGGGAAATGTGAGACCCATCTCTGTCGGTGCGCCCACTCGGCCCTTTCGCACTGACCTACAACTCGATTATCCAGGGGGGATCCGAGATGATCCGTCGCATGCTTTTGGCTGCCGCAGTTTGCGGAGTTATGTTGACCGCCAGCGCGGCTCAAGCTCAACAACCGCGCGCCTATGGCGAGGTCTGGGGAAACCACTATCGCACTCACGATTGGGAGCGTTTCTACCACTATCCCTACGTCTATTACCCGCAGAACTTCTGGGGCAACGAGTACTTCCGCAGTGGTGAAAGTCTCTATCACCGTTACCCGCCGGAAATGCGCGTCCCGGTCTACAACAAGAAGTGGCACAACTACTACCCCGCGGGGCGACGCTACCACTCGGGTCACCACTTCATACTCGACGTGTTTTAATACGGCCGGCTGAAGTTCATTGCCGCGATGCAGCGACTAGCTGCTGGCGACCAGCGACCAGCGGCTGGCGATGCGCTAAGCTAATCGCCGTCCGCCATGTCGCGCGCAAATGAATAGAGGATCTCCGCGGCCGCCTCCAGTTGCTCCACCTCGATCCACTCGTCGCACGTGTGCGCTTGGGCGATGTCGCCCGGACCAAACACAAGCGTCGGCCACGAGGCAAAGTGCGACGCGTCTGAGCAATACGGTTCGGCCAGCCGCCGCGGCGTCACACCCTGAGCGGCGATCGCCCGCTCGAGACCGTCCGCCAAGCGGCCGTTGAGGTCGTCGGGCAGCGCCGGCGTGGCAATGTACGGCTGCTCGTGGACCACCATTCCGGGCGCCAACTCCTCCACGTGCGCGACGGCGTCCGCGAAGACCGACTGTGGGTCCTCGCCCGGAAGCAGTCGCCGGTCGATCTCGATCCAACACTGATCCGGGACGATGTTGACGCTCGATCCTCCCTCGATCACCCCCACACTCAACGTCGCCTCTCCGAGCTGCGGGTGGGGCGGCAGTTGCGGCGCCACCCGCTCCGCGTAATCCTGCAGGGCGGTCACCGCGCGACTCATCCGGTAGATCGCGTTCTCGCCCAACTCAGGACGACTGCTGTGAGCAGCGCGTCCCAGCGCCCGACATTTCCACCGCACCACCCCTTTGTGAGATGTCACCATGTTCAACCGAGTCGGCTCGGCCACGATCACCGCATCGGGAGCCCGGCAAGTCGCCACACATCCCTCATCCGGTTGTTTCCATAACGAAGCCAACTGGCGAGCTCCGGCGCAGCCAAACTCCTCGTTCACCGAACACGCCATCACGACCGTCGGACGCTCCGACGACGACGTCTCCGCCAACCGCGCGAAAGCCGACAACATGCTCGCCATGCCACCCTTCACATCGCAGGCTCCACGCCCCCAAACTCGACCGCCGCGGACCTCCGCCGCGAACGGGTCGATCGTCATCCCGTCAATCGCCACCGTGTCCTGATGAGCCTCCCAGATGATCAGCGAACCGCCGTCCAGGGGACCCGGCTCGCCCGGAAGCCAAGCGATCACATTCTGCTGCTCAGGCGCCACGTCCAAAGCGCGGCAACTGGCGCCCAACGCCGAAAAGTACTCCCGTAAATAGGCGGTCACCCGGTGCTCGTTGTAGATGTCGCCCTCCACCTCGCGACCCATCGGGTTCACGCTGGGGATACGGATGAGTTTGCAGAGGATGTCTACGGGTGTCATCTCGAACGAAGACCTCGCGGTTTTTTTTCGGCGGCGCAAAAAAAATCGACCGTTTTTCGGCGGCAACCCGCAACGTTTGGCGGCCAAATTCCGATATAAAACGTTGCAGTTATCTAGGTTACGGCGTTATCCCCTCCAGGGGAACGCCCTGATAAACACCCTCCACAGAGGGGTTTATCAAGACCAGTTGATACGTTCCAATTCTTCGCACACGGTGGGCTTCGGCCCGCCGCAAAGCCCTTCGTAGGTTCCTGCCCCACCTACGGAGGGTCTTTTTTTGCGCGCCATTTGGTTGCACCGGATCACCCGGAAGGCGACCTCCTCGCGCGCGCGGCTCGGCCGCCCGGCAGCGACCTCGCGGCCGCTTTTGGTGAACCGCTCAAAAACGACCGAATCCCGTGAGTTTATCGGATTCTGGACCATTTCGCATTGGGTTGACAACGTCATGCCGCCCGATACGATGCGTGTTCATCCACCGGCCAAAGGTCGGTTTTTTCGGATCTCACTTTGTGACATTATTCACAAAGTCGGTTTTGACGATCTCAAGTGTCGAGATCCCAACTGGTTATGGACGACATTCTGCTCCCTATTCTGCTCTTTCTGGCCGCAGCGACGGGACTCGCGATCGGCATGGTGGTGATCGGTTCGCTGCTGGGCCCCAAGCGAACGAGCCGGGTGAAAGAGATGCCGTACGAAAGCGGCATGGACCCGATCCACGACGCGCGGCGGAGGTTCGACGTCCGCTTCCATCTGGTGGCGATCGCCTTCCTGATTTTCGACGTCGAGTTGTTGTTTCTCTACCCGTGGGCGGTGGCGAAGAGCCACGAGGCCGGCTTGCCCGCCGTCTTGGGCGACATGGGGTCGGTGACCGTTGTGTTTTGCGAGGTGTTGGTCTTTCTGTTTCTGTTGGCGTTGGGTTTTGTGTACGCGTGGCGCAAAGGGGTGTTTCAATGGCGGTAGACCTGCCGGAGAACGTCATCGTCAGCAAGTTGGACGAGCTCGGAAGTTGGTGCCGCAAGAACAGTCTGTGGCCGATGCCGTTTGCGACCGCTTGTTGCGGGATCGAGTTGATGGCGACCGGAGCCAGCCGCCACGACATCGCCCGCTTCGGGGCGGAAGTTTTTCGTTTCAGTCCCCGCCAGTGCGATTTGATGATCGTCGCGGGTCGAGTTGTGATGAAGATGTTGCCGGTCCTGCAGCGCATCTGGCAGCAAATGCATGAGCCCAAGTGGTGCATTTCGATGGGCGCTTGCGCGTCGAGCGGCGGAGTCTTCGACACCTATTCGGTCGTCCAGGGCGTCGACCGGTTCATCCCCGTGGACATGTACATTCCCGGTTGTCCTCCGCGCCCCGAGCAGCTGATTCAAGCGATCCTCGACTTGCAGGACAAGATCCATCAGGAGGGCACGATCACGGGCGCCGAGTTCACGGTCGCCGGCCGCCAACAGCCCAAGCGGGCACTCCTCGAATTACCGATAATCGATCCCCCACACGCACCGCGTTTCTAACGCCGGGAAACCGATGTCCGAGATCTCCCCAACGCTCGCCGCAATCAACGAGCGGTTCGCGGTCGAGGCCAGCGAGTACCGCGGGCAAACACGAATCGTCGCGGAGCGTGAGTCGTTTCGCGACTTGATGGTCTTCCTGCAGACGAATCGCGGGTTTGACCTGTTCGTCGATGTCACGTGTGTCGACTATCTCAACTACCGCGGCGCCAAACACCGCTTCGGGTTGGCGTACTTACTGACCAACACGGCGGAAAACGAGCGACTGACCGTCCGCTTGATGGTCGACGAAACGAATCTCAACGTTCCCTCCGTAGCGACGCTGTGGGAAGGAGCGAACTGGCACGAGCGCGAAGTGTGGGACATGTTTGGCATTCACTTTGAAGGGCATCCGGATTTGCGACGGATCTTAATGCCGCCCGAGTTCACAGCGCACCCGCTGCGCAAGGACTACCCGCTCCAGGGGCGCGGCGAGCGCCATAACTTTCCCACGATCGCGCGGGGCCAATCGTAGGAACAACAGTCCATGCCGCTCACAGCCACAACCACTGATCTCGCCGCACCGCCCGCCGAGGGGCAGGACTATTTGTGGACGCTGAACTTTGGTCCGCAGCACCCGGCGACGCACACGACGTTGCGAATCGTGCTCAAGCTGGACGGCGAGCGCGTCGTGGATGCGATCCCCGACATCGGGTACTTGCATTCTGGATTCGAGAAGATCGGCGAGACGCTGGACTACAACCAGTACGTGGCGGTCACCGATCGCATGAATTATCTGTCGCCGATCGCGAACAATGTCGCTTGGCACCACGCCGTTGAAACGTTGCTCGATGTCGCCCCGACGAAGCGCTGCCAGTACATTCGCGTTCTCGTTTCCGAATTGGCGAGGATCAGCGACCACTTGGTCTGCGTAGGCGCGATGGGCTTGGACACGGGCGCATTCACTTTCTTCCTCTACGCATTCCACCAGCGCGAACAGATCTACAACATCTTCGAAACTCTCTGCGGGGCCCGCTTCACCAACAGCTACACCCGCGTCGGCGGCGTGGCCCACGACATCACGCCGCAAGTGATCGAGCAAATCCGCGACTTCATTCGCGGGTTTCCGGAAACGCTGCAAGACATGGAGCGGTTGTTAAATCGAAATCGCATCTTTGTCGATCGGACGAAGGATGTTGGCGTCTTGACTCGCGAGCAAGCGAACAGTTGGGGCGCGACAGGGCCGATCGCCAGAGCCGCCGGTGTGCCGCGCGACCTCCGCAGGGACGAGCCCTATTCGAGTTACGAGGACTTCGACTTTCAAGTCTGTTGCGCGAAAGCCGGCGACTGTTTTGCTCGGTACTACGTCCGCATGGCCGAGATGTGGGAGAGCTTGAACATCGTCGAACAAGCGATCGAGAACCTGCCCAGCGGGCCGGTGAACATCGGCGTCGACGAACGCACAACGCTGCCGACCAAGCAGCAGGTCTACAACACGATCGAGGGAGCCATTACTCACTTTGAGTTGGTGATGGCGAATCGGGGAATCGAAGTGCCCCGCGAAGAGTCCTACGCCGCGACGGAGGCCCCCAACGGCGAACTGGGCTTTTACCTTGTCGGCGACGGCAGCGACGTCGCTTATCGAGCCCGCTGCCGCCCGCCGTCATTCGTGCATTTCTCGCTCTTCCCCGAGCTAATTCGCGGGCACACGCTCAGCGATGTCGTCGCCGTGCTCGGCAGTCTCAACATCATCGCCGCCGAGTTGGATCGCTAAGGAACGCGCTCAATGCCCGACCCCGAACGAATACTCACCGACGACATGGTCGCGGCGATCAAGGCGTACTTCCCCCGTTACCCATCGCGGCAAGCTGTGACCTTGCCCGCGCTGCACATCGTCAACGCCGAGTTGCGGCACGTCCCGTTGCAAGCCGTGGTGGAAGTCGCCGAGTTGCTCGAACTGTCTCCGGCGCAGGTGCAGGACACGCTGACCTTCTACGGTTTCTTCAAGCAGGAGACCGCCCACGGCGAAATCCGCGCTTGGGTCTGCCGCTCGGTCAGTTGCCATCTCCGCGGAGCCGACGAAGTTCTCGACCACTTCTGTGACCAGGCGCACATCAAGCCCGGCGAGACGACCGGGGACGGCAAATTGACCATTGAATACGCCGAGTGCTTGGGGGCGTGCGAACACGCTCCTTGCATTCTGGCCAATGAGACGCTCCACAAGTGCGTCTCCAAAGAAGACGTCGACAGTTTGTTGCAATCGATCAAGTAATCAGGAACTCACCTTGTGACCGACTTTGAACCGGTCTTGCTGGCGAACATCGATCGCGAAGACAGCCACACGCTGCCGGGCTATGAGGCGACTGGCGGCTACCAGACGCTGAAGAAAGTGCTGCGCGAGATGAGTCCGGACGACGTGGTCAACGTCGTCAAAGCCAGTTCGCTCCGCGGCCGCGGCGGGGCCGGTTTTCCGACCGGACTGAAGTGGACGTTTCTGCCCAAGGACCATCCCGGGCCGATCTACTTTTGTTTGAACGCCGACGAGAGCGAGCCGGGTACGTTCAACAATCGGATTCTCATGGAGGAAGATCCGCACCAGGTGATCGAAGGGTTGATTCTCAGTTCCTTCGCGACTCACACAACAACGGCGTACTACTACATGCGGTACGAGTATCCGCTCAGTTGGGCGCGGACGCAGGCAGCCGTCGATGCGTGTTACGAAGCGGGGTACCTGGGCAAGAACATTCTCGGCAGCGGCTACGACCTGGACATCTTTCTACATCGGGGGGCGGCCGCGTACATCTGCGGCGAAGAGACGGGCTTGATCGAGAGTCTCGAGGGCAAACGCGCCTGGCCGCGGATCAAGCCGCCCTTCCCCGCCGTCGAAGGCGTGTTCCGTAAACCGACCGTGGTCAACAACGTCGAGACAGCCGCGTGCGTGCGGCAGATCGTGGAACGGGGAGCCGACTGGTTCAAGTCGATGGGCGTGAAGCCCGACCCCGGCAATCCCCGCGACGCCGGCAGCTTCGGCCCCAAACTCTACTGCCTCAGCGGACACGTCGAAAAACCCGGTTGCTACGAAGCCCCGCTGGGACTCACGGTGAACGAGTTGATCGACGAACACGGCGGAGGAATTTGGAAAGGTCGGCGGGCGAAAGCGGCCATTCCCGGCGGCATCAGCATGGGACTGTTGGCGGCCGACGAGTTCGATTGCCCGCTCGACTTCGCGGGACCCGGAAAATACGCCTGCCTGGGGCTGGGAACGGCCGCCGTCGTCGTCATGGACGACCAAACCTCGATGGTCGACTTTCTCCACAACAGCTGCCAGTTCTTCGCGCACGAGAGTTGCGGCCAATGCACGCCGTGTCGCGAAGGAACGTCGTGGGCGCTCAAGATGATGAAGCGAATCATGGCGGGCCGCGGTCGACTGATCGACCTCGACCTGCTGCTGGAGATCGGCGACACGATCGGCATCATTCCGGGAACGACGATCTGCGGACTGTCCGACGGAGCCGCTTGGCCCATCAAAAATGCGATCCGCAAATTCCGCGGCGAGTTTGAAGAGCACATCAAGCGAACCAACCCCGACGGCTACAACGAAACGGAGCCCGCGCCGGCGATGGAACTTTTGGATATTCACTAACCAAGCTCGACCGAGCGCGGACCCATGTTCGCCAAAGGAGCACGCGGCGAGATGGCCACGGTAATCGTCAACGGACAAGAGATCGAAATCGGTGATGACGAACGTCTCAACGGTATTGAAGCCGCTGCGCGAGCCGGCGTCGACGTACCGCGCTACTGCTGGCACGAGGGGCTGACGGTCGTCGCCAGTTGCCGCATGTGCCTGGTCGAGTCCGGCCAGCGCGACGCCGAGTCGGGTGAGATTCGGATGATGCCCAAGCTCGTGCCCGCTTGCCAGACGCCCGCCCGTGACGGAGCGGTGTTCGTGACCGACAGCGAGAAGGTCGTCGCGGCGCGCGCCATGGTCGAAGAGGACCTGTTGATCCGGCATCCGATCGATTGCCCGATATGCGACAAGGCCGGCGAATGTGCGCTGCAGGACTACCACTTTGAACACGGCCGCGATGAACGCCGCGCCGATGTGAGACCGTTTACCAGTCGACGCCGCGACTTGGGCGAGACGGTGACGTTGTTCGTCGATCGCTGCGTCGTCTGCACGCGGTGTGTCCGATTCAGCCGCGAGATCTCGGGAACGGCCGAACTGATGGTCGTCAATCGCGGCGCGCACGAGGAGATCGATGTCTTCGCGGGCTTTCCGCTGCACAACAAGTTGTCCGGAAATGTCGTCGACCTCTGCCCCGTCGGCGCGCTCGGAGATCGCGATTTCCTCTACCAGCAACGCGTCTGGTTCATGAAAGAGCACGACCACGTCTGCGACGGCTGCTCGACCGGCTGTTCGATCACGGTGAACGAGAACCAGGACCGCATCTACCGCCTCAAACCGCGGCACAATCCGGAAATCAATCAGTGGTGGATGTGTGACGATGGCCGCTATGGCTGGAAGCACACTCACGATCCGCTCCGACTGCGCGGCCCCACCGCGCGAACGCCGAGTGGAGTGGAGAACATCGAGTGGTCCGACGCGACCAGCCGGCTCGACGACGCGCTGCGGCAGGCCAAGCGTTTGGCGGCGGTTGTCTCGCCCTACCTGACTGTTGAAGAAGCCTATCTGCTGGCCACTTACATTCGCTCCATCGACCCCAACGCCGTCTTGGCGGTCGGTCCGATTCCCCGCGAGGGCGAGGACGAGTCGTATCCGAATGGATTCACGATCCGCGCCGAGAAGTGTCCCAATCGCCGGGGCGTCGAGAAGGTCGTCGCGGGAGTGGGTGGCGAGTTGGTCACGTGGGAGCAATTGCCGGATCGCCTGGAGGAAGCGGACTCGCGGGGACTGTGGATCAGCGGCGGATACCGATCGGCGTGGCACAGCGACGAAGACGCCGCCAACCTGGCCGACCGTGTCGACGTTTGCATCGTTCAGGACCTCTTCGACTCGCCGTTGATGCAGCGCGCCGACTTCCGACTCCCCGGCGCCGCCGGTCTTGAGCGCGATGGATCCTACGTGAACAGCAACGATCGGCTGCAGTCGTTTGCGTGGGCCGTACGACCGCCGGCGGGCGGGCAGCTGGAAGGCCGCTTGCTCTGGCGGCTCAGCCAGCGCGATGGTCTCTACGACGCGCGAGCTGTGCTCGGCGACGTGGCTCACGAGATTCCTTTTTTTGAGATGGCGCGCGACGCGATCCCGACCAACGGCGTGGACTTGAGAATCAACCAACTTGCCTAACTGCGGCGGAACCGACAGGACCACAACCTTGCTGGAAGCAATCATCAAAATCGGCGTGCTGGTGGGCGGTTTGATGACGGCCGCGGCCTACTTCGTATTGCTGGAACGGCGGCTTTGCGCGTGGATCCAGGACCGCCGCGGGCCCAACCGCGTCGGCGTCCCGATGACACCGTTTCGATTGTGGGGACTCGGACAGCCGCTGGCGGACGGGGGCAAGTTCATCCTCAAAGAAGAGTACACGCCGGCACACGTCGACAAACGGCTCTACACGCTCGCTCCGATCACCATCCTCGGCGCCGCGCTGGCCGTCTTCGCCGTCATTCCTTTCGGGAGCGTCCTGCCGCCCGATTTCCTCGGTCGGTCGGAGCCGATCAAGTTGGTCGTCGCCCCGGGCGTGGACGTCGGCATGATCTACGTCTTCGCGCTCTCCAGCATCGCCGTCTACGGCGCCATTCTGGGCGGCTGGGCGAGCAACAACAAATACAGCTTCCTGGGCGGGCTGCGATCGAGTGCTCAATTGATCGCGTACGAGTTGCCGCTCGGTCTGGGTATCCTCGGCGTCGTGGCCGCCGCCGGCTCCCTCAACCTCGAGGAGATTATTCGGCAACAGGCCAGTTCGGGCGTCTGGTTCATCTTCACCCAGCCGCTGGGATTCACCGTTTTCGTGATCGCCGCATTCGCCGAAGCGGCCCGCCTGCCATTCGACCTGCCGGAGTGCGAGCAGGAGTTGATCGGCGGTTACCACACCGAGTATTCGGGGATTCGCCTGCTGCTGTTTTTGGTCGCCGAGTTCCTGCACATGATCACGGCCGCGTTCCTGATCGTCATCCTGTTCCTCGGCGGTTGGCACTTCTGGGGACTGGGATCCGAAGATCAAGTGACGTGGTTCGGAGCCGCGCTGCGGGTCGGCGTGCTGACGGTCAAGATCGTGCTGGTCATCTTGTTCTTCATGCTGGTCCGCTGGAGCTGGCCGCGGTTTCGTTTCGACCAGTTGATGGCGATGGCGTGGAAAGTGATGTTGCCGCTGGGCATGGTGAATTTTGTCGCGATCGCAATCGCCGACCACCTCCGCGGGCAGTTGGGTTTCGCGCTCGACTCGTCGGCCTGGAACGCGATGTTGATCGTCCCGCAGATGCTGCTTTGTTTCGTCGCCTGGGTGCTGATCGCGATGGCCGGCTCGTTCGTCACCGACAATCGACCGCGCGTATTGGATCCCGGCGAGATCGACGCTCAGATTTAGGAAACAGACATAACGATTGGCTCGTCCGGCCAGTCGACAAACTTGTAAGAGCTCTTTTGTCATGCGTGAAGACGATCCTCAAATCAAATGGGTTGCCGAACCGGAGCTGGGTCTGGGCGGAAAAATGTACCTGCCCATGTTCGCGCAGGGTTTGGCGACCACGTTCAAACACCTCAAGAACTCGCTGCAAGGCAAGACGGTCACGGTCGCTTACCCCGACGAGGAACCGGAGATCGGCAACCCGCTGATCTATCGGGGCGTGCATCGCTTGAACAAGGATGGACAAGGCCGAGTGCGTTGCGTGGCCTGTTTTCTTTGCGCGACCGCCTGCCCGGCGCACTGCATCGACATCATCGCAGCGGAAAGCCCCTGGGAGGACCGCGAGAAATACCCGCGGAGTTTCACGATTGACGAGCTGCGTTGCATCTACTGCGGCATGTGTGAAGAAGCGTGTCCCGTCGATGCGATTGAGCTGACCAGTCTGTACAACCTGACCGGCCGCAGCCGCGAGGAGATGGTGTTCGACAAGGAGAAGTTGTTGAGTGTGTTCGAGGCCACGAAGGAAAAAGAGCCGATGAAGTCGGCCACGTTAGGAGCCGCGCCGTCATGATGCAGCTATGGGCTCAAGCAGACGTCGGGGCGGACGCACCGACCGAGGCGGCAGCCGCCGCGGCCGCGCTGGCATGGTACGCCGCGCCGATGTGGTGGGGGCTGGCCATCGCCGTGTTGGGCGTCGTCGCCGCGCTTCTGTTGCGACGGCAACGACAAGCGGCTTGCGCCGCCTGCGCGACGGCGGTGGCGGGAGTGATCCTGCTGATCGCGGATTTCTTGTTTCCCGCCGCTGTCGGCGCCGCGCGGGACGCTCTCATTTCAATTGCCGGCCAACTCGCAGCCACGGCGAACGACCTGTTTCCATCGTGGTGGGGATTGGCGCTCGCCGCCACGGGGCTGTGGTTCGCCCTGCCGCCGGCCAAGCGCCGCGGACAGATCGCCGGGGCGGCGCTCGGCGTCCTGGGGCTGGGGCTGATGACGGCGGGACAGCCGAATGTCTCGCAAGACTTGATCGCTCGCGTCGTCTTTTACTTGTTGGCGGGTGTGACGCTGTTTTCGGCGGCGGCGACGATCACCATGCGGAGCCCGGTTTACGCGGCCGTCTGGTTCGCATTGACACTGCTCGGCGTCTCCGGACTATTCCTATACCAGGGCTCCCAGTTTCTGGGTGTGGCGACGATCGTCGTTTACGCGGGCGCGATCGTCGTGACGTTCCTATTCGTGATCATGTTGGCTCAACCCGAGGGGCACGCGTCGTACGATCGGATCAGTTGGGGTTGGGCCGCGCGGCTGGGGGGCGTCGTGGCGGCCGCCGCCCTGGCGGGCGCAATCCTGTTCGTCATCGAACAGATCGGCGCGGCCGGCGGCGCGACGTCCAGTGAGCCTCCGGCCGATCACATGGCGCGACTCGGCGGCGAGCTCTTCGGACGCCATCTCGTCTCGATCGAAGTCGCCGGCACGCTGCTGTTGGTCGCCTTGGTGGGCGCGGTCGCCATCGTCATTCACGGAAAATCGGATAGTACGAGCGAGGACGCCAGCCGTGAATGAATCGGCGCTGCTTTCCAACTACTTGTTGATCGGCGGTTTGCTGTTCGCGCTCGGAGCGGCCGGCTTCGTCGTGCGACGAAACATGATCGTCATCTTTCTCTGCTGCGAGATGATGTTGCAGGGCGTTTCGATCACGTTGATTGGCTTTGGTCGCTTTCACAACTTCGATTGGGGCGGCCAGATGCTGGTGATCTTCATCATCGCGATCGCCGCTTGCGAAGCAGCGATTGCGCTGGCGATGATCCTGATGCTGTTCCAAAAGAGCGGCACACTGGACATGACGTTTTGGCAAGATCTGCGCGAGCCGGGCCGACCCGCCTTCCGCGACGATCGTTTGCCTGAGGAATCGGTTGAAGACCGAGTGTGGCCATCGCTGACGCCAGCTGGAGTTGAGCCCGCTGAGGACTTGGAAGAGCAACTGCACCGGAGCCGCGTGTAAATGTACGAGTGGATAGGAACGCTCACCGTCGCCATCCCAGCGTTGCCGCTGGCCGCGGCGATTGTCACCGGGCTGATCGGCTCGCGACTGCAGGCGCGATCGGAGAGATCGTTCGTCGTCGCCCTACCGACGATCATTGCTCTCGTGGTCGCCTGCATCTGCAGCCTGGCTCTGGTCGCTGAAATCCGTTCGCTTCAAAAGCAGACGAACGCGCCCGACAGAAGCATCCAACACGTGGTCACGCTGTGGACATGGGCCGCCGTGCCGGAGGCGCTGGAAACGGGCGACGCTGAGACGGGGATTAGCGAGTCTCGCGATTTCCATGTCGACATCGCGCTCCGCGCCGACGCCCTCACGGCGACGATGCTGGCGATGGTGACGTTCATCTCAACTCTGGTCGCGATTTACGCGGCCGGCTACATGGCCGGCGACCGCGGCTATTGGCGGTTCTTCGCCTACATCGGGTTGTTCGTCTTCTCGATGACGATGCTCGTTTCGGTCAGCAACTTCGTGCTGCTGTTTGTTTTTTGGGAGGCGGTGGGCGTTTGCAGTTACCTGTTGATTGGATTCTGGTACGAGAAGCCCGAGGCGGCCGCCGCCGGCAAGAAGGCGTTCTTGGTGAACCGAGTCGGCGACTTCGGTTTCGCGCTGGCCCTATTCATGATCTGGATTCATTACGGCACGCTCAATTTTCACGACACGGCGACCGTCGCCATCGACGGGCAGACTCAGGTCGTCGCCGTCACGGAATCGAACCGCGCGATCATCGACGGACAGCAAGCTGACATCCAGCACGGTGTGCTGCAACTCGATTCGGCGCAATACATCGGCGGCGGAGTCGGTCTGGCCATCTGTTTGCTCCTCATGCTGGGAGCCTGTGGAAAGTCGGCTCAATTCCCACTTCACGTCTGGCTGCCCGATGCGATGGAGGGCCCCACGCCAGTCAGCGCGCTGATCCACGCGGCGACGATGGTGACCGCCGGAGTCTACATGGTGACGCGTTGCACGCCACTCTTCATGGTCTCGCCCACCGCACAGCTGGTCGTCGCTTCGATCGGCGGGTTCACCGCACTGCTCGCCGGCTTGATCGCGCTTACTCAATGGGACCTCAAGCGAGTCTTGGCGTATTCGACGATCAGCCAGCTCGGCTACATGTTCCTCGCTCTGGGCGTCGGCACGATGGCCGGCATCTCCGCCGGCATGTTCCACTTGTTCACACACGCGTTTTTCAAAGCGTTGCTGTTTCTGGGCTCCGGCAGCGTGATGCATGCGATGGGCAACGTCATCGACATGCGGCAGTTCGGCGGGTTGCGGAAACTCATGCCGTACACGCACGCCACATTTCTGGTCGGTTGCTTGGCGCTGGCGGGTGTGTTTCCGCTGGCCGGTTTTTGGAGCAAGGACGGCATCGTCGCGTCGGTGCATGACCGGGTGCACGAACTGGAGCACGAACTCGAACAACGTCACGAGCACCCGGTTTCGGCGGTCGACGCCGTCGAGGGCGATGTGGGTCACGCGAGCCCGCTGGCCGGGTTAGCCGACGAACAACTGGCGCAATACGCGTGGGTTTACCACTTGCTCTACTACGGGGCGATGTTCACGGCGTTCCTGACCGCCTTCTACACGTTCCGCGCGTTCTTGCTGACGTTCTACGGCGAAGAGAAGACACCATCGGCGGCGGGGAGCCACGCTCACGAATCGCCGTTGTCGATGACGGGCCCGCTGATTGCATTAGCGGTCTGCGCAGCTCTCGCCGGACTGGCGCTCGACCAGACGGCGGCGCCGGACTACTTGCGGGGAGACGCCCCGCCCCACCGCTTCGCCGACTTCCTCGGCAGCACCCCTCAGCTGCACGACGGGCTTGTCGCCGCCACTCCGGCGCTGGACAAATTTCACGTCGATGTGGCGGGTCGCAGCACGCTCGTCGCCTTCATCGGCATCGCCTTGGCCCTCTACCTGTACTTGGGAGAGGCGCGTCAGATTGAATCGATCCACGGGCTGATGAAATTCAATTGGTTGTCTCGCTACACGGATGAGCAGACCAGACAAGCTTCGATCGCCTGGGTCGAGTCTCGCAAGCGGGCGCTGGGGCTGAGCTTATTGGGCGTCGGCGCGCTGCTCGTGCTCTCCAGGCCGCTCGGCGCGATGCTCGGCGATGGAACGCTGGGCGGTCTGCTGTTGTCGGCGGCGAAATTGTTGCCGCTGTGGCTGGACTGGTGCATCGCCCTGATCGGCCTGTGGCTGGCGCTGCCACCCGCGCAGGATGTCGCCGACCGGCAGGGATTCGCCGCTGGGTTGCTCGCCAGCATCGCGACGATGGTCGCGTTGATCGCCGCCTTGCCATTGCTGCTGTTCGGCATCGTGTCGCCGCAACGGTTGTCTCAACGCAAGTTCTTCTTTGACGAAATCTACACTGCGCTGATCGTCAAGCCGCTCGAGTTTGTCGGTCGGGTGAGTTTCGCATTGGATCGTTGGATCGTTGACGGAGCGGTCAATCTGCTCGGTCGAGCGCCGCGCGGAGCCGGGCAAGTGCTGCGGTCGCTGCAGATCGGACTCGTTCAGTTCTACGCGCTGTGGATGGTGCTGGGCGTCATCCTGCTATTTGTCGCACACGTGATTTGGAGCTCGTAAGGCGAGCATGACGCGATGCAAGACCTGCTGCTGATAACCATCTTCCTACCTCTGCTGGGCGCCGCCTTGATGTGGGTGGTTGCGCCGCTGGGTGACCGGGCCGTCCGGTGGACCGCGCTGGGCGTGGCCCTGTTGACGCTCGCCCTGGCCGTCAACGTCGTGGCCGCGTTTCCAGCTGACGGAGCGAACAGCGATTCGTTCGCAGTGAAGGAGGCCTCTTGGCTAGGAGCCAACTCGTTGCTCAACGTTAAGTTCGCCACCGGTCTCGACGGCCTCGGCGTCTGGATGTTCGGGTTGTCCGCGCTATTGATGGTGACCGCCATTCTCGTCAGTTGGGAGGCGATCAGCGATCGTCCCGCGTTGTTTTACGGAATGCTGTTGCTGCTCGAGTTTGGTTGTTTGGGGGTATTCTGCGCCCGCGACATCATCCTGTTTTACGTCTTCTTTGAATTCACTTTGATACCTTTGTTCTTCTTGATCGGAGTGTGGGGCAGCGAGCAACGTCGTTATGCGGCGATCAAGTTTTTCCTCTTCACGCTGGCCGGCAGTGTGCTGACCTTTCTGGGACTGCTGGCGCTGGTGTATCTCGACTTTCGCAATTCGGGCGGAGTCGAGATGCGGTTTAGCATTCCGGCGCTGACGCAGTCGTTCACGGCGACGCCGCTGCCATCCTCCACTCAGATGTGGATATTCCTCGCCCTGTTCGCCGGCTTCGCGATCAAAGTTCCGCTCTTTCCGCTGCACACGTGGTTGCCGCTGGCGCATGTTCAGGCCCCGACAGCGGGCAGTGTTTTTCTCGCCGGAATCTTGCTCAAGATCGGGACGTATGGGTTTCTCCGCTTCTGTCTGCCGATGCTGCCCGCGGCCACGGCCGCCATGATGCCTTGGATCATGTGGCTGTCCGTGATCGGCATTATCTACGGCGCACTCGTCGCGCTCGTGCAAAGCGACATGAAACGGCTGATCGCGTATTCCAGCGTGAGCCACCTGGGGTATTGCATGATCGGGCTCTTCGCACTGAACCAGTTGGGCGTCCAGGGCGGAGCGCTGCAGATGATCAATCACGGCATTTCCACGGGCGGCCTGTTTGCGATCGTGGGCATGATCTACGAGCGGCGGCACACGCGACAAATCAGCGAGCTGCGGGGTCTCGCCCGGCATGCTCCATGGCTGGCGTTCGCGATGCTGCTCTTCACGTTTTCGAGCATCGGGTTACCGGGGATGAACGGCTTCGCGGGAGAATTCCTCGTTCTTCTCGGCGTCTTTCAACTCGCGTTTCACGATGCTCCCACCGCGATCGCCGGCCAACTCCAGGTCCTCTCGGTGCTGGCTGTTTCGGGAGTCGTGTTGGGAGCTTGGTATATGTTGTACCTGGTCCAACGCGTCTTCTTCGGACCGGCCGACGCGGCTGGTGACGAACACGTCGAGCACCCCGATCTGAAACCGCGCGA
>JASMLW010000236.1 GCA_030748485.1 Pirellulaceae bacterium
AGGCGTAGCCGAGCCGAGCCAGACCCTGCGCGAAGGACTGATAGGCTCCGGCCGCCTTGCCGTTGGTCGAGTGTCCGCATGCGCCGACAACCCCGGGCGCCGGGCGCTGGCGGTTCTTCGGCAGGTAGAGATTGGCCGTCACCGGAAAGCCGGGGCGACTCTCGAAGATCACATTCTCGATTCGGTACTGCTCGCGCTCGACAACGCCGGTGACCTTTGCGTTGAGCGGTGTTCGCTGTGGCTCCGGTCCAAAACAGGTGCGTATCTTCGTCCGCACCGCCTTGACGTAGTTAGCCGCATCAGCGGCCGTTTGCAGCTTGGCCAGTTCGCGCAGCTTGCGGCGTTCAGCCGCGCGAACCTGGTCGACAAACCACTCGTGGACCATGCGCGGAAACCGCTGCAACGGTTCGCGATCGGCCGCCAGCGCGGCGGGCGACCACCACGGCGCGACGGCGCCGGCGACGAGCCCTCCGCCCAAGCCGCAGATTAACGAACGACGATTGGCAAGATGTGTTCTGGGCGACATGGTGAACTCAGTGGTAAAAAAGGTGGAGGAGACCGCCGAGACCGCCTACTAGCTTATCAAAGCAACGGCGCGTCTGATTCGTCGCGCGAAAAAAAGGACCGGGCGTCAATCACCCGGTCCTTTTGAAGTTCAATCTCGCGCCGCTCAGGCCTCGTACTCGTAGTCGACAACCAGGCCAGGCATCGGCACGGGGTAGTTGCCTTCGCCATCGGGCTGCACGGGGGGCGGACCGTCGAAGGACAACTTGGCCAGCTCGGGCGCGAACTCGTGGTCGCAGTTGAGGATCGCGTCGTAGGTAATCTCTTGGCCCGTGTGAGCCGCCATGCGTCCCATCGAAGTGACCAAGCTGGATTTCACACCGCGCTCGACTTCGCTGTACTTTTGGTCATCCTTGATCGCGTTGATCAGATCATCCCATTCCACTTGGTACGGATTGGGCTCCCGATCGGGATACGACCAGACGAGGTCTTTTTCCTCGAAGTTTTGTCCCTTGTAGATCCGGCTGCGGGCGGGAACATGACCCGCGGTGGAGAAGATGGCTCCGCCCTTGGTGCCGTGGACGTAGGTCGCAAAGTCGTTCTTGCAACCGGGGATGGTGCGTCCGTCGACGAGCAGTTTCGTACCGTCGGCGAACGTGAACTCGATCGAGTAGGTATCGAAGTTTTGATCGACCTTGCCGGCTCGGTAGTGCCGTCCGCCGCTGGCGATCGCCTTGATCGGCCACTCGCCTTTGGCCCAACAACCCTCGTCGATGTTGTGAATCAGGAAATCGGAAACAGCTCCCCCGCTGGCCCACAAGAAAGCGTGGAAGCGGCGAATCTGCCATTCCAGATCGCTCATTCCCTTGGGCGGCTTTCCGGTCGCCGCGGAGCCGGTGGGACCGGCCATGCGGTAGGCGCGAAGAGTTAGGATGTCGCCCAGTTGGCCATCGTGGATGCGATCGGCCAGCGCGTTGCGGGCTTTGCAGTGCCGACACATCAAGCCGACGCCGACCTTGAGGTTCTTGGCGTCGGCCTTCTTGGCGAGCTCGAACATCCGCTTGCTGGTCGGACCGTCGATCGTAACCGGCTTCTCCATGAAAACGTTGACGCCTTTTTCGATGGCGTAGGTGAAGTGGAGCCAGCGAAACGCGGGCGGCGTCGCGAAGATCACCACGTCGCCCGGGCGGAGACAATCGATCGCCTTCTTGTAGGCGTCGAATCCGACGAACTTGCGGTCGTCGGGCACGTCGACCTGTTTCAGTTTCTGAGTCGACAAGCTGCGGTAACTGATATTCAGCCTGTCTTGAAATGCGTCCGCCATCGCCACCAGCTTGGTGGGTCCGTTTTTGACGGACAGAGCTTGCATGGCGGCCCCCGTCCCGCGACCGCCGCAGCCGACCAAGGCGACCTGAATCACCCCGTCGTCTTGCGCGTGGACAGCCGAGGCTCCGGCCGCGGTCAAGAGCGTCGTAGCAGCTGCGACGCCGCCGGTCTGTTGCAGGAAGCGACGACGAGTGGGTGTGGTTTTGGGATGGCTCACCGGGTTTCTCCGTATACGGGTAGGCGAGATGTGATGATCGGGTAGGGATGTTGGAGGGGGCAGTCTTCACACGATAAGACGCCCTCCTCCACCGGGCAACCATTTTCGGCGACTGAGCCCAGGTTTACCAGCCGAAACGCCTTAACTTGCCACGCGGACTCAGCTACTCCTCAGCTACTCCTCTTCGTCGATCTGCAGCGGATCCGTCTTTCCCCACTTCGATTTTTTCTCGGCGTCGCTCGGCTCGCGCAACGGCCGCACGACTCGAAAGCCGAGCCACAGCGCCTCGGTGTGGTACCAAATGCTCTGCGGCTCCTGCGGATCCTGCTCTTTCCAAGACTCGTCGGACGCTCGTCGAGCCGCGCTGCGGAGACGGTCAGGCGTCTGGTCCCAGCCGCCGCCGCGAGCGACTCGAGGATACAGCTTGGTGGGAATCGCCAAGGGGTTCTTCGCCGCGCGGCTCTTGTATCCTTTGGGTGAGTACTGATCCAGCACCCATTCGCTGACGTTGCCGTGCATGTCGTAGAGCCCCCACGGGTTGGGCTTCTTCAGGCCGACCTTATGAGTCTTCTCTTCACTGTTGCTCTCGAACCAGGCGTAGTCGCCCAACCGGGCCGGATCGTCACCGAACGAGTACGCCGTCGTCGTTCCCGCGCGACATGCGTACTCCCATTCGGCTTCGGTCGGCAACCGGTAGTAACGGCCCGTCTTGGCGCTCAACCACTCGCAATACAAACGGGCTCCGTGCTGGGTCATGCAGATCGCGGGGAAGCCTCGCTTGCCCATGCCGAACGTCATGTCCGTGTAAGGCTCGGTGGGTCGCGTCACCGCGTCGACGAATTTGTCCCGCGGAGTGGCTTCGATCCCGGTCACTTCTCGACGCAGAATGTCGGTGGCCGACATGTACACTTCGAACGAGTTCCAGGTGATTTCAAACTTGGACATCCAAAACGGCTCAATCTCAACTTCGCGCTGAGGTCCTTCGTCATCGCGCCGATGTGGAGATCCCGTACGGCTTCCCATCGCGAACTTGCCGCCGGGAATAGGCACCATCTCGATCTTCGCTCGCGAATAGGAAATGACGTCCGAGTAGGATTTCATTTCCTGTTCCGTCTTGGCCGTTGAGTTGGGAACGACGACTGGCGGAAGCTGTCCGTAGACGTTCCAACCAATGAGCAGGGCGCACAGAAAACACAGCGCGCCGATCGACCGCGGCATGGCGAACGCTCCGGGAGATGTTTGGGGGCCAGGTGAATCCTCTATTTTCCCAGGCGGCCCCGACGGCGTCAATTCATCCAGTTGATTGGGGCGCGTAGCCGCCGTGCGCTGTTTGACGCGAGGCGACTAGAAGAGTTCGCTGATCGGCCGGCCGCGACTCAGCAAGCTCGTCAGATCGCGCGAGAGGTTGCTGTCGAGCAGACGGGGGACGTCAAACATGGTGTGCATGATGGTTGCGAACAGGCTGTCGAGCGAGTAGGCGTCGCCCCGCGGCTCTTCGGCCTTCGCCGTCGACCGCCCGATGACTTGCCCCATTCTCAAGCCTCCGCCGGCGAAGGCGAGCGTGCTGAGCTTCGGCCAGTGATCGCGCCCGCCGTTGTCCTTCACTCGAGGCGTGCGACCAAACTCACCAGTGATGATCAGCAGAATGTCATCGCTTAGGTGCCGTTCGGCGACGTCGTCGAGGAAGGCGGCGACCGCCTTATCGACCGGCCGCCCCAGCGACTCCATTCCCTTGGGCATGTTGTATTGAGTGGGACCGCCGTGCATGTCCCAACCCGGATTGTGCACGGTGACGAATCCGCAGCCGGCTTCGCAGAGACGCCGGGCGAGCAAGAGTTGGCGGCCGAGCGTCGAGCGGCGGTCGGTGTGGATGCCTGTAACAAACTCGCTCGTGTCGTAGCGCGCCAGCAGTTCGGGCGATTCGCTCGTCAGATCAAAAGCCAAGCGGCTTTTGCCGAGCACCAGGTCGAGCGCTTGTTCGGTGAACTTGTCCCAAGCCGCAAATGGGCGCTGCGCGTCGACTTGACGGTTGAGGCGGTCGAGCGAACGGCTCAGCGCCAGGCGATCATCGAGTCGTCGGCGGGGGATACGGACCTCCATGTCTTCCGCGACGCGGCTGTCGCCGCCGGCCTCGAAGGGCGCGTACGCGCCGCCCAATCCGCCCGGCCCGGCCGCCTCGAGCAACCGCAGCCGCTCCTTATTGAATTGCCGGTCGACTTCGGTGGCCGCCAAATAGACATGAGTCGGCATGCCCGTGTCCGGATGGCTCGTCCCCCGCAAGCTCGCCGCAATCGAACCCATGCCCGCATGATTGATCGGATTCCCACCGCGAATCACTTGCTCAACGGCCTTCGTATGGTTGGCTTCGCCGTGCGTGAACGAACGGACGACGGCCAGACGGTCAGCTCGCTGAGCCAGTTGAGCAAACGTGCCGCCGTACGCAACGCCTGCCAGTTTGGACGGCTGGCCGCCCGTCACACTGCGGTATTCAGACGGGGCCGACAGCTTGGGATCGAACGTCTCAATCTGACTCGGTCCACCGGTCAGAAACAAGACGACAACCGACTTACCGCGAACGGCGCGCGCCGCACGTTCTTCGGCGTCAAGAATGGTCGGTAGAGCGAGGCCCGTAAGTCCGCAAGCGCCGACTCGCAGGAACTCCCGCCGACTTCGCCCGTCGCACTGGCGACTCGATCCACCGGTGATCACTTTGAGCATGAAAGCGAATCCCCAACCAGTCAACTCAATCGACTCGCGTGATTCTAACAGAAGTGGCCGCGCCGGGAGAAGGGAATGACTAAGGTCTAGTGACTAATGACTAAAGAAGGTCCAAGTGACGAATGACTAAGGAGGCAGGACGCCGGCGAGTCAAAGAGTCAGAGGGGCGTTTACGCCCCATTCCGCCGCAGGCGGCATAGGCCCGTGCTTGAGCACGGGTGAACCAGGCGTTCCAGCTGCAACCAACGCTCCATTCTCGCG
>JASMLW010000237.1 GCA_030748485.1 Pirellulaceae bacterium
CTTGCGCTGCGGGCTGGTGTAGACGAACCACTGCACACCAGCGGAACGGCGTCGCACACCAGCCCGACGCGCGAGCGAGGGATCGCAGCGCGACGGGTTTTCAACCGCCAGGGACTCGACGTAGCACCGACAGAGCCGCCGCCCCTTGCTTGCGCTGCGGGCTGGTGTGTGGGCGGGCTGGTGTGTGGGCGGGCTTGGTTAGTCGATGAACCGTCCGCCGAGACAGCAATAGCCATGCCGTCTCTCGCACCGCACCACCTCGACAATTCCTTCGATCGCGTAGGAATCGCCGGCGTCGACATAGATCAGGTGATAGTCGAGCGTTGGGATGTCTTCACAGATCAAGCCGATTCCGCTCGGACTCACGTCCTGGACAAGCGCTACCAACGGGCCCTCGACTCGCTCTCGATCGTCGCCTAGAAACTCGATCCAGGCGGGGATTTGTATCGATGTTCGCGGCTCCGTTCGGCGCTCGCCTTGCCGGTGCTCTGCGAACATGACGAGTCGTTCGACTGCCGCCTGTTCAATTCCACTGAGTTGCACTGTCATCGCCGCTGCCTTTGGCCGTCGAGAATAGAGCTCGATACAACATCCATCTATCTCGTGGATTGAGCGGGGGCGGGAGTCCCGCCAGCAAAAAGCGACCTTTGGCGGCGAGTCGACGGGTGAGTATTCCGCTCGTAACATCTATTCGGTTTTTCCGCACCGGGGCGCGTAGTTTTTTCGGATCCCGTCGCGCCCCGAACTTCGACGACTCAGCGCGGCCTAGGATTCAGGTGAGCAAGACCCGTGGGTGGGTAGGCAAGTGACCAAGTCAGGGGCGGTCTGATGAGAGTCGAGTTCATCAACCCATTCATTGTTTCGACCAAACAGACATTCGAGACAATGCTGGGCTGGGAGTTGGAGCGGTCCAACGTCTTTGCGATGAACGACATCCAACTCCAAGACGGCGTGACCGGCGTCATCGATCTCACGGGCGGTGCGACAGGCAAGGTCGCACTCACTCTCTCCCGGACGCTCGGCTTTGAGGTCACCCAAGAGATCTTGATGGAAGAGACGCCCGACGCGCGGCAAATGGCCGACGCGGTTGGTGAACTGACAAACATCGTGGCGGGCAACGCCAAAGCCGAACTCGACCATTACAGCATCCGCATATCAACGCCCCAAGTGCAAATCGGCGGCGCGAAGCGAACTGAGTTTGAGGGCGCTTCACTCTGTATCGAATTCGAATCCCCACGCGGTCCGGTCACGCTCCAAGTCGGTTTGGCTGTCAACGCACCCGCCGGCGCGATGCCTTCGCTGCGCGAGGGACCGAAGAGCGACACGCCGATCTTGTCGGCTCTGTCGCTGGACAACCATCAGGGCGGCCGCTGGGAGCCCTTGACCAAAGATCAGACGTTGGCCGAGGCGGCAGAAGTCATGCTCGCCTCACAACTCGGCAGTTTGCCCGTTGTCGACGACGAAAAGAACTTGATCGGCATGCTGTCCGAATACGACCTGCTCAATCTGCTCTACGGCGCCGACCTCCGAGAAATGCGAGTTGCAGACCATATGACGACCGACATCGCATTCGCCGAAGAGTACCAGCCGTTGGGAGAAGTCGCCGACATCTTCCTCAACAACACGGTGCAGCGGATTCCAGTCGTCCGCAAGGGCCGCTTGATGGGGATGATTCATCGCCACGATCTGCTCAAACACGCCTTCGCCACGCAGGCGATGAGCGAGAGCGGTAACGACATTCTGTGATTACTTGGTCACGACGACGGCGATGTCGCGGATCATTTTTCCCCACTTAATCGACGCCCGCTTCCGCAGAGATCCATTGCCTCCGATTCGATAGGCGGTAAGCGTCTCACCGTGCGCGGCGGTTACCAACAGATGACCGCCGGCGGGTGAAAGCCGCAGCCCCCAGGGGATCGCGTCCGCGGCGGTCCGGCCGATGTGCACGACCTTGCCGCTCGCTTCGACCCGGTAGCCGTGAATGGCGTCGACTTGCCCCTTGTCGAAGTCGCGCACGCCGACGTATACAAACCGCCCGTCGCGAGTCACGACGATGTCCGACGCGGCGACGCCCGCGCGAGGTTGCAGCGCGCCGGGAATGGCGACGCCCAGCAACTGCAATTGCCCGGACGATTGAATGCGGTAGGCGCTGACGCCGAGTTGCTGTTCGTTGCTGAAGAAGACGAGCGGCTTGGTGGGGTGAAAGGCGACGTGCCGCGGACCTGCTCCGTCGGCGACTTTGGCCTGAGCCGGGTCGAGCGGAGTCAGTTTTCCAGTTTGTTCATCGAAGCCGTATTGAAACATTCCATTCTGGTTCTTGACGTAGGGGACGTACGCAAATCGGTTGTCGCGACTGGTCAGTATCGAATGCGCCTTGTCTCGCCCTTCGTGAACCGTGAGCGGAGGCTCACTGGGAATCCCCCGCTCGTTCAGCCGATAGACATCCACGTGTCCTTCGAAGTATGAGGCGCCGAGCAGGAATTGACTGCTGCGATCGAGACTCAAATAGGCGCTGCCGTGTTGGAATGCGACCTCAGGTCCTCTCTTGAGGCGACCGTCTTTGGCGACGTGAAAGACACGCATGCGATTGCCGTCGCCCTCTCCGGGACGCAGCGACGCGACGTAGATCAGCCGATGCCGGGGATGGAAGACGATGGGGGCCGCTTCAAAGCCAACCCGTTCTCGCTGCACAATCTTTAGCTGCAGCGGCGACTAGAAAAGGCGTTGCCAAACTGGGAGATAGAATCACGGGAGTCAACCATTTGAATCACGTCGCTCAACGCTCAGCCGCAAATCTCGGCATCCATGTCGATTCAACGGCGAACGAGATTGCGAGTCTCACTTCGCCGGTTGTTCCTCAAAGGAGCGTTTGAGGTTTAGTGTTCGGCCAACGTCTCGTGGCTTGTCACGCTTGGACAACGTCTCTTTGGTTGGTTTGCTAGAGGTTGTCGCCTTCGCGGCCGCGCTGGCGGCGGCGAAGCCGCCGATGGTGCTGAGGTGCTGACGGCCAAGAGTAAGAGTGATACCCCACAAAAGGAAGAGTCATTTTTCAATGTTCGTCCCATGGAAGCTACGCTGGCGATGGCTGTTCATCGGGCTGGTGATGGTCGCCATCGCTTTTCAAGTCCTTAGCCGATTCAGTTTTTCACAATCCTCTTGGGCCGGCAATCTACAGCGACTATGCGGGTTCAACCAATCCAAGTTTGAAAAGTTCTCCAGCCCAAAAGCCCAGTTCATTCTGGATCTCAAGTTCAGCAGCGAGCCAGGATCGGAGTATGAAGACGCCAAGAGGCTGTTAGGGTTGGTGGACAAGCATCTTCGCCGCGATCAAGTCATTCTGTTCGGCGGTTACGAGGTTTTGCGCAACTACAAAGGCCGTGGCGTAAGTCTTGGCTACACGGCGCTTTTTAGTGAAGGATGGAACAAGTACCGGTTTTCGTTGGGGCACCAGTTTCTCCTCGATCGACGCCGCGAGCTGAAGTGCGATTATCTGGTCCTGCCTTCGGTATTCCTGAATCAGTCGCTGATCGAGGAGTCG
>JASMLW010000238.1 GCA_030748485.1 Pirellulaceae bacterium
TATTCTAGTGTTTTGAGGGCCCAAACGACTACTATGGTACGCCGAGTCGGCTGGCTTCAAACTCTGCACCTGAAGGCGGAACGGTCGCGAATCAAGATTGCCGCATTTCTGCGGTTCTTGTGTGCGCAAAATGGGACGGCGTCAGGTCGCGACTTCGTCGCGAAGTCCTGCCCGGCAGGCAGGACCTACTTGGTGGTTCGCCAATCAGTCGCGACTTCGTCGCGAAGTCCTGCCCGGCAGGCAGGACCTACTTAGTGGTGCGCCCTTCAGTCGCGACTTCGTCGCGAAGTCCTGCCCGGCAGGCAGGACCTACTTGCAGGACCTACTTACGATCCCTAAGCGGACGGTTCACTCGAGTCCAGCTGGGCGTCTTCGGGAACTGACTTGAGCCGTTTGATGTTGCGCACGACGACGCCCATTTGCCGCTCGACGACTCGCAACTCCGTCTCGAAAATGGCGAGGCGTTGGCGGGCGACTTCGAGTTTCGCTTTCGCCTGCTCTTCGGGGCTTTCGTCGAGCTCAGCGATCTCCATCTCCAGTTCTGCAATCGTGACGATCTTCCGCCGGCGATCCTGCGCCAAGAACTCGTAGGAGCTTTCCAGCGAGTTGGGGGCCATCAGGCCGAGCGATTCCATCTGCCAGCGGGCGAGCGTCGAGCGAATCGCGTCCTCCGCTTCCGGCGGCCCGATCACGACGATCGAGTTGGTTCGCGGGTCGGGAAAAGCGCCCACGATTTCCGGATTGTCGGGCCGCTTGTAAACCAGCGCGAAGTGCTCGCCCATCTCCGCCGTCACATCCATTACTTCAAGATGGAACTTGAAACGTCGCAACTGCTCGTTGTAGATCGGCTTGCCCGGGGCGGTGGGATCGACGTCGTCGGACGCCACGGCGCCGGCGGCGAATTCACGCTGTCCGCGGTTTTGACCGATCGCCTGTGTGGGCGGTTGACTCTCCGCCGTTTGACCTGCGACATAGATCGTCGACGCATCGTCGGCGTCACCGCTGGCGTATTGCATCGCTCCGTAGCCGACCAGACAAATGGCCATCGCGATAGCCGCGGCTGACGCGAAAGCGCCCGCTCGGCTCGTCGTTACTAATCTCATTGTGGCAATCTCCTCGTTCGCAAGTTGTCGAGTCGTTGTGGAAATATCCGCATCGCTCGTAAGCCCCTGAGTCAATGTGGCCGGGTCGACGGCCGCCGAGCATTGGGCCGCCAAACCGAGCGCCGCCGGAGCGAGCGCCAGTGTGACGCCCCGCCGCAGCAGGTCGCCGCGCAGTCGCTTGCGACCTCGCTTCAGTCGCCCCTCGACCGCGCTGACCGAAATCCCAATTTCGCAGGCGATCTGCTCATTCGTGCGCCCGACAAAGTATCTCAACAAGAGTGGGTCGCGATACGTGGCCGGCAACTCCAGAAGCAGTTCATCCACCAGCAACTGCTGGTGGCGGGTGGCGAGTTCGACTAGTGGATGAACGTTCGCAGCGATTCTCTCTTCGTCACTTAACGGCTCCTCGCGCCGCTTGGATCGCGCGGCAGCGAGTCTTGTGGAGATGCGAAATGCAACGCCGTACAACCAACTGGCCAGCGAGCCCGGTCGGCGAATCGTATCGGCTCGCTCCGCCAACACCAAGAATGTCGCTTGCAGCGCGTCCTCGGCCGCATGCCGATCCCCCAGCACGCGTTGGCAGACAGACATCACCAACGGCGCGTAACGACGAAACAACTCCGCGAAGACTTCATCGTCGCGGGAGCGCACGAAGTCGGCGATCAATCGCCCGTCGTCCGCGCGACCAATCTCAGCTCGCCCGTTGTCGTCTCGGCCGCCTCGACCCATCCCTCCTCCCGTTCCTCTAAACATGTAGTGCGCGCCGCGATCCACTCCAGGCGCATTTTCTTGCGCCACCGGATCGCTCGCGACGAATTTCGCCTGGGAGATGCGGGCTCTTCAGTAAATTCCGACAGGAACTGAGAATGACCCCGCCTCCATCATCTCGTCTGAGTTTTCGGTCGGCAAGTGTCAACGCCCCCACGAGGCGAGCTTCCGCTCGGCTGCCGTTTGCCCACTTCCGTTGGTCGCTGGAGCCGATCGAGCGGAGCCCCGCATCCTCAACACCACAAGACAATCGTGCAGCTAATTGCAATCGATGCTCAGATTCCCCAGAATCTCAGCGTAGCTCGCCGCGCCCCATCCTTCGCTTCACCTCAAAAGGGCGGCTGCGAATGCGACGAATGCGACGGAGTGAAAAACCGACGTGACCGTGACGTGAACAGCCCGAGCGCTGAGCCGGACCATTAGACATCGTGAGGAGCACCGATGAGCATTCGATTTTCAGCGAGACAGTCCATCGCTTTGTGTGTGGCACTGCCACTTGTGGCGTTGAGGATTCGGGAGTTCTTTCGATCGATTCCAGCGACCATCGGGAGCGGACGAAGTCGAACCGAGCGGCAGCTCGCTTTGTGTGTGGCACTTGTGCTGGCGTGTTCGGCGACCGCCGGCGCGGCGCGACCCAACATCCTGTTCATCTACACCGATGACCACTCCTACCGAACGATCGGTTGTTATCCGGAATCGTTTGAGTGGGCCAAGACGCCGCACATCGACTCGCTGGCTCGCGACGGCATGCGATTCACGCACGCCTACATCGGCACGTGGTGCATGCCCTCGCGGGCGACCCTACTGACCGGACACCACCAGTTTGGCGTCGAGTCGATGCGGATGGAGGGCCAGTACCCGGGCAGCGCGTACGACCCGGCCCAGTGCCCGTTTTGGCCGAGCGATTTTCGCAAGCGAGGTTACTTCACAGCTCACATCGGCAAATGGCACACGGGCACGGACACGGGCTTCGGCCGCGATTGGGATTTTCAGATCGTTTGGAATCGCCCTCGGCATCCGGCCACGTCGCAGCACTACTACTACGATCAACCGATCACGTATCACGGCGGCGAAACGAAGATGCTCAAGGAGTACTCGACCGACAAGTACACCGAATGGGCGGTCGATTTCCTCCGCGGCAAGGGTCGCGACCAAGACAAGCCGTGGTATCTCTGGCTCTGTTACGGAGCCGTGCACAGCCCGTTCACGCCGGCCGACCGTCACATCGGCAAACTCGCCGGCATCGAGGTGCCCACGCCGGCGGACATCTTCCCACCGCGCCCGGGCAAGCCGGAGTGGGCGCAGAAGATTGAGTTTTGGAAACGCGGCCCCAACGGCCAACCCGTCTACGGCGGGCGCCAGGGCAAGGCGCTGCACGCGTGGGTCCAGCAGTATCACGAGGCCGTCCGCGCTATCGACGAAGGAATCGGGCGGGTCTTGAAAACGCTCGACGAGACGGGACAGCGGGAGAACACGGTCATCATCATGACGTCCGATCAAGGATTCGCCTGGGGCCAACACGGGTTCCGTCACA
>JASMLW010000239.1 GCA_030748485.1 Pirellulaceae bacterium
TGCGAGAAGTCGCCCAAAAGGCAATCAACTACGCCGTCAAAGTTCAGGCCCCGGAAGGAGGTTGGCGGTACGAGCCGAACATCGATTCGGATGTCTCCGTTTCGGGTTGGTTCATGATGGCCCTGCAGAGCGGCAAGATGGCCGGATTAGATGTGCCGTCGCCCACGCTCGACCGCCTCACCAAGTTCCTCGACTCGACGACGACCGACGGCGGCATCAACTACTCTTACAAAGTTGGTGAGCGAGCCAAAGTTTCAATGACGGCCGAAGCACTGCTCTGCCGCCAGTACCTCGGTTGGAAACGCTCCGACGAGCGCCTCATCGAAGGCGTCGACGTGCTGCTCACCAACCCGGTCGATTACGGTGACGAGAATGTCTACTACTGGTACTACGCGTCCCAGGTGTTGCACCATATGGGCGGCAAGCAGTGGGACCGTTGGAACAAGGTGATGCGGCAAGCGATTCCCAACGCTCAACTGAAGACGGGCGCCGAACGCGGCAGTTGGAGCCCCGACGCCGACCTGTGGGGAGCCCGCGGCGGCGGCCGACTCTTCACAACGTGCTTGAGTATCTACAACCTGGAAGTCTACTACCGCCACCTGCCCATCTATCGACACTGAGTAGGTCCTGCCTGCCGGACAGGACTTCGCGACAAAGTCGCGAACGGCGGCGTGAGAATCCTGGTTGCTCCTTTGACGATGCCAATCCAAGGCGATACCGTCAGAGCAGTCAGGTAGTCTTTTGGTCTCAACACGGCTCGCAACATGCCGCACGTCGCGTTCGCACCGTTCACCGGGTTCCGAGTGCGCGAGCCCGAAATGCTGGAACTTGGCATGAGCCTCCCAGGGCTTGCGCCGCGGGCTCGGGCGATTGCCGGGTTGCCCTCACTCGGTCTCCTCACGCTTGCCGGAATGACACCGGAGACATGGACTCGAAGCTGGCACGCCGTCGAGCGCTGCACGCAGCAGTGGGTCGAAGAGATTGTGGACTGTGCTCCGGACATCGTGGCCATCTCCGCGCTTACCGCGTCGGTTGACGAGGCCTACGAATTCAGTCGCACCGTCCGCGAGCGCGGGTTCCGCACGGTGATTGGCGGTCTGCACGCCACCACATGCGCCGACGAGGCGGTCGAGCACTGTGACAGTGTCGTTGTTGGGGAGGGCGAGCCGGTCTGGCAGAACGTCCTGTGCGATGCGGAACGCGGTGAACTCGCGCCCGTCTATCGGTCGAACTCGCCGACGCCCGACTGGCCGCTCCCGCAGTTCGATCTGCTGGGGTGCAATCCTCCTCGCTACACCATCCAGACTCAACGCGGCTGCCCATTCGCGTGTGACTTCTGTGCCGCCAGTCGGCTGATTAGTCCGTTTCGCGAGAAGCCCGTCGAGGCGATCGCGGCTGAACTGTCGGCGATCTGCGGCATGGCTTCGCGACCGTTGCTCGAACTCGCGGATGACAACACATTCGCCAGGTCGCGTGACGTGGCGGAACTGCTCGACGTGCTCACTGATTCTGGCGTCCGTTATTTCACTGAGGCGGACTGGCGAATCGGCGAACGGCCAGACGTTTTGACGCGGCTGGCTTCATCGGGGTGCGAACAAGTGCTCATCGGACTTGAATCGCTCGTTTTTCGGTATCCCGGCCTGGGCGCCAAAGGGGCTGAACTGAATCGCATGATGGACGCTGTGTACGCGATCCAGGAAGCCGGAGTCGCCGTTAACGGGTGCTTCATTGTTGGAGCAGACGGAGAGACGGAGCGATCTCTGGACGCGCTCACGCTGTTCATACTCGAAAGCTCGCTGGCCGACGTTCAAGTCACACTGCAAACACCGTTCCCAGGTACGGACCTCCGCCAACGGCTTCGGCGAGCCGGCCGTTTGCTGGACGAACGTGGTTGGTCCAGTTACACCTTGTTCGACCTAACGTATCAACCGGACAAACTCACCGTCGAACAATTGGAATCGGGGTTTCGGCGAGTGCTGACCGACGTCTTCTCTTCGGCAGCGAGTACTCGACGGAATCAAATCCGCCGGAGCATTTTGCGGAGCCGGCGCGATCTGACAGACCGCGCCGTTCAACCCGATTCAGGTAACGACGAAAGGTAGAGCGCCATGAGCGAACTGACGGAAGTCGATCGCCAAATGGAGGCGCCCGCCGGCGCGCAGCAATTGACGCCAGCGACCATTGGTCGTTTTCTGTTGGGGCGTCGCACGGCCATTCAGCAGGTGGCGAGTTGTCCGAACGCTTGGCGACTCGGCTTTGTGTTTGTGGTTGCGGCCGGGTTCGCCCGCGAATACGACGGCGAATCACTGTTGCATGAACCCTGGCACGCCGCCTTGCCGATCGGCGCGTCGCTCATCACCTCGTTGGTGCTCTTCCTGATGGTCTCTTTCGTTGCATTTCGGCGCGGCGTCGAGACGGTTCGCTGGGGGAACGACTATTTCAGATTCCTCGGACTGTTTTGGATGACAGCTCCGTTGGCCTGGCTGTACGCAATTCCGGTGGAACGATTCATGTCACCCGGTGACGCCACGGCGGCCAACTTGTGGTTGTTGGGAGCCGTCGCAATCTGGCGTGTCGTGTTGATCATCCGTGTGATCACTGTCGTGTACAACGCGGAGAAAGTGTTCGATGTCGTCGCCATCGTAATGTTGTTCTCCGATACGGTCATGCTGATCGCTGTTTTCGTGATGCCGACGCCGATTTGGTCGATCATGGGCGGCATTCGTCTTACCGAGAGTGAACGGATCATCGCTGACGTGACCTGTAATCTGAAGCTGTGGGGAATCCTGACGCTGCCGGTCTGGCTGATCGGCGGTGCGTTTGCCTGCAGAACGCGGCCCGCCTGGAGCCTTCTGCGAGGAAACGAGATTGCGATCGCCGCCGTTAGCCGGTCGTCGTGGGGAATCGCCATCGCGTCCGTGCTCATCTGGATTCCAGTCTTGCCCTTTACCCAACCCGAGCAGAGGCTGCGTTTCTTGGTGGAGCGAGACTTGGTGGCAGGAAAACTCGAAGATGCGTTACGGCGGATGTCGGGTCACCCACGAAGCGACTTTCCACCGCACTGGGACCCGCCGCCCCGGCCGGGGTACGGCATGAATACTCCCGACCTGTATTTGGTTATGGACTCGCTCGGAGCCGATGAGAACTTCAGGCCGTGGGTCCGCGATTTGTATTGCGACAAATTCACAAACAGCCTCAATTCACGGAAACTGCGGTACGTCAAGCCAAACGGAGAATCGGGCGATATCGAGAAGATCGTCGACTTGCTCGAACGCAATCCAGAAGCACAGCAAGCGTTCGCGGAGGACCATCGAGAAAACGCACGGCGACTCACTCAAGATACTGAGATTCCGCAGTCACTGAGGGAGCGGATTCGCGTCTTGGCTGACCTGCCCGACTTGCCGCTTTCGAAATCCGAACCGTGAGTGACGGACCAACTTCACCATGTTGGACACCGCACAAGTAGGTCCTGCCTGCCGGGCAGGACGTCGCGACGAAGTCGCGACAAGGGACGCTCCACTCAACACAGCGGGGCGATTTAATGCCAAGCTGAGCACGAATCCGCTGAACGTTCCAGGGGCTGACCCGCTCTCGACGGCCTCGGAAGGCCATCGTACATAGGTAGGTCCTGCCTGCCGGGCAGGACGTCGCGACGAAGTCGCGACAAGGGACGCTCCACTCAACACAGCGGGGCGATTTAATGCCAAGCTGAGCAC
>JASMLW010000240.1 GCA_030748485.1 Pirellulaceae bacterium
GCCGGTCAGGAAGTTAAGGGCCGGGGCTTCAGTTTTGTAAACGGTCAGCAACAGAGTCTGGTCGGCCGTCGCGCCCTTGGCGGTCGTCGACCGAATGGTGATTGTGATTGGCTTCCCATCAGCCGGCGGCTGAGCGTTGGGCCACGTCACTCGGCCCGTTTCCGGGTTAATCGTCACTCCTTCGGGACCCGACACCAGCGACCAGGTGACCTTCTCGGCCACTTTCCGATCCTCGACGTTCGCTTCGGTGTTGACCACGGGAATTGGGTTGCCGATATAGGTCTCACCCCGATAAACGAACGCCATCGGATCTGGGAGCTTCGGCGGAGTTTGCGCCGATCCCCAGGGTGTGAGATCTCGGATTTCCTCACCCGAGAGACTTCGCAAAAAGGCGACCAAGTCCTTCTTCTCCGGTTCGGTCAGGTTCAGCTTCTTCATCCGCTTCGACTTGTTGTCGATGCCGAAGGAGTACTTGGTCCAGTTCGCCTCGCCACCCTTGTTGTAGAACTCGACGACCTCTTCGAGTGTGTCGAAGGTGCCGTTGTGCATGTAGGGAGGCGTGTACTCGAGGTAGCGCAGTGGGGCGGCGCGGAACTTGCCGATGTCCGCCTCGCGCTTACTGACAAAGTAGAGACCGAGATCCTGTTTTCCGTTACGATACTTTTCCTCGACCACGCCCTTGCTGAAGTACTGGAATCGGTGGGTAATCTGCTTGATCGGGTCTTCCAAGAAGCTCGGCTCTTGTGGCAGCCCGATGTTGTAGTACTTCTGGTCGCTGAGGATCGGGCCGTTGTGGCACTTGATGCAGCCCGCCTTCCCCTGGAACAACTCAAGGCCGCGGACTTGGTCCGCTTCCAGGGCGCTCTTGTCACCCATCATGTAGCGGTCGAAAGGCGTATCGGGCTGGATCACCGTCCGCTGAAAGGCGCCGATGGCTCGCCACGCATCATCGAGCAACGGGATTTCCGTCCCGAAGACCTCCTTGAACATCCGCACATAGTCGGGACATTGGCGGAGCCGCTCCTCCATCATGTCGGTCTTGCCGTTGCCGCTCAGACCGGTGTTCGCGCTTTTCGCCTGCGGCTCCAGCGCCTTGGCGGAACCGTCCCAAAACAGCTTCCACATGTACGCCGAATTGAGCGCGGTATGTGAATTCCGCCAGTGGGACGTCCCCGGGTAGCCACGGCTGATGGCCGAGTTCAACCCCCAACCCTGGTCGGGCGCGTGGCACGTCGAACAGGCGACGCTGTTGTCGCCCGACAGGCGGGCGTCAAAGAACAGCAGCATCCCCAGTTGCACTTTCGGATCGTCCCGGCGAGGAAAACCGGTGTCATCGTAGTCGGGCGTAGCCGGGTCGTCTTCAGTGTGAATCATCTGTTTGTTGTCGGCCGGAATCGGCGGCGGCGGCAGAGCCTGCAGCGCCGGGAAGTTCTCGCCGTCCAGAGTGACAAAGCCGCCATCGGTACGACGCCCGTGCGCAGTTCCCTGCAGGCATTCGCACCAATTGGACTCCGCCGCCGCGAGAACCGGGTCGACGCCAAGCTTATTCACCAGAAGGTCAAAAACGGGGATGTCCGCCGTCGGCCCTGGCGGCGTGAGCCCCACCAGTTGCCGCAGAGCGATTCTGATGCGATTGATCTGCTGCGCATGAGGACCGCCCGACGAAACTCCAATCGAAGCGACAGTCTTCTCGAGGTCCTTCGTCAGTTGCTCCTTCTCTTTGAGCAATTCGCGAATCGACTCCTCAACCAAAGGCAAGGTTTTGGAGTCGACTTCGAGTATCCGTCGCTTGGCCTTGGACAGGAGGTCGTGGGTCTTGATCAGTTGTCCGAGTTGCTGCGAGGCCTTTTCAACCTGGCTGACTTCGGACTCGTTGGCAGCCAGCTTTGGCGTCGAACTTGCCAAAGCCGCCATCAAAAGGGCCACGCAAGCGACCGGGAAACAGCTCCGCCAATTGGCCAACATGGTAGTCTCCTTAGCTCTTGTTTGTTGCTTCCGAAGGACGGGCGTTTGTGCCCGTTCAGAAGTCGGGCAGGGGCGCCTGACTGCCGGAAATGTTAATTGCGTTTCGTGTACCACTCGGAAATGAGCCCGTACTCAGGCAGGTCTTTCTGTGTCAACTGAATGTTGATTTCGTCGCCGCTGAGACTCTTGAGAAACGCCACCAGCGCGGCTTTCTCTTCATCGCTGAGACTCAGTGGTTTGATGAGCGGATCTTTGTTGTTCAGTTTTGTCTTTCCCCCACCCGCGTTGTAGAAGTCGACGACAGCCTCGAGCGTTGGAAGCATCCCGTTGTGCATGTACGGGGGAGTGCGCGAGACTTCGCGGAGCGTGGGGGTCATGAATTGGCCGAAGTTCTTGTACTGCTTCGTCACGGCGAAGTGGCCGGGATCGTTTCTCCAATTCATGTAATTCGGAGTACCGACGAACTTGAGCTGTGAGCGGAAGGTGATGATCCGGAAGGGATCGCTGAAGACCTCGGGATTCTCGGGCACGCCGATGTTGCGTGGTTTTTCGTCAGTCAGGTACGGCCCGTTGTGACACTTCACGCAACCCGCCTTCCCGGTGAACAGGGCTAGTCCCTGCTTGGCTTGATCCGACAGTGCGGCTTCATCACCGTACAGGTAGTTGTCGAGCGGGACGTTGCGGGAAACGAGTGTTTGCTCAAACGCAGCGATCGCCTTGGTGATCTTGGTCAGACTCGGCTCGCCGAGACCGGACTTTTCGTACAACACGAGGTACTCGGGAATCTGCTTCTGCCGTTCCAACATGACCCGGCCATCGGAACTCATGAAATGAGAATCGTTGATCGAGTCACGGGCCTGCGTGGCGAGATCGTCGCCCCCCAGTCGACCGTCCCAGTAGAGATACCGGGCGTGCGCGGCGTTAAGCACGGTCGGCGCATTGCGGAAATAGCGAGTCCCCGGATAACCCGTCGACAACTCGTCACGCGTCCCCCAACCCTCCGCCGGGTTGTGACACTGCGCACAAGTGATGTCGGCGTCACCCGAAATCCGGTTGTCGAAGAACAACATCATGCCGAGTTCGACAAGCGCGGCGTTGGGAGCCTCCTTGGGCGGCAAGGGAGCCAGCCCCGGAACGTCGATCGGCTTGGCGCCGGCGGGTGGCTTGGGCATGTTCAGGATGTAGTCCAAGGCCAGCTTCCGCTTTGCGGCGGGTGTCTTCCCGGCGGCCGTGATGGCAGGCGCGCCCGGGCCTCCAATAACGCCGCCACCACCTAGGCGTCGGATCCCGCCCGGCGTCGTGTCGTCCTTTTTGTCGTCCTTCTTGTCGAGCGGACGAAGTTGGGCCGAAACGTGGCCCTGGCTGAGCGCCAGAAACGCACCTCCAACGACCAGTAACACACCGAGAATGCGGATGCCGCGGTGGCGTCGACGAATCAGCACGACGCCTCCACCCATCAGCGAGAACATTAAAGCCGTGGTTAACCACGAGAACGCCTTGGCGCTCTTGTCGGACGCGCCAGTGTCAGTCGTGTCACTAGTTTCAATCACGATCTCCTCCTGGTGGTCGAACACACCTGTGTAGGCAACACTCTTGCCACGTTTGTACGAATCGAGCGCCGCGATGCGATGATCACCGCCGCGCGGGCCACCGGCCGCGTCGCCGCCGCCGATAACTCGAAGCAGCCCCCATTGGCCTGCTTCCGCGTATGCCAGTCGATGACTCATATAGACGTAATCGCCGGGGATTTTGTGGGTCCCGCCCGCGACAATGTTCACCTCTAGAGCTTCGGTCGCGCCGAGTTGCTCGGACTCGAGCATCTCAGTTCCGTCCATGCCCGGTTCGAGAGGCCATTGGTGTCCCTCGAGAGCGAAGATCGTGTTCTGCTCGCTGTGCGCTCCGAACACGTGGATCTTTACCGCATCGCCCGGAAGCGCTTCGATGATGGGCGTAACAGGATCGTCATTGCCCGTGGTGACGTAAGCATCTTCCAACTCGACCTCGTACTTCTCGCTTCTCCAGACCAGCGGCTCGATCCGGTAGTTGACCGCTGCCAGACCCGCCGCGTCTCGCACGTACGGCATGAACGAAGTGCCAATCACATTGTCTTCGTCCTGGAAGAAGAGAGCGGCGTCCCGATAACTGGTCCGGCCAGCGTTCTCGGGAATCGAGTCGTCGATGACCACGTCCGCACGCCACGCGTTCTTCAGCGTGATGTCGTCGCCGGTCGCGGGATCGTAGTACTGCGAACCCCGTGGGCCGACGATGATGGCGCCGTACAGTCCGTCTCGCTGGTGAGAGGTCACGTCCCCCCAGTCACTGATCATCGCCGCCGTCTCGCCGTGGTCCGGATGCGCGTAAAACGTATAGGTGCGCGTCTCGCCCGCCGCGACGGTTTGATCGCCTGGGTTGTTGCCAACGTTGATGCCCAACGAATCCTTCGGATTGTAGGCTAGCATGTCGGCATGGAACGAGGCCCGACCCTTCTTGAGCCGGTTCGTCAAGTTGATCTTGATGACATCACCGACGTTCACACGCAGTGTCAGCGGATGGAAGTGCTTACCCTGTTCGACAGCCTTCAATTCGTCATCGAGAACGAAGCACTTGCCGGTCGCATTCTCGGTGATAATCTCCCGATTTGTACCTTCGACATTGATCGACGGGCCGTCGATCAACGGATTCAGGTCCATCGGCATATCGACCGCGGAGACGTTGAACGTCTTGACGGGCGCGTCGTCCGGATAGAATTTCTCGGCCGACTTCGGAATCTCTTCGCGACCGGGAAGTGGTTGCAGATCATCCTTCCTTTCATCCTCCACTCGGATGATGCCCCACAATCCCTCGCCGAAGTGCGAAGGCCGACCGCTGTAGTAGAGGTAGTCTCCGGCTTGCTGCTGCACGCCGCCCGCCGCCGGGATCGCCAAGTCGTAACGCTCGGCGATGCCCAGGTGAACGGAGTTTCGCAGCCGGGAGTTGGGTGCGTAACGCTCCAACGGAAAGGCGTGCCCGTTGACGCTAACCGTGTGCATCTCGTTGCCGGCGTGGTCGAGCAATCGAAGTACGATTGGGTCGCCAAGATAAGCTCGTAACATCGGCGTGTCGGGATCGCCGTGCACAGCACTGCTGAAGAGCTGCGACGGGTCCGGGTTCACGGCCAGCCGCCGATTCAACGGCTCGACTCGCAGACCCCATGAACCGCCGGATGTGCGCTCGCCACCGGCCAGGTAACGGAACGGCGTGTCCATCAGAGACCAGGAGTCCATACTCCCGACCTTGTTGATGTACTCCGGTTCGGTCTGGCCGTCCTTCTTCTTTTCGAACACCGTCTGGCTGACGATGCGGTTCTCAGTGCGCGGGTTTGAGTCCTGGAGTTGCATCACGTATTCACGGAAGCTCCCCCTCACGGTTGAGGAAACGGGCTCATTCGTGCGAATGTCGACAATGCTCCCGCTGCGGACCTCTTTTCCGGTCACCGGATCATGGTAGGTCGACCCCTTCGGTTCGATCACCGTGCAGCCGAACAACCCATGGCCCCACGAAGTCAGGCCGTAAGCATGGTCGTGCCAGTACGTGATGCCGAAATCGGAGTCGGCGTACCAGCGGTATCGCACGAACTCGACACTGGCGATCTCGTTGGCCTTGTGCGCGTGCTCCAGGGGTTCATCCAGCACCAGATCGTTCCCTTCGATCGCCGTGATGCGGCGAATCTCGGTCTTGCCGACCTGGTCCATGCCGACGCCGATCAAGGTGCCCACATGGAATGGCTGGCTGCTGCGCAGAGTTATCTTCGTCGCGCCAGCCGCGGCATCCGCTGTCAGTGGCTCGTTTTGAGGCTTGTTGAATCCGTGCTCGTCGTCCTCGAGCATCGTGAAGGGTCGGACCGACTGCTCGTAAGACATGCCCGTGATCACGCCGTCGGACGCCTGGGTGTCGAACTGCACAAAGTGGATGTGCATGTTGACTTTGCTGGAGAAGAGATTGTCTCGGAAATCAGGGATCTCGTTCTTCAGGATGACATCCGCCGTGTCGTGGACATTCATCCGCAACACGAGCGGGATCTTCAAGTCGTCGTTGGCGCGGATCGCCTCTTCTTCTTCGTGGAGCACGTAGATCTGACCATCTTTATCAACGATGGGAGCCAGATGCCCTTCGCCGTTGCCTTCCGCCTTGGAAAGCGTGATGGGCAGCTTGATCGCGTGAACGTTGAATTGTCTCACTTGGCTGGGAGCCGTCTCCTTGGGACTGAGACTCCACGGCCCGTTCTCGCCTGGCTTGGCGACCTTCGAACTCCTGCTTCCGTCAGCGTTTCTGCGGATCGGTTCGAGGAACGGAGCCGGATTGTGATCCGGACTGAACGGAGGCCGCTTACCAAAGTGCGGCTTCATATGCGGCCAAGCGCGTTTGCCCGTATCCTGATCGAAGAGCAGGACGGGGCGTTCGCCGGGCTTCAGCGACGTGGGCGAAACGCCAGGCCGGTACTTGGGCCACAGGATCGCCGTCTCGGGTTCGCCCCGGTATAGCGTTATTCCGTCAACCTTTTCTTTGGCCCAGTCCCAAACGCTGGCGTCATAGGCCGCGATCTGCATGGTCTCGTCGTCATTCTTGCCCGGCTTGCCTTGCGGCGGCAGCTGGCTTTCAACCCACTCGTCGATCGAGTAGACGCCCTTCGTCGGATCGCCGCCCTCGGCGACAATCTCGAAGTCCTTGCCGAACCACTTCATCGTTTTCCCGACAAGTTTTGTCGAGTCAACTGCCGGCTTCATCTTGCCTTTGCGGTCGGGCAATTCCATCAGCGGCGTCATGACGTCCGTACTCGCCGGGCCGTCTTGTAGAGTGTTGTAGGTGCGCCAAAAGGCCCACATTCCCGCCACGTAATGGTGAGGGATATGGCAGTGGTAAAGGAAGTCACCGGCCGTCAACTGACATCCACCCGAGCAACACTCGATCGTCAAATCGTGCGTCTCTGACGGGCCGATCGTCTGGACGTCAACCCGATCGGAAGTGGTCCGTATCGGAGGATTCTTGATCGGCCCACCACTGGCCAAGGCAAAGTTGTTCGTTCCAAAGAGATTGAGATCTTGCGTCAGTTGGTCCTGCCGTCGCCAACGGATGGCGCCACCGTGCAAATGGTGCGAGTGGAAGACTTCCGACCCGCCGTGAACCAACCGCCACTTGGCGGGATCACCCAAATACGAGCGGGGAATCGGCGTGCTGGGGTCACCGAAGGTGTACGAGCTGTACCCCATCGATTCGTCTTCGATGCCAAACATCTTGTGCTGCAGAATCAGATTGTTGGCGAAGGATTCGCTGCGGTAGTTGATCGCCCGCGCGCTGGGTCGGTAGGCGTCGGCCGCCTGGTCCCGGTTGAGGAGATCTTCTTCATTCTTGTCGAGCGGCTTGAACGCCTCGTCGCCCACTTCGTGGTACACGACGACAAATTCGCGGAAGTCGGGACCGTTGGGATCTTCGATCATCGCCAACCAGCCGCTCTTCATCTCCTTGCCCGTGTAGGGGTCGAGGAACCGCGAGCCCCGCGGCTCGACAACCAGCGAGCCGAACATGCCGGTGGAGGTTTGGTCGCGAATGTGGCTGTGGAAGTGATGGACGCCTTCCTGCTGTTCCGGAGCGACGTACCACTCAAAAGTCTTCGTCTGGCCCGGCAGCACGTACGCGTCGGCGTTGGTCGACGTGGCGGGCTGGCCGCTGGCCTGGACGACCAAGCTGGAGCCGTGCAAGTGAAAACTCACTTTCTCCGGGTCCAGATCATCTAGTCCGCCGCCTGTCTCGTTCTTGAGGTTGATCACCAGACGCTCGCCTTGGTTCACTCGAATCGCCAGCGGCTGGATCGCGACGTCCCCCGACAGGCCGTTGGTGACCGCCCCCGGATCGTTCGCGTCGTCTTCGTTGAAACGCGCATCGGCGTTGCGGTTCTCCTCGGCTCGAACCTTCTCCACGTCTTCGGTCAGCACGAACATGTAGCCGAGGAAGAAATCGTGATATTGGTTGAGCGAGATCTGCGCGTTGATGGCGCTGACGTTGTATTCCCGCACCGGCGCGTCCGCGGGTCCGCGAGCGCCCGCTACGACCGTTTCAGCCTGGGCCGCGACCATCAGCGGAACATCCACATGCGGCTCGCTGCCAAAGTGCTTCTGGCCGGACTGCTGGTAAGTGCCTCCGTAGACTTTCTCGCCGAGCTTGTTCTGCAGATAGTTCGCGGCGTACGAACCGGCTTTTCTTCGACCTGTCTGCCCCAGGTTGATCGCTCCGGGTACATGATCGCGACCCGTCGCGGCCAGAAATTCTTGCTGTTCGCCCGGCCGCAGAGGATGGGCGATGTCGATCTCAATTGCGTAGGGCTCATCCTGGAAGTCATAGGCGACTTGAATCGTCAC
>JASMLW010000241.1 GCA_030748485.1 Pirellulaceae bacterium
GAAGTCGCGACAATGGACGTTCCAGTCAATGAAATCGCGGCGATTCTAGGCGACGCTGAGCACGAATCTGTCGGTTGGTCTCGGGGCTAACCGCATTCGACGGCCTTGGAAGGCCATCGTACCTGCCTGCCGGGCAGGACAATGGACGTTCCAGTCGGCGGGTCTCGGGGCTAGGCCGTCTCGGGCTCGGATAGGCCCAGTTCGGCGACCATGATCTCGCGGATCTTGAACTTCTGGATTTTGCCGGTCACCGTTTGTGGAAATTCGCTCACAAGACGCACGTATCGGGGGACCTTGTAGTGCGCCAGGTTCGCTTTGCAGTAGGCCCGCAAATCGCTCTCGGTCAACTGTCCACCCGCCTTCAGCTTGACCCATGCGCACAATTCTTCACCGTATTTCTCGTCGGGCACTCCCACGACTGACGACTGCTCGACATCGTCATGGGTAAACAGAAACTCCTCAATTTCGCGCGGGTAGATGTTTTCGCCCCCACGGATCACCATATCTTTGATGCGGCCCGTGATTCGGTAGTAGCCGTTGGGCAGCCGGACGGCCAAATCGCCACTGTGCAGCCACCCCTGATCGTCGATGGCCGCCCGCGTCGCCTCTTCGTTCTGGTAGTAGCCGATCATCACGACGTGCCCGCGGCTGCACAATTCGCCCTGCTGGTTGTCGCCCAGCTCCATCCCCGTGTCGGGATCGATGATCTTGATCTCAACATCGGGGATCGGCCGCCCCACCGTTTCGACTCGCAGTTCAAGTGGATCACCGACTCGAGTTTGTGTGACGACGGGGGACGCCTCGGTCTGTCCGTAGGCGATTGTCATTTGACGCGCCCCCATCCGGTCGATGACCTGCTTCATGATCTCGATGGGACAAGGGCTACCGGCCATGATTCCGGTTCGCAGCGAGCTCAAGTCGCGTTCCGCAAATCGTTGGTCTTCGAGCTCGGCGATGAACATTGTCGGCACGCCGTAGATCACGCTGGCCCGCTCCGCCTCGACCGCGTCCAGCGTTTCAGCAGCGACGAACGACTTGCCCGGAATGATCATCGCCGCTCCGTAAACGGCCGCACAGAGGGTTCCCAACACACAGCCAAAGCAATGGTAGAACGGCACCGGAATGCAGATGCGGTCCGCCGAGGTCATCTCCTGGCACTGGCCGATGTAGAACGCGTTCAACAGCAAGTTCCGGTGGCTCAGCATGGCCGCCTTGGGGAATCCGGTCGTGCCGGACGTGTATTGAATGTTGATCGGGTCGGCGGCGGTCGGCGCGGACAGCCGCGCGGCGAAATCGACGACGTCGTCGCCTCCGCCGGCCACCAGATCGTCCCACGTCATCGCCCAGGCGGGCGGCTCCGACGGGATCGACACGACGGTTTTCAGCAAGGGGTAGTTCTCCGACTGGACTCGCCCGCCCGCGCAATCGGCCAACTCGGGTACCGCCGCCGCCAACATGGCGAAATAGTCCGACGACTTGAACTGGTCCTGCAGCACGAGCATCCGGGCGTCACTCTGCCGCAACACGTATTGCAACTCGGCCGCCCGATAGGCTGGGTTGATGGTCACCAGGACGGCGCCGATTCGCGCGGTGGCGAACTGCAGCATCACCCACTCGGGAACATTCGTCGCCCAGATGGCCACGTGATGCCCCTTTTCCACACCGGCTCGGACGAGACCTTGCGCTGTCCGGTCGACATCCTCCAACAACTCGCTCCAGGTCCAACGCCGGTCGAGTTGGGGGAACACCAGCGCGTCCCGATCGCCGTGCCGCTCGGCCGTCGCACCCAGCACGGCGCCAATCGTCAAACCGTCCACCCAGGTATCGTTCGACATGCTGATGACCTAACGGGGAAGAGTCTCGCCTACGGCCATCCAATGTCCGGTTTCATCCCGAAATGTCAAATGCGGCTCCCTGCCGCCGCGACTCGACACGAGAAACGAGCCACGAGAAACTAGACGGGGCGCCCGTCACTCCCACAACGAATGCATGCTCCACATGGCAATCGGCGCGAAGACCATCGCCGGCAGCCAAGCCGCCAGCGCGGGGCTGAGCAAATAGTAGTTTCCACCCAGGTGCTCGCAGCCGATCAGCACGATCCGAAAGCCGACCACCAGCAGAAAACACTTGAAGGCGATCTTGAATGGATTGGCGTTGCGGCGAGCCAGCACGATGGGCAGCACCAGGCACAACAGGATGACGTCCAACAGGGGCCGAACGAATCGCGAGTGGATGGCGAACCGGACGTCCGCTCCAAAGTCGAGGCTGGGATTGTGCAGTCCCTTGACCAACTCCCGCGACGACGCGTAGCTCCGCCACGATTCACCCGCCGCCAGTTGATGGAAGCCGACCTCGCTGACAACGAAACACTCCCGGGGACTCAACCAATCTGTCCCCCGCGACGTGAGGATCACCGGCTGACCTGCCACGACGACCGGTTCGCGGGAATCCAAATCCTGCGGGCTCGTCACCCCCCTCAACAAGTAACCGCCCGGCCGGTCCGTCTCCGCCCGCTGGTAGAACGCGTCGCGGGCGTGCAGTTGCCGAGCGAATTGGTGCATCGAACTGGGGAGTCGAAAGCTGGGCGCCGAGATTCTCTTCTCGTTCGCGTACGACTTCTCGCCGTTGATGTAGATGTTGGTCTGGTGGTCGTAGCGGGCCTCGACGGGAAAGGCCTGCTCGCCAAGCCAGTTCTGAGCGTTGCGGGAGAGTTCGTCGCGGAATCGGGGAACCACCATCTCGCGGTTAGCGACGCCCAACAGGCTGACGGCGACACCCGCCATCAACAGCGGTCGGACAACTCGCAACGGCGCGACGCCCGCGGCCATGATGGCCGTCATCTCCTGGGCTCGTTTCATCGTCGTCAAAGTCAGAATGGCCGCCAACAAAACCAACAGTGGCGACAGCATGTCGACCATCGGCAGCACGTGGACTCGATAGTACTTGTAGACGACGACCAGCACGCCGCCGCCCTCTTTCCCGTACTCGATGAACTCCTCGAGATTGTTGAACGCGTCGACGATGACGAACATCGCGGAGAAGACAAACAGGGAGATACAGAACATGCGGACGAAGTTCCGCAGCAAGTACCGGTCGAGCAGTCGAAACATCTCATTGAGTTCCCGGTTGCGGCGCCAGCATGCTGTCATTTTCGCGCTCGCCGACCTATCGCGCGGAGCCACGATAGAGTTCCCGCCCATTGACAGCAAGGCGAATAATGGAGCTGCGCGGGCGAGCGGTTCGCCCCCACGACGATCCGGTGCAAAGGACGCCCATGCGGCCGCTTGACGAGAATCGCGTTGTCGGTTGGGTACGCGACTTTACCAGCCTGCTCTTTCCTGCTCAGTGCGCCGGTTGCGGAGATCCACTCGACGAATCGGTGGAGGAACTGGGGATCTGTGCGGAGTGCATTGGGACGCTGCGGATGGAGGGGCCCAGTTGCCGCGGTTGCGGGCAACCGTTCGCGGCAAACGCCCAGACGCCGCCACCCCGCGATCGCTGCCTCCGTTGTGCGCGGCGCGACTACCGGTTTTCCGGTGTCTTCGCGGCGGGTGTTTACGAGGGCCGCCTGGCCGAACTCGTCCGGCAGGCAAAGTGGCTCCAACACGAGTCGGTGGCCACTGCGATGGGGACGTGGTTGGGGTGGGAACTCCAGTGGCGTCGGCCGTGTTGGCGGTGGGATTGGGTTGTTCCCGTGCCGATGCTGTTGCGCCGTCGGCTTGTCCGCGGCTACAATCAGGCGCACGCTGTTGCCGCCGGGGTGGCGGCGGCCACGGGGCGGGGCGAGCTGCGGCCGCTGCTTTGGAATCGTCGTAAGTTGGGAAAGCAAGGTACGTTATCGCCGACCGAACGATTTCAAAATGCCCGTGGGGCGTTTGGCGTGAAAACGGGCTACGCTTTAAGAGGCGCGCGAGTGTTGCTGGTGGATGACATCCTCACCACGGGAGCCACCGCCAGCGCGGCGGCCGCCGAACTGCGGAGCGCGGGAGTGCGAGACGTGCGGGTGGCCGTAGTGGCTCGCGCCGCTGGACGAAATTGAATCGCTCAAGACTTGTACGGATTGGGCTACTTTGCGAACAATGCAGTTATGACGACTTCTGAAAAACCGACCAAGCCGGTGCACCATCGGCCATTCCGCCGGGCCGTCTTGCGAGGCATGGGCATCGTCATGCCGCCGCTGCTCACCATCGTGCTCTTCCTGTGGGCTTGGAACACGATTGAGTCGTACGTGCTGCGGCCGCTCGAATCGGGCGCTCGAGCGATCGCCGTTTTCTACACGTGGGATGTGCATGAAGCAGTGCCTCCCAACGTCACTACGACGGAGCAGGCCGGTCGCGTGACGGGGTTTCTCTACGCCGGCGAGCACTTCGTTCGCGTCGGCGAGCAGTTCATACCCGCCGGTATTTACGAGGCCGTCAACGACTACCCGGGGCCGACGCCCCCGTCCACCGCGCGCGGGTACTACGATCGCTATGTATCGATCCGCTGGCTGCGACGGTCGTTGGTCGTGCCGATATTTCTCTGCGTGTTCACCCTCGTTCTTTACCTGTTGGGGAAATTCCTGGCGGCCGGCGTGGGCCGCATCTTCTTCAACTTCTTCGAGGGGATCATCGATCGCCTGCCGATCATTCGCAACGTCTATTCGTCTGTCAAACAAGTCACCGATTTCATTTTTAGCGAGCGCGAGATCGCCTATAACCGGGTCGTGGCCGTCGAATACCCGCGACGAGGAATGTGGTCGGTCGGCTTTGTGACGGGCGAAAGCATGTCCGATATTCGCAGCGCAGCGAACGAACCGGTGCTGACCGTGCTGATGCCCACCAGCCCGATGCCGGCCACCGGATTCACGATCACCGTCCGCCGTAGTGAGACGATCGACTTGGACATCACCATCGATCAGGCGATTCAATTCGTCGTCAGCTGTGGGGTTGTCGTGCCTCGGCACCAACTGCACATCGGCGATGAAATCGCCTCACAAGTGTCGGCCGCGATTTCCGGCGGCGGCAACGGCTCCTCGCAGCCCGGCAACCTCTCCGACTCGCAATCGGAAGTGAGCAACTAAGCCGCTCCCGTTCGTCGCTGGGGCCGATTGTAGCCACTCACGGTTGGTCTGGAATCGATCGAGTGAAGCTCTGAATTCTCAACGCCACACTGTGGCACGGTTGATTCACGGGGCGAATTGGTCTTCAATCTGTCCTGGCTTCCTTACTTCTCCGGCAGGCTTTCGAGCCGCCATTCTCGCCCGCGGATTGCCTCCCCTTCATGCCTACTGGTTCGTTACGCATTGGCACCCGCGGCAGCGCTTTGGCTCGTTGGCAAGCGGAACATATCCAACAGTTGCTCGGCGATCGCGGCGCGGCGGCGGAATTGGTTCTGATCGAGACCCAAGGCGATGTGAAATCCGGGCCGATCGGCGCTATCGGTACGCAGGGAGTGTTTACCAAGGAGATTCAGCGAGCGCTGCTGGATCGTCGAGTTGATCTGGCGGTCCACAGCCTCAAGGACTTGCCCACCGAGCCGGTTGACGGCTTGCAATTGACGGCGACTCCTCCCCGCGAGCAATGTGGCGACGCACTGGTCAGCAACCGATTCGCCACTTTCCCAGAATTGCCCGCGGCCGCGCGGATCGGCACCGGGTCGGCGCGTCGTCAGGCACAACTACTCCATTGGCGCAGCGATTTGGACGTCCTCGATATTCGCGGCAACGTCGACACCCGATTGCAAAAACTCGACGACGGCGAATACGACGCGATTATTCTCGCTCAAGCGGGGCTGATGCGACTGGGACTGGCGGATCGAATCCGCGAGGTGGCGCCAAAGGAGATCATCTTGCCGGCGGTGGGGCAGGGGGCCATCGGATTGGAAACACGAGCCGACGACCGCGACAGCATCGCCGTCGTGAGTCAATTGAATGACGCCGAAACGTTGGCCGCTGTAACTGCCGAACGGAGCCTGTTGGCGGCGCTCCGCGGCGGCTGTCTGGCCCCCGTCGGCGCATGGGCCCGGTTCGAAAATGACCTCCTCCACCTGGACGCCGTGGTACTCGATCCGACTGGTCGAGAACGCCTTTACGCGAACAGCCATGGGCTCCCCGACGCCCCGGTCGCGTTGGGCCAAGTCGTCGCCGAACGCCTGATCGCCGACGGAGCCGAACAGCTCATCGCCGACTCTCGTATCTAAGGCAATCGTCCCCCATCTATCCTAAGCACAACGGCGAGGAGGCTTTGCTTCCTCGCCGTTTGCTTTCGGCGAACTGCCGTTTCATTTATCGGCCACATCTGCCTGTCGATCGGCAGTCGATCGGCATTGCCTGCGGGTCCGGCGGCGACTGGGAACGTCAAAGCGCATCTCGCCGCCCGTCGATGTCGAAATATTGATCGGTGCGCAAGTCGTTGCATCACAAGAGCTTCTCGCTGCTAGCGTGGCTCGGCTAGCGATCTCCTCCAACCCAATCTCGGGTGCGATTGGCCCAGCGGTTGCATAAGGGGAGGCGAACCGCAGGGGGGCGGTATCAGCACACAGTGCAGTCATGAACTACGGCCTTTATCTCTCTTCCGTCGGAGCCGAAGTCCAGTCGAGGCGGATGGAGATGATCTCGCACAACTTGGCGAATGTCGACACGCCCGGTTTCAAACGCGAGCTCGCCTACATCGAACCTCGCGACTCAGAGGCCGTTGAGACGGGGCTCGTGTCGGCCGAGGCGGAGGACATCAACAATTTGAGCGGCGGTCTGCGGTTGGAGTCATCGATGACCGACTTCTCGCTCGGCGCGTTGCGGAGCACGGGAGTGTCGACCGACCTGGCGATTGAAGGCGAGAACGCTTTCTTCATGGTGAACAAAGACGGCCAGCAGTTCTTGACGCGCGCCGGCAATTTTACGGTCGACCCCAACGGGACGCTGACGACGCAGCAAGGCTATCCCGTCCTCTCAACGAATGGTGACGAGATCAATTTGGAGCCGGGCGATTGGCGACTGTTGCCGGGCGGAAGGATTGAACAGAACGGAGCCGCAGTCGACCTGGCGCTCGTCCAGCCCGGCTCGCTCGGCGACCTCGCGCGGGTCGGCGAGAACTTGTTTCGCCCGCTCGCTCCGACGCAAACACTACTCGCCCCAAACGAGCGCCCCAACGTTCGCCAGGGTCACTTGGAAATGTCGAGCGTCAAGCCGACCACCGAGATGATGGACATGATCAACGCCTCGCGGGCGTACGAAGCGAACATTCGCATGATTCAGCACAACGACAGCGTTCTTGGCAGCTTGCTCAGTCGCGTCTTGCGACAGAACTAACGCCAGCAGGAATGACGGAGGATTACAGTGAGTGTGCAGACGCTTTACACAGCGGCCACCGGCATGGAGGCCCTGGAGACCAAGCTTGACGTCATCGCCAATAATCTGGCGAACATCAACACGCTCGGCTTCAAGAAGGACCGCGCCAATTTCGAAGACCTCTTCTATCGTCAACTGACGCTGCCGGGAACGCCGGACCAGAGCGGACAGCTGACGGCGGTCGGCACGCACGTCGGTCTCGGTGCGCGGGTCTCGAGCGTACAGATGGACTTTGGGCAGGGCGCGCTTCAGGAAACCAATCGAGCTCTCGATGTGGCCATCCAGGGAAATGGTTTCCTCCAAGTACAAGACGCCAACGGCGACACGCTCTACACCCGCGCAGGCAACCTGAGTCTCAACGCGGACGGCGCGTTGGTGATGGGCTCGGCGGGCGTCGGCCGCATTGTGCAGCCACAAATCAACGTGCCCCAACCGTACACCGAGTTGAGCATATCGCCGGACGGCCGGATTCTGGTTCGCGAACCGGGTTCGACCAATCTAACTGAGGTTGCGCAACTGGAACTGGCCGTTTTTCCGAACCCCGAAGGGCTCACCAAAATGGGTGAGAACTTGTACGCGGAGTCGGATGCGTCCAGCACGCCCACCACGGCGAATCCGGGCGATCAGGGCGTCGGTCAACTGAGTCAATATCGGCTGGAAGCGTCGGACGTCGAGCCGGTCCAGGAGCTGATCGACCTGATCACGACGCAACGCTCGTTTGAATTGAATTCGCAGGCCGTCCAAGCGGGCGATCAAGTGTTGCAGTTAGTTTCCAACTTGCGGCGGTTCTAGACATGACGGTGATCGTCAATCGGATTGAAGGGAGTCATTCGATGCAGCGAACCTGGTTGCGAATAGTCTTCTACTTTTCCGTCGCCAACGCGCTGGCTTTGTGGGGCCGCAGTTCCGAAATCGAGTTGAAGGCGAACTTTCAGGTCAAGACACCGATCGTCCGTCTGGGTGACATCGCGACGTTTGACGACGCCGAATCAGGTGCGGAGGTCGCCCGCCTGAAGCGGATTAAGCTCATCGCCGCCCCGCTCCCCGGCACATCGCGAACACTGCACGCCAGCCAGGTCAGAGAATTGATGGAGTTAGCCGGCGTCAACATGCTGCAGCACCGCATGTCGGGAGCCACTCGTATTCGCGTCGTCAATCCACGGCCGACGTCGTCACCCGTCAAAACGGCCAGCGCCCGGTCGGCGGACGGCCAGCAGGCGAATCAGCAGTTCGTGGTCACCAACGGTCCGCTCCGCAAAGGGTCGCGAATCAATCAGGATGACGTGCGGCTTACGGATGCTCCACAACGACCGGGGCAGTCGGGCTACACCAAGTTGCAGGATGTGATTGGGATGGAGGTCGCCTTTTCATTGGGCACGAATCAGATTGTTCAGCGGAGAAACATCCGCCGCCCGATCGTCGTCCGCCGTTCCGAGCATGTCACGCTGTTCGTCCGTTCGGGGCCCGTGCGGATTTCGACGGTGGTAATGGCCATGCAAGACGGGGCTGTCGACGATGTCATTAAGGTGAAGTCGTTGAGTCCGCCGGATCGCACAAAGCGGTTCGTGCGAGGGAGCGGCGAACGGACGGCGCGCGTTGTCGGACCACTGGAAGTCGAGATTCTCGCCGCTGGAGCCGGTTTGCGAGGAGCCAGTAATCGTCTCGACCAGTCGCGACGTTATCCGACGCCCGGTTCGTCAACCAACGCTCGCACGGTCGCCGATCGCCGGTCAACTCTGAGACCCAACTCGACCTATCGCCCACAACCGTAGTCCGTTTCATCGCCACGACACGAGGACCAATCGATGACCAAGTTATTTTGGATTGCGGTCGCCGGGCTGAGCTTGACCGGAATGATGGCCGGTGATCTCGTCGCCCAGACATCGGGGCTGCTGCACCGAGTCCACATTGGAAACGCTTCGTATCCAGCTCGGCAGGTCCCCGTGCGGACGGCTCAGTTTCCCACTCGCGGTCAGCCCGTCTACCCCCCAGGGCAGCCCAGCCGCCAGTACCAAACCCAGCCGTACGAGCAACTTCCGCCGCCCGGCTACGGCAATCCACTCCCCTACCAACAGAATCAGAATCAGCCGTACATCGGCGGACAGAACCGGGCCGGCCTACCCGCCGCCATTCGTCCCGGTCAACTACTTCCGGGCCAGCAGCCACCAAACCAACTCGCGCCCGGCCAGCGACTACCAAACCAATTGGCGCCGGGCCAACTGCGCCACGGGTTGAGTTGGATTCGGCATGAGCCCACCGTTCCGCACATTTGGCAGGAGAACGAATTCTTGATGGTGATCGTCGACGAAAAAGCGTTCACAACCGCAGAGGGCGAAGTCCAGCGGCGCAAGAACGCGCTCTACGACGCGGTGCTCGAAGACTTTGTCATCTTGAACCCGTTCCGCTGGATCAAGCCGTCGCCGCAGAGCGACGGGGATCCGCGCATCAAGGGCCAGGTGCAGCAGCAGTACCGGGCCGAGAACGAAATGGAAACGACCGAGTCGGTCAAGCTGAATGTCGCCGTGCACATCGCCGACATTCGCCCGAACGGCAACCTCGTCCTCGAAGGGCACAAGGTCATCGAGATCAATCAAGAGGTCTGGGAGGTTTCACTGACGGGCATTTGCGCCCCCGATGCGGTGAACGCCAACCGGACCGTCTTGAGCGAACGCATCGTCGATTTGCAACTGAAGAAACGCGAGCGCGGGCATGTCTACGATGCTTACAAGCGAGGGTGGTTCACCCGCATGCTCGATCGGCTCGACCCGTTCTAAGCGACGGCGGTCGAGAGTGAGCGTTGAGACGGCCACGACAACGATCGATCCGAATGGAAACCACGACAATGACACTTTCACGGCTCATTCGATTTTTCATCGCCGCACTGCTGAGCACGGTGGCCGCCGCGCAGGCGGCGACCGTCGGCGATGTGTCGCACATCAAAGGCCAGGAAGGCGACACGCTCACCGGCTTTGGCTTGGTCGTGGGACTGAGCGGCACGGGCGACGGGTCGACTCCCACCTTGCGAGCCTACGCCAAGTTCCTGGAGCAACTTGGCACGCCGCTCACGCGCGGCGACAAGCGGCAAGTGCTGCTCGATGAAATCAAATCGACTCCCAATGTCGCGATGGTCTTCGTGACGGTCGAGCTGCCGGCGGCCGGCGCGCGAGAAGGCGATAAGCTGACCTGCCGAGTCAGCGCTCCCAGCGCGAAGAGTCTAGAAGGCGGTGAATTACTCAACACGGTTCTCCACGGCCCCAACCCGAACGCCTATGCGATGGCTTCCGGGCGGATCCAGATCGATGATCCGAATTCACTCGCCCGCGGAAAGGTCGACGCGGGTGTACGAGTGATTCGCGACGTCAAGAACCAGTTCGTATTCTCCGGCAAAATGACGCTGGTGTTGGATAGCAATCACGCGAGCTTCGCGATGGCGCAGGAGATCGAACACGCGATCAATGCTGACGCCGAATTCGTCAGCCGGCAAATCGCGCGGGCCATCGATCCCAAGAACATTGACGTCACCGTGCCCGAGGCGTATCTCGAAGCTCCCGTGCAATTCGCCAACGCCATCAAGAGCATTGCGCTGACCAGCTTGCCGAGAGACAACCGGGTGATCATCAACAAGTCGACCGGCGTTATCGTCATCGGAGCCAACGTCGAGATTATGCCGGTGGCGATTTCTCACAAGAACTTGACCATCGAGGTCGGCGGCGACGACCCCGCACCAACGAACGCGTTTCGCGAGCTCAATCCGCAGGCCGAACAGTCCACACCGTCGCTACCCGCCCTCGTCTCGTCGCTCAACACGCTGCAAGTCAGCACGAAGGACATGATTGAGATCATCAAGGCGATCGATCGTAAAGGCGCCCTGTTCGGGACGCTTATCATCGAATAACAAGAAACTTCCCACTTCAATCCAATATTGCCATGTCCGGAATACTCCCCACAACTCAGCTGCTCGCCGCCCAGCCCGTCGCCTCTCAATCATTGGACGGCGGAAATCGGATGCTGCGGAGCGCGCTCAGCGCCGCTCGACAGCTACAGGCGAACGCCGAGCAAAAACTGTTTTCTCTGACAGCGAGTGACGACGACGCCGAGCAGGCAATCGCCTCGAACAAGAGCGGTGAGATAGCTGCCCGCGAGAATCCCGCGTCAGCCGACGAGACGGCGGGGGTCACCAAAGTGAAGCCTCAGGCGAGCGCCGAACTGCGCGACGCGTTCGACGATTTCGTCGGGCAAAACTTCTACGGACAGATGCTCAAGTCGATGCGCAAGTCCGTCGGCAAGCCCGCCTACTTTCACGGCGGCAGCGCCGAAGAGATGTTTCAGACTCAACTCGATCAAGTGCTCGTCGAGAAAATGTCCGACGCTACGGCCAATTCAATTACCGGCCCGATGTTTGACCTCTTCATGCTCGGCCAGGCAAAATGACCGAGTGGACGGACGGTGGTTGGTCGTGTCGATCAGGTAGATCGAGCGGATTGCGGATGGGGCGAATGGAACGGACCGGATAGATCGGACGGACTTCTTACTACATTGCGAGTTGATCATGGCTGCCGCCACGCAAAACGATTGGGAAACCAATCTCGCTCAGTTGCTCAAAGAGATCTCCGACGTCCAGGGCGATCTGCTCGACGTGCTCCAAGCCAAACGAGAACGGATGGCGAAAGGCGAGTACACGAAACTCGACGACTTGCAGGAGCGCGAGCGGGAGCTGGGCGATCGACTACAGGCTTGCCACGACAAGCGAACCGAACTGCTCGAACGGGCCGGCGAATGTGGATTGCCGAGCGACAGTATAGGTAGTCTCGCCAAGGTGTTACCGTCAGAGGAGCGGGGTGAGATAAAGAAGCAAGTGGAAGAGGCGGCGCGACGCGCTCGTCTGTTGCAGCAAGAAACGCTCACCAACTGGGTGCTAGCTCAGAGATCTTTGCTTCACGTTTCTCAGATCCTCGAGATTTTCGCCACCGGCGGACGATTGAAGCCGACATATGGAAATGGTGAATTCGTCCATTCACGCGGTGCGCTCATGGATAGGGAAGTCTAGGCGCTCTGCGGCGAATCGCCGCGCTCGAGTGCCTCCATGTCTCTCTTCAGCTCAATTCAGCTTGCCAAGAACGCGCTGCTGACCGCGCAACTCGGTCTACAGGTCGCGGGCAACAACATCGCGAACGCGAGCACGCCTGGCTACATCCGCCAAGAGATCGTGCTGACTCCGGCTGCGTCGCAGAAGCGGGGCGCAGTCCCATTTTGCGCACCGTGCTAGCATTGAATATTCTAGTGTTTTGAGGGCCCAAACGACTACTATGGTACGCCGAGTCGGCTGGCTTCAAACTCTGCACCTGAAGGCGGAACGGTCGCGAATCAAGATTGCC
>JASMLW010000242.1 GCA_030748485.1 Pirellulaceae bacterium
AACAGCCGGTTCTGAAACTCGTCTGGAACTGAATCCGGCTCGCGGAAATTGACCATGTCGGTGGCGCCGACCGAAATGACTTGCGGTACGCCCAGTTCGCCCGCGGCTGTGAGGCGATGGGGGCCCGCTGAGAGAACGCCGCCGACAAGCTCGTCAGCCAGTTCGGTCGTCGTGATGTCGAGCACGCCGGAAATCAATCCGTCGTGAATCAGCGACTCCATCGCCAAGCCGCCGTTTCCGGTGGCGTGAAAGACGAGTACTTCGTAACCGGCTTTTTCGAGAACCGATTGCGCTCGCAGCACGCATTGGGTCGTGACTCCAAACATGGTGGCGGCGACCAACGGCCGGTCGTCGTGCGAGTCGGTTTCAGGTTCTTCGGTCATGCCCCAAATCGCGTCGGCGGCTTGGGCCAGGATCTTCCGGCTGATGCGGTTGACGCCGGCGATGTCGACGACCGAGTTGAGCATCATGATGTCTTTGTCGCCGACCCACTGGCGAACTTCGCCGGACGCCAACGTGCTGACCATCACCTTGGGGACGCCGATCGGCAACTGCCGCATGGCGGCTGCGCCGATGGTCGTCCCAGCTGAGCCGCCGAGCGCGATCACGCCACAGACTTCGCCCCGCTGGTGCGCGTCGCGCACGATGCTCTCGACCCCGGCGACCGCCTGAGTGACCGCCTCCCCCCGGTCGTTGCGTTCGACCATTGCCGCCAGACTGACCCCGGCCGCTGCGAACACATCACCGCGGCTGATCTCGGCGTCGAATGCCGGCTGGCCGATGCATCCCGTGTCGACGACGATGACCTCGCGGCCGCGGGCGCGGAGCCGATCGCGAACAAACTCGGCCTCCGGACCTTTCGTGTCGAGAGTCACCAGCAAATAGATCGCCATCGTCGACACCTCGGATGAATGGGTGTGTGAAGCGAGTCAACGCGGACGGAGTGGGGCTGGGGGCCGGGCGGCTTGTTGCAACTTTGTCGCTCAGTAGCGAGCCACGTCCTTCGCCGCCGTTTCCGGCGTCAGCGCGGCGACCGCCTCTTGGGCTTTCTGAGTCATCATTCGCAAGTCGCTGCCAACCGCCAGGAATTGCATGCCCTGGGCGGCCCGCTCCAGCGCCGATTCGGGATCCATCGCGTGAATTCCCGTCGGCGTGCCGACCTGCTTGCCGACTTCGATGACGCGCTGCACGGCCGCTTCGTGTTCTTCCGGCGTCGGAAACTCGCCGCCCGGACTGCGCATTTGGAAACGCAGGTCGTTGGGGCCGATGAAGATCGCGTCGCACCCGGGCAAACTGTAGATCTCCTCCGCGTTCGCTACGCCCTGCGGACTCTCCGTCTGCAAGACCACCAGGATCTCATCGTTGGCATGCGCGTAGTAGTCGCCGGCGGCGGCGGCGAAATTCATCGAGTGCATGCCGCCGCCAACGCTGCGGTTTCCTTCCGGGGGGTACTTGGCCGCGGCGATGGCCGTCTTGGCCTGCTCGACCGTGTCCACCATCGGCACCACGACGCCCCAGGCGCCCGCGTCGAGCACCCGCTTGATGTAATGGTGCGTGCCCTCGGGAACGCGAGCCAGCGGTACGCACCCGGCGTCCGCCACCGCTCCAAAAACGGCCGTGGCTTGAGTCCAGTCGATCGCCGAGTGTTCGATGTCCAGCGTCAGCCAATCAAAACCAAGTCGAGCCAAAACGCGAGTGGCGTAAAGGTCCCCCAGCGATAACCAAGTGCCGAAGCTCGGCTCGCCGTTACGAAGTTTCTCCTTTACGGGATTGGTTCTCATGGTGGATCGACCTCCGCTCGAGTCTGATGGGTTGCGGTGAAGCGAGCCATTCTAACGCTGTCGCAGGGCGTTTGCGACGGCCGGCGGCCAATCGCGCGGTATACTGATTCCAGGTCGATTGACACGGTCAATCGGCGAGACGCCAGGGGCCGCGGTCTCCGCCAAGGAACTTCACTATGTCGCGATTGGTTCGCCGTTTCGGTCTTGTCTGTCTCCTCCAAGTCATCTGTTTTCTGGCGGGGCGAGGCGTCGCTTGCGGGCAAGCCAAAGATCTTTACCGCTCCGCTCGCGAACAGATGGTGCGAGTGGCGATTGAATCCGCCGGGGTCGAGAATCCTCGCGTGTTGGATGCGATGCGCAATACGCTGCGGCACGAATTCGTAGCGGCCGCGCACCGGCCGCGCGCCTACTTTGATATGGCCCTCCCGATCGGCAATCGACAGACAATCTCCTCCCCGTTCATCGTCGCCTACATGACCGAGTCGCTCGACCCGCAGCCCGACGATAAGGTACTCGAAATCGGCACCGGCAGCGGCTATCAGGCAGCCGTGCTCAGCCCCATCGTGAAGGACGTTTACACGATCGAGATCGTGCCCGAACTCGGGCAACGAGCCAAACGGACGTTGCGACGCCTCCGCTACCGCAATGTGCACGCCAAGGTCGGCGACGGGTTTCAGGGTTGGCCCGAGCACGCGCCGTTCGACAAGATCATCGTCACCTGCTCGCCTGAAAAACCGCCCCTCCCGCTCATCCAACAGCTGCGCGAGGGCGGCTTGATGGTGATCCCGGTCGGCGAACGGTACCAGCAAACCCTCTACATGTTCCGCAAACAAAACGGCCGTCTGGAGGCCGAACCGCTCAGACCCACTTTGTTTGTGCCGATGACGGGCCGCGCCGAGGAGAATCGTCTCGTCAAACCCAACCCCAAACGACCCACCTGCCTCAATGGTGACTTCGAAGAGAAAGTGCCCAAGAACGGGTTCGTGCCAGGCTGGTACTACCAGCGACAAATGACCGTGGAGACGGAAGCCGCCCCGGTCGGAAAGGCGTACATCCGTTTCGAGAACAAGGACGATGGCCGGGCCGCCCATCTGATGCAGGGCTTCCCCGTCGACGGCAAGTCGATTGAGGCGCTGCGAATCAGCGCCCATTACCGCCACGACAATGTTCAGGACGCCAGCCATGGAGGCATCGGGGCGCTGGCGGTGACCTTCTACGACGCCAATCGCAAGGAGTTGTCGAACCGAGTCGTGGCTCGCTTCCGCGGCGACTCTGAGTGGACCGAAGTGACCCGCAGCGTCCCGGTCCCGGCGGGCGCTCGCGAGGGCATCATCCGCGTCGGTCTGTTCGGCGCCACTGGCGTGCTGGCAGTCGACGACATTCGCATGCAGCTTCCACAATAGAACTGGGGCGGCGGCTGTATCGACGTTACGTCGAGTACGTGGCGGTTGAATGTCCGTCGCGCTGCGATCCCTCGCTCGCGCGTCGGGCTGGTGTGCGACGCTGGTGTGCGCGCTGGTGTGCGCGCTGGTGTGCGACGCCGT